>CAJUFL010000010.1 GCA_910585605.1 uncultured Lachnospiraceae bacterium | reverse complement strand
GCAGATGTAAGAGTTGGAAGTTGCAGATAGCTACTTAATCAGCAGACACTAATTAATATTGAATACTATAAATACTGCATATTCCCAATATTATCAAATCCTTTACTCAAAAGATTTTTACTTTATAAAATACTCTTGCAAAATATCTTGTGTCTTTATGTACAATAGTTCTGTCTTCTTAACTTTATGGCTAACATCTTTCCTAAAAGTAATTGATGCTTCATATTGCTCATTAAATGTATCTCTGTCTTCTTCAGTAAAGTAACAATAAATAATCTTAACATCTTTAGATGGCATATCACTAAATCGAAGCATAATATCTCTTATTATATGTTGGTCGTTATCAATATTCATCCCAAATATTACCACAACCTCTATTTCATCTTTTTCCATACAATTACTGACTATTTTTACAATATTGGCTATTTTCTTATTAAGAGGATTCTTATTCATTACATTTACTATTCCTGCAAATGTTTTATTCATAAAATAATCTCCTATTAATATATCTGAAAAACTTATATAAGTTTCAAAATTTAATCCTACTCCTAAACTCTAATAATAGACATATTCCTTTTCATTAAGTACATACTGTCCATGAATATGTTGTACAGGTCGTATTGACATATTTTCTAAAATATAGTCATAATTTAAAGTCATTAAAACCTTGTAAGAATCCAAAAAGTTTTTTATTTTGTCCAATTTTAAATTGCTAAGATTACTAAGTTCAGAAAAATTTACAGCCTTTCCATTGCACAAAATAACTGTTGCAAAAAGCATTCTATAATATGTATTGAATCCATCATTTAATGCAAATTGACGAATGTCATCCATCTCCGAAACAATCTTATTTTTGTTAATATTCCCCACTTTAATTAAAGTAATAAATTCATTATTTTGGGGAAAAGCGTACTTTTCTGACTCTATTTTATTTATAGCAAAAAACATATATATTAATATCGACCAATATTCAATATTTACAAATTTATATCCTCTCTTTTTTCCAACTCTTGCAATACTTTCGACCAAATCAAGTTCTGACTTGCCAAAAACCAGTTTATTAATATACCCCTTATCATTTAATTTTTTGATCAAATCCGCATCCTTTATAATGCTTTCTGCAAAATAAATGCCAGACACAAACACTTCTTCAATATCTTTCTTCTTATATGTGTATATATACTTACAGACATTTTTATAATTATCCTTAAAAACCTTATTAAATAAATTATTGGCTCTCACATCATACTTTCCACTTCGAAGCAATAATTTATGCGCTTCATAAAGTCTGTCATAAATATTTGCAAAATCACTATCAAAGTTAATACTGAACCCATTTCCACATAAAAATGCTGCTGGTTGTTCTTGTACTATTTTTTCTAATTCTTTATATGTTATTTCTTTCATCTTCAATAATTCCTATCGTCCCTTTTCATAATTATACTCTTTTTCAAAAATAGATTTCTTGTTTCTCTCTTTATACATTTTCATTCTTCTGTGAATTATCTCTTAAATTCGGCAAATTGTTTACATTTACTGTTTCTAATGTCTGTATCTGTTGTATAACTAACTGCCGAAGCAATTCCATTCTTTCTTTTTGGTCTTTCCCTTGATTAATCAACACTGCATTATAACTTTCCAAATTTGCAAGTACAAGTAATTGATTCAGCGTTGCCATATCCCTCATATTTCCTTTCGCGGTTGGATTTTCTTCTTTCCACTGCTTCGCTGTTTTTCCAAACAGAACCACATTTAACATATCTGCCTCATTAGCGTATGTATAGGCTATCTGTGCAGGAGTTAATTCTGGCGGAATCAAATTTTCTTTTATCGCATCAGTATGTATCCTGTAATTCAACTTAGAAATCTCTCTGTTCAAATTCCAATTCAAAGATAGCCGGCTATTCTCATCTGTCTTTAATCTCCTGTAATCCTTCATAATATATAACTGGAACTCAGGCGAAATCCAAGTTGCGAAAGACATGGCAATATCACTATGAGCATATGTTCCGCCATAACGTCCCGCTTTTGAAACAATGCCAATGGCATTCGTAGCTTCTATCCACTTCTTTGGTGACATTGTAAATGCGTTTGCTCCTGCCTGTTTTCTAAACCCCTCGAATTCGAGGGGTTTAAAATCTGGATTATGAAGTCTTTCCCATAATCCCAGAAATTCTATCACATCCCTGTTTCTCATCCAGTTTTGAATAACCGCTGTTGGGTCATCACTTTTATATCGAGCTATGTCCGTCAATGAAATAAATTCATTTTCAAAATCCTGTGTATAAATACCAATATCTATCCCATTTGCATGAATTGTATCCTTAATTATTTTTTCCATTACTCCTCCTGTAATAATATCACAAACTTTCTCAAACATTGTAACTGTTACTTGTCTTAGATATATTCTGCCAAATAGTCATTTGTTTTCATCTTCCCACATTTCCTATACGCTTAATATAAAATTTGATACATTTTGGATATACATATAAATATTTTCTGCACACTTTTTTGTATAATCTCAATGTTTTCTCATCACATGCAAAGTCCAGTAGATAATCAAACAAATGTGATAATTCAGCCTCTGACACGGTTCTGCTACACACATCTTCAACCAGCGACAAATAAACCTCATAGGCTTTTTGATGTATTTCAACTATCTGCTCTGCAATCTGATAAATCCTTTCATCCATTAAATTACCTCAAAATATTTAAGTGCATCCGTTATCGCTTCTACTTTCTCTTTCGGTGGACGCTTCCTCGGATGTTTTAATTCTTCTACCGCATTAGGCGCATCATACATTGTTAATCCCAAAGACCTTTTCACCTGTGCAATATACGCAGTATGTACTTTAAATCCATATTTCTTTTCAACATATTCCTGTATCATTTTATATGTAATTTTAGGTTTCGGCTGATATTTCTTTGCCCGCTCTGCTATCGCATCCAACGGCACTTTCCCCTTACCTTTTCCAAACTCCACTTTTACATTAATAACACTATCTGGTGGATTTGTGGGACAAAAGTACAATAGTCTCGACGGTAGATTTTTTGGTCAACATTACGGTGTCTGCTAACTGACCATCAATAAACACCGGAAATTTGAATACTACCTTCTTTATGATACCGTCACTCTGCTTCTCACGAGTATCGTGTACCTCGACTCGTTCTAACAAAGTATGAAAGAATTTCTTCTTCTCTATATCTTCCATATTATCATAGATCTTATCAAAGTTGGCAAGAATCTTATAAATTTCTTTCGCTGAAACCTTTTGTGCTGTTGCCTCCTCTAATGTTATATCTATGTTATCAATACTTTGCTCAATCTCATCAATCTTGTCATACAGATCATCCAGACGATTTGACATATCGGCATATTTACGATTATAGTGTCTGTCATTTACATCAAGATTGTCCTGCATCTCTGTCAGCTTATTCTTAGAACCTATGACCTGCTTCAGCTGTGCCATGAGCTGTTCTTTTTCCTGTTCAAGCCTTTCGATATCCACTCTGTCTTTCATCATCTGAGATATGAACTCTTTACTCTGCTTATCCCATGTAAAAAGTGAGATCAGATTTTTCATCTCCGCTTCGACTTTTTTCTGATTGAAAGTCTTTCTGAAACTGCAGAAATGCTCTCCATCGTACTTCTTTCGGCTGTGACATCTATAATAGAAATCGTCCTTGTAATCTCCTGTCTGCTTATTTATCCTTCTGCTGACAGAACCTGTCATTCCCGCTCCACATACCGGACATTTGATAAGACCTGACAGGATATGCTCATGCTCTAAGCTGTAGCGTTTTTCCCATTTATGTCCTAGCGCAGCATGTTTTAACTTCGCCGACCTCCATACTTCATCGTCAATGATCGCATCATGAACACCATCTACAACCATATAATCGTCACAATCCACACGCCGATACTGATCTCTCGTCCCTTTGACCTTTTCCATAGTATGTCTGCCATAAGCCATCTTTCCATTATATATCGGATTATCAAGAATTCTCTTGATAGTTGATGTCCCGAAATAGTCAAGATCTCTTGGAAAATGCTTGGTTTTCTTGTATCCGTGTTCATTCAGAAAACTTGCGATACTCTCTGCTCCCATATCCGTATGGATATATTTATCAAAGATGATTCTAACTACCTCTGCTTCTTCCTCATTGATTACAAGGCAGCTATTCTTCACATCAAGGTCATATCCGTATGGAGGTCGTCCTCCATTCCACTTTCCTTCTCTTGCTTTCTGTTTTCTGCCTTCCATCGTCTGAACAAGAATATTCTCCCTCTCAATCTCAGCGACAGCCGAAAGAACTGTAATCGTCAGTTTACCCGAATCCTTTGACGAATCAATTCCATCCTCTACACAGATGAGATTTGCCCCATAATCCTGTAATATCTGCAAAGAATTGAGGACATCTGCAGCATTTCTACCAAATCTTGAGAGCTTGAATACCAATACAAAAGCTATATCCGGATCTCGCTCAGTTTCAATATCACCCATCATTTGCATAAACTGAGGTCTTCCTGTAACACTTTTACCCGATTTGCCGGCATCACAGTATTCCCTTACAATTTCAAAATCCTTATATTCTGCATATTTAATGAGTTTATCCCGCTGGGCATCCAGACTGAATCCCTCAACCTGCATCTCTGTTGATACACGAATATAGATATAACATCGTGTTTTCTTTTTTGCCATTTATGCTTTCACCTCATTTCCAATCATCTTAAAATGCTTCAATGCCTCTATGATGAATTTCTCCTTATACTGAGGACAGCTTGGTTGTCTGAAACCATCGCCCTTTTTTGTGACATTATAGTTCTTTCTCTCTATAATGCCATGCTTTCGCTTTGTTTGGGCAATATACAGATTATTGACCCTTACCTGATGCATATCCCAGACATATTGCCTGATCTGCGCATAAGTAGCTTTTGACTCTGCAACCGTCCTGCCTATATTGTCACATCGCATTTTATACCCGACAGTCTGATCAAGCATTCTTTGCGGATTCCCATGCTTATCCAACTTGTACATAGGAAAACGGAATGTGATAGATTTGATGATTTTTCCGTCTTCCCGTCTTTCCGGAAACACATCAATCCTCTCAATCAGTAAGCACATCATTTCCCGCTTATCATTGCAAGACATTTTATCGTAAATGTCTGGAAACTGCGCTAATGTTGACTTGACTTTTTCCAATGTAAAACGAGAAGCTCTTAAGTTCTCACGATACTGTTTTGCTTTCTGTATCTTATCTTCAATCAAATCAAGTTCATCATACAGACCATCTACTTTATCAGAAAGCTCTACAAAAGTTTCATCGTAGTTATCATCAAGAACATTTAAGGCATCTATCGCCTTATTCACCTTGTCCTTTTTGTTCTCAACACGATAATACTGCTTCCTTAGAGATTGAATCTCAGCCTCTATCTTCTCATAATCATCTGCTCTTAAAAGCTGATCTTCCATAAACGAAGTAAATGATGCCATTTCTCTTACCCGCATGACATATTCAAGAACTGCCGAATCTATCACTTCTTGATTAAGCTGTTTTGCGTATTCACAGGTTCTTCCGTTTACTCTCATATGATTTCTGCAAGCATAACCATATGTAGTTTTGACCTGTTCCCCTGTTATCGGACTTTTGTTCCTCTTATAATGAGCGATTAAACCGGCACCGCACAAAGGACATTTAAGGAGACCAGACAAAATACTGATCCTATCTTCATCTTCAACCCTGTCTTTTACCTTGCTCTTATCGTCATATTTATCCTTTACCCGATAGAATAAATCTTCTGATACAATAGGTTCGTGAATCCCCTTTGCGTATATCACTTCTTTTGGCTTAGCATTTTTGATATTTGTCCTGCGGTTATAGTACATATCACCACAATAGATCGGATTACTTATGACAGATACAACAGTATCTCTTCTAAAAGGCTTATCCCGACGGGTTCTATATCCGTTATCATTTAGCCAATTCACTATCGTAGCTACTCCAATGCCCTGCTTATCATACATTTCAAATATCTTTTTTACTATCTCTGCCTCTTCCTTAATAATGTATAGTGTCCCGTTTTCATTTCTATACCCATAAGGAACAGCACCACCTGCCCAACCCCCTTTCTTAAACTTATGCAACTTGCCTGCACTAAACTGTACAGTGATATTCTCCTTCTCCATCTCTGCCACTGCCGACAATATGGATAACATCAGCCTTCCTCCCGAAGTCGAGCTGTCTATCCCATCATTGACACTGACCAGATCTACTTCATAATCCTGCAACAGTTGTACTGATTTCAGCACATCTGCTGCATTTCTACCAAATCTCGACAATTTAAAGACTAATACATACGATACTGAATCCTTCTCGTTGATTACATCATCCATCATTCGCTGAAAGTCATGTCTACCTCTGATGCTTCCTCCCGATATTCCAGCATCACAGTATTCACCGACGATATCCAAATCATTATAACTTGCATATCTGTGAAGTTCAGCCTTCTGTGCCTCCAAACTATAGCCCTCAACCTGAATGGCAGTCGAAACTCTGGTATAAATATAGCATTTCTTTTTCAAGCGACCACCTCTTTTTATTTGTTGACCTGTTTTTTATCGTATATCTATTATAATACAACTATATCATGAATCAATAATAATTGCAAGAGGAAATGGACTGATAAGAGAAAAAACTGATGTTGTATCATTTTAGTTGACATCTTATACTCAAGAATTTGATGTATAATCAAAGAGAAATAAGGAGGCAACTACAATGGCAAAAAAACAAAGGAAATATGACATGGATTTCAAAATCCAGGCCGTAAAACTGGCAAAAGAAATCGGCGGTGCAAAAGCGGCTGCTGAATTAGGAATTCCCGAAAATACCATGTACGCATGGACAAAAGCAGCCAGGGAGGGACGGCTGGATGCCGGCCCTGGTTCACATACGCCCCAGACAGCCATGACTCTCGCAGAGGAGCTGTCAGTTCTACGCAGACAGGTCAGGGAGCAGGAAAAAGAAATCCGCCGTCTGAAAGAGGAAAATGAATTTCTGGAGGAAGCAAGCGCTTTTTTCGCCGCCAGCCGTCGGAAGTCTGTAAAAGGCAGAGAATGATGTTCATTGCTATAAAAACTGAGGACGGCGTTATCAAGGGGAAGATTTCTTTTTACTGCCGGATGTTAAAAGTAACAAGGCAGGGTTTTTATAAATATCTGGCAGGCAAAGACCACCCATGGAAATATCAGGATTTAGCGGATGCCATGCGGGCAATCGCCTCAGAGGATGAATGCAACGATGCCTATGGCAGAATCCGTATGTATCAGGCACTTCTTCTGAAACAGCCGGAAGGAGTCCACATTCCCGGCGAACGAACCGTTTACCGTATCATGAAGGAAATCGGACTCAGCCACCGCCCAAAACGCAAACCGAACGGAATTACCAAAGCTGACCGTGAAGCACGCAAATCGGATGACCTGCTGAAACGGGATTTCACATCGGCAGAGCCACTGAAAAAATGCGTCACGGACATAACCGAAATCAAGGCAAAAGACGGAAAACTTTATGTATCTGCCATATTTGACTGCTATGATGCTGCAGTCCTCGGGCTGGCAATGGATACAAATATGAAAGCGGTATTATGTGAACGAACCCTTGACAACGCCGTCCACTCGTATCCGGCGCTCAGGGGAGCCATTGTCCATTCTGACCGTGGAACGCAGTACACCAGCGAAGCATACCGGAAAGCATCTGCCAAATATGGCATCCGCCAGAGCATGAACAGTGCAGGGGGACGCTGCCATGACAATGCCCGATGCGAGAGCATGTGGGCGAGGATGAAGGAGGAACTCCTCTATGACCGTCATAATACGGAAGAAATGACCATCGAGGAACTAAAGACACTCATCTGGAGATACTTCATCAGTTACTGGAATAATAGAAGGATATGCTCAGCCAATGAGGGACTTCCTCCTATGGTTAAACGACAGAGATATTATGAATCTCTGGGGATTGCAGCTTAGGCATTCATATCCTTGTAAAAAAAGTGTCAACCAATATTGACAATATCAAACTCTTACCAGTCCAAATCTGCTGCCTATCTGCTGTGAGGTTCTTCTTTTCTCTCCCCCGATTCTTTTGACTGTTCCTTTTCTTCTTTTTCAATATCCTCCAGAATCTTATCTCCATACTTATTTATCATTTCACAGAGGAAATTTCCAAAAGCAATCATATTATGATAGGCTACAGTGTCACCACCACACTGTTCAAGCATTTCTTTCTCAATATCTGTCATGATGGATCACCTGCCTTATCATCCTCCTGATCGTGTTCTAAAGGAGCAGCAAGCCCAAGATGCTTATAAAGAATCTCATCCACCTCTGTCATAAATTCAGGTTTCACATAGCCATATTTGGAAATAATACTCTTTTTGTCCAGAATAGTTATCTGCTCCACCATAATCTCAGAGTCCTTGAGGAAATACCCTTGGACATTATCCTTACCGATGGAAATATGCATCGGATTTCTCCTGAGCCTTGTTGTTATAGGGCATACAGTTATAATCGGAGATACAATGTTATTGCGGTTACTACTGACCACAAGACAAGGTCTCTCACCAGACTGCTTACATGAACCCGGATAGTTTCCCAACGAAGCGTACACTATATCTCCACGTTTGAATACACTGTTACTCTTTGCCATAGTCTACGCCTCCCTTCTAAGTGCCAGTCTGCCTTCATCAACACTGATAAATGTACCCCCAACCTCGGCTATTACCCCAACTTTATAATATGCATCTGCCATAGACACAGATATAGCCTCAGTATTTACAACAATAACACCATCTGCATGTCCATTAGCAATCAGACTCGCCATAGTATTAAAATGCTTCAATACATCTCTGTTAGCAGCTATGTCCCGATTCATAGTCCTCACAATATGGATGTTGTGCGCATTGGCATACTCCTTTATGTACCTAAGCTGCTTCTTCTCCTTACCCAGGGCTGAGTACATATTGCCATCCGTGGATAGATAGGCGATTACATTTATAGGTCTTTCTCTTCTCTTTGCCATATCAGTCCACCTCCTCGAATGCCTGTAAAAGTGCTTCTATCGTCTTAATAGCTTTTTTCTTATCCTTGAAAGAAAGCTTATCGAGTCTGTCTTCATAAGACTTGTCCTTACTCATATCTGAACCACCTGATTCAACACCGAATATCTCATTTGGTTCGCAACCATAATAGCTCATCAAATCCATCATACAATCGAAGCTTGGTCTTCTCTTATCTCTTTCAAGCTGTGCGAGATGTGATTCACTATAACCCGTCTCAATGCTGACATCAACAATGTCCAAGCCGAGGCTCTCACGGATTTTTCGCAAATTATGTCCTACATTCATATCCATAGTCATCACACCTCTCCTTCCGCTCCGATAGCAAACTGTATTGCAAGCGCAAGAGATATCCTTAACATCTGCGTTCTGCTGAGTTTCCCGATATACTCGATTAGATCCGTAGTGTTAATAGCTTGCACCTGCTCACACGTTGCTGCGCTATGGCTATGCAAGCCGGGTGTGTAAAAACCATTGAGAAATACATGAGTAGGAAGATAACTGCGTCTTCTCACCTTGGTCGTCACAGGGACAACATGAATCACAGGACTGTTCTCATTTGCCCTGTCGTTGGATACGATGACCACAGGACGTATACCTCTCTTAATGTGATCATCTTTTCCGTTGATAGTACCTAAATCTGCTAGCCAGAGCTGGCCTCTACGTAAATCATACATAGTGTTACGCTCCTTTCATAATTAAATGAAAGGATTAGCGTTAGCTAAACGCCATTTACCGGTAAATGCGACTGACTGTCGCAATCCTTGGTTAAAGGTTACAGAGGAATATGTTGTATTGTTTCCTCAAGCAGCGTCTCTGATAGATGCAAAGATGCCGATTCAGGGAACAACCTTGTACATATGTTTAAATAATAAATCATTACCTAATAAAGCTTAAATGCTCTCGTGGTGTATTAATATGACTGTAAGCATTTGACCATATAACCCATCATTTTCTTCTCTTTATACTTGCGTTCCAAATTATCACCGAATCGTCCTGACTTCATAATTTCAATATTCAATTCATTAACCGTGATAATCTGTTTCTATATAAAAAGCCGAAACAAGAGGAATGATTCCAAAAACAATTTATACATCATTCCAACCTGTTCCGGCTTTGCTAGTATATTGTCCTGCAAAACTCAAGAGACAGCAACCGTTATCTCCAATTCGTTTCCACGAAAGTTCCAACAGTCAGATTATAATTTTCAGTCTATTTTGTCTATATCATATTCTCTACACGTTTAACATCTGCAAAGATGATTCGTTCCACTGGGCGTCCCGTTATAAATTCTACAATCTGTTCTGGCAATAGGTCATCCTTTTTTCCATGCTGTTCAATATGAATCCCTCTTTTTCCATTAATTGCAATATGTGTACCTATACATATTCCCGCAGGGGTTCGTATCTTTTTTAGGTTTGACATAACTGTACTCACCTCCGTTTTTTATGTTAATATGATTATATCAGCTTGCAAGCATTGTAAACTTTAGTCAAAACTCTTTTTTTATTTTTTGTCTAAAAATTCCCAAAGCACCCTGCCAACAAATTTATCAACTATTTTTTCAAGATTACAAGAATCTGAGCGGTTTATTGAACAATGCTTCACATATTCCTCGTTAATCCTATCTATCATCTGAAGATGGATACTATCCTCTTCCTCTCTTTCATTCATATTCATAGCTTTTAATTCAGCAAGCCTTTCCTTGGCATTCTTTATATTATATTCCATTTCATCAATCAGCTTTTCTATTTTATCTATTTCTTCTTCCGTTGAGATAGCTCTTGGATCAACTCTATCACCGTCTAAAACTCTTTGTTCACAATTCTTCCACCCCAGTGCACCATTAACATATCTTTTGAGAGTCTCTCTGTTCTGCATTACCCTTCCAACTGAAGAGTACCGACTGATATATTCTTTATAATAATCTTCTCTCGATATCTGAGTATCTTCAAATTTCATATTATCTTTATAATCTGATACATCGTTCAACAATTTTTTTATCAGAGCAGCAATCGCCCTATCCAAACTGCAATTCTGCATCATTAGTTTCTTCTCATAATCGTCTTCATCTATCTCCATGCTTTGATTACATATTATATTGATTAAATCTGATAATTCTGAGTCTGGATATATATTTCCTGTCTGCGCCATTTTTACAAAATACTGATTAAAAAACATATTGTAGTTGTATTTATCAACATCTACGGATATTCTTTGAAGCAAGGCTCCCATATCCTCATTTATTTCCTTAATATAATGAAGCATAAATTGAACAAGCGTTGTAACCACTCTATCTGTCCAGACAGTTACACGTTTAGTTGTAAAATGACTAGGCAACATATATACCATATCTTTTATCTCAGGTGACAGTTTTTCTACTTCATCACATAACAATGTATAGTATTCTTTCACATCTGAAGCTGTGGTTCTATCTGGTGCAGTAGCTCCTGTCCTAGCACCAGGATTCTCTCTAAAGCATCTTACTAAAAGTGCTATAAGTTCTCCACATTCAGCAGGATAAAAACTTTCTCCTCCTTTAATTTCACTATCTATTTTTAATAAATTTAAATCTATATCATAATACTTTGATATGTTTTTCATCTTATAATCAAAATCCTGTGCCGAGGAACAACCGCTTAATTCTATCATTTCTTTCTTAGTAAAATCTGCCTCTCTTCTTTTTTCTAATTTTGCCATTTTAAATACCTCCATTCGAAATCATCTTGAATTGAATCTGTTAAAATGAATAACAGCGTTTTAACATCTAAAAATCTTATTCATATTAAAATACACCGATGACCCTAAGCAATCGCCAGAACCACAGGTGTATTCATAATGACACCATCACCAATCATCTAAGCAATTACTATGCTTAAATTATACGTGATAAACATCCATATGTCTGTTCTACATTTTGTGCTAAATTTTCTTTTATTTCCGAAAAATAATCATTTATGTATTTTAAACTCGCATCATCATCTTTTAGACATAGCAGCAATTTCGGTTTGATATTTTTTTGAATATCTTCATCAGCCTTTATTACTTCTGCCAAATTATTACACAAATTCAATTTTGTTTCTTCATCATATGCATTAAATTCAATAAGTAACTGTACCAATTCCGCAAATTCTCTCGCAGATGAATCAACATCATCCATTGCCATACTACATAATGCAATATTATCCATGACATCTGCCATAAGATAAAAATCTTCTGTAATATGATTCTTCGCAAGTACATAATTTGTTTTTGCGGCTTTGATATTGCCTTCCATTAACAGTATATTTGCATAACCCAGATATGCCTCCGCTAGTTTTCTAAACCCTTCCTCTGATAATCCTTTCCAAATATCAATACATTTCTCGTACATCTCCTTTGCTCTATCGTAGTACTCCAAATCAGCTAACGAAATAGCATAATTGTATTCAAAATCTGCTAAATCCACAATATAATCGGCGTTCATGCTCTCGCAATCTGCAATGATTTCTTCAAAAATCCCTAGAGCTTCTTCCTGCTGATTATCTTCAAATAGAATCAACGCCTTTGTATTAAGACTTCTTAATCTGGTTATACTATGTTTCGCAAACAACTCATATTCTATATCATATGCCATTTCGTTATATTTCAATGCTCTATCATACACACCTAGAACATACCAGAAGAACGCATAATCATGATATGCAACAGCCGTGTCAGCATGATGCATCCCCAGTTTTTGTTCTCGGAATTTAATCACTTTTTCAAAACACGAAACAGCCTCTTCAACATAAGTCGTCCCCAGACCAATTTGCATAAGTTCCGTACATACTGCTGCGAGTGTACAATAGCAAATCATTATATCAGCATCGTCTTCATCTTCACCATGTAGTTCTATCGCTTTCCTTAAATAATCATGAGCTTCTGTATAATCGCCACTATCTGTAAGCATTCTCCCCATATTAGCATATGCAGTAGCTTTATCTCTATTTGAATACTCATAATCTGTAGATTCCGCCTCATCTATACATTGTTGATAATATAATTTTGACTTTTCAAATTGACCTTTTACTTGATACATAACTGCATACTGATACTTTAGAATATTACGCTCCTCGTCAGATGCGTTATTCTTATCAAATAACTCTTCAATATCTGCCAACAATTTCTCGGCTTCTCCTGCTTTGTCAAACTGTAATAACAAGTCCACTTTATTGCGAAGAGAATTTGCTATGTCATTATAATCAAATATATCACCGGCTTTTTGTATTCTAAGTATTAAATCAATTAGTCTCGCACACAGGGAATAATGACTACACGCAAAACATATATGGAAAAGGTTTTCCAAAAACACAACATCTTTTTCATCATTCCAATGATCCTCCATAATGTCAGCTACCGACCATGAAAAGGGTATTAAATAAGTCTTCTCATATTCCCGTCCGCTTGTGCTTTCATAATCAAGTTCTTCCGATAATATCGTCACAAAAGTCCTAGATAAGTCATATATTACCGCCTTCTTCTGCTCTCTAACAGATGCTGCTATAACAGAATGCATCCAATATATATGCTTTTTATTGACCGTAACCTCTTCTATCATTCCCATCTTATATAGTTTCATTAAATCCGAGTTTTTCCTTATCCCAAACCATTTTTTTGCCTTTCCAAAATCAAACTCCAGATTCGGTATTATAGAAATGCAGGCAAGCAACTTCTGTTCTTTTTCGCTGATATTCATCAATGAGAACAAAATACATATCTGTTCGATAATACTTTTATCTTTTTCCAATCTTTCATGTCTTACAGAAACATCTTCTTCGCTAAGCTTAAATCCTTTCTCTTTCAGATTATCATATAGTTCCCTTAAAGAAAACTCCTCCAAAGAGGCAACTTTTGCTAACATAACAATAAGAATTGTCAATTTTGCTGTTAATTCAATAATATCATTGAGAATTTCGTTATCTCTTTCCTCAAATTCATAATTCTTATAAAAGAGTCTTCTACAATTATCTACAGAAAGCGGCTGTAGTAACAGTTCATCATCAAATCCAACCAAATCTCTTCTACGACTTGTCACAAGAATAATCGACGGTAGAGTACCAATTTTAGATAAGTACTCATCATCGCCTTTTTCCACATTATCTATAACAATCAACAATCTTTTTCCATAGCGTTCTGATAATGCTTGTACCTGCATCCACACATCTTCGATATCACACTTCAATTTCAATGCCTGTTTTAACGAAAATCTTAAATCACCATTATCATATGAAATCCACGCAATTGCATCAATATCAGAGTCTGTTGTTTCAGCACTATATACTCCATGCAAAAACTTTTTTATTAATTCAGTTTTTCCGAGACCACCAACAGAAGACACTACACAATTACGCTTTCTCTTAATAACAATATCTTCTAAAGCAATTATTTCTTCTTCTCTTCCTATCACTTCGTCTACGCTTGACGGTACTTCCGTTATATAAATTGGATATTTTGCAGGTGGCTGGCTTTCTCCCAATCTCATAAATGAAATGTTTAATCTGCCATCCTTTCCTTTATTAACCATATAATCTGAATAATCCAAATACACCATACAGGCAGTGATAAATCTTGAAAACTTAAATTCATCCTTTGTGTCAACATTTGATAATAATACTCTCTTATCATCTTGAGGGATAAACTCATCTTTATTCAATACATCTAAAAAACCATCTATAATATCATCTATATTCCTAACAAGTGGAAGAACACCCTCTTCAATACTGTTTCTTAATCTTTCAAAACCGTCAAATGAATAAAGCCTCTTTGATACTTTTCTATGTATAGGCATATTACCCGATGTAACTTTTCTTATACCATCATTATCAACATATTCATAGCCCACTTCTTTATATAAATCATTGAATATTAACCTATAAAAATCTTCCCTTTTACCTGTTGTTTCTCCGACAATTATGTTTTTATATAGAATGCTAAACACGCTATAAAAATGCTTTTGTTTCTCCATAAAAACCTCCTTGCCTTCCCAATAATTCACATTACAATCGGAACTTTATCTAATCATAATCTATTCTTCAACTCTTTGTTAAAAATCTTCATACTTTCCCTTCAATTTCCTATGTGATTTTCATTTATAAAGCTATATACTCTAGAGTCAAAGGTACCGCCATAGCAGCCACCGTCATATTTCAACTTTCTTCCATCAGAAAATGAAATTATCAGCCGATAGGATTCACCGTCACAGCCATCACCCTCTGTAAGCAAATCCATGTAATCACTTCTTGAAAATCTACGCAAGTCAGCAAACAGATTCAATACTTTTGACCACTCAACCATATAATGCTTTTTATAGTTCGCTTTTCTTAAATAACCATAATACTGATAGTGTCTAACAATGCCATCCGGAAATATCTCATATACCCGTCGTTCATGAGAATCTCTCGTCTCCAATCCACATGAATCCACAACATACCTAACCTTTATTATATCATCAACCTGAAGCGTATCTGCAGACCATTCCTTATTACAATCCTTACAATATGCATCATTATCATCTCCATTCAAACTAATTACGCAACCACCAAGTTTAATCTCACCTTTTTCAGCAGCCACAAACATATCCGGTCCGGGAAATCCATATATAATTGGTATTACATTTTTTGACCTGCAATACGGACAAATCATATCTCTCACCTCATCCAAAGATATACCATAATAAGAACCCTACCAGCAACAACAGCATCAAAATTGCTGCTCCCACACTTCCTTTTCCGTCATTACCGTGCTCAAGCTCATATTGACGTATCTCTTCATCCATTTCTTCCTGCATCCGCAATACATCATCACGGAACAGGGAATCCTCCAACGGATCATCGGAATAATGTCCATTCGACATACAACCACCTCAAATCATCACTATATCGCCGTCTGCTTTTACCAAGATGAAACGAATCCCTATCTTCTTTATCTGTGAATACTCGCACCACCTTGTAGCAAGCTCATAAGTCTTGTCAGAATACGGAACAGCTACCGCAGGAATAATATCCTTTGTCAATTCTCTACCCGTCATAAGCTGCCCGATAGCCTCCCTCATCAGCGGATACTCCTGACCGCTTTTATTCTCTTTCCCCTTCTTGCTCTCCACATACAGTTTCTTTCCATCCAAAAGCTGAACATTTACATCACCAATGCCTGCTTCTGAAGTAATGATTATATGCTCGGAACAACAGAAAACCTGATATTTCCCCTGCCACCGATCTGAATCGCCTTCTATTTTTTTACATCCATTGTCACTCAGAAAACTCCATATATCAAAATGAATCTTCTCTCCCGTCTTTATATGAGCACCGTCTATTGATACAGTCACATCTTCATTCGTCAATTTATGCTGTATATAATATAGTGCTACTCTAAGGCTTACTTCCGCTTCCTGCATCATATCCCTCCAAGTTCCACCATGATTCCCTTATGATCGGATAATTTTTTATCATAGTTCCATTCACTCACAAAAATCTCGTCTTCACCTATGTAAGAATTTGATATTGCAATATGATCAACACAGCACCCTCTTTCCGCTGTCAGGATGGAAAGTCCACATTCAGAAAATGTCTTTCTTACAATATCTCTTCCAAATTTTGTAAAATAATAATCATCAGAAAAGCTGAGATTAAAGTCTCCAATTACACAGGTATTCTTCCCGGATACAGATAACTTCCTGATATCTTCCATCTGTTTAGTCACATCCTCTTTGAAATCAGGTCTCCGATTTCCGAATATCCCCATGATTGTACCATATACAACCAAATTCCCCCTATCAGTCCTGATCTCCCTGCAAATAGCTGTTTTTTCATCGTATGTAGGATATTCATCTATACATTCAAACCTTGAATAAATTGACACCCGGTTCTCTGTATCAGCATATCGTACTACCTGTTCTCCTATGAGATATGGTGTATGATAATAAAAAGGTTATGTTGGTAAAAGCCTGCTATCCGTTTCTGTAAGCACAAAAATATCTGCATCACATTTTTCTATTTCCTGACATATCAGAGAAATATCTTTATAATGTTTTAACCTTTCCACATTCCAAGTTGCTATCTTCATATATTCAAGCGTTCTCCGTATATCGGCAATCGGGATATCCCTCACAGCCCCAAAACTCGCCATACTTGCCATTTCTTTTACGCATAGGCTCTCCACATCTCGGACACCGTTTAATCCTTGACTCATCTATGCCTATCCGCTTCAAATCTACCGCAAGATGTTCATATACCTGTTGATTCATCCTGCTATCAGATAATGCCCTGTGTGCCCCACGTAATTCTATTCCATAATAATCAACCAGATCAGATAACTTATGGTGCTTCATATCAGGATATATTCCTCTTGCCAGATGCAGAGTATCTACATAATCATTATCAGGCACTTTCCCGAAACACTCCTCCGAAAAGCGATATATGAAGTGATTATCAAAATTATGAATATTATGTCCCACAAGTACATCATCACCGATAAACTCAATAAACTTTGGTAATACTTCTGATAACACCGGTGCATCCTTTACCATATCGTCATCTATCCCACTCACCATCACAGCCTGATACGGTATGTTGCACTCGGGATTAACAAGGCTGGCAAATTCGTCTACCACCTTGCCACCACGAACCTTGACTACACCAATTTCAAGTATCTTATCCCTTGAATACACAACGCCTGTTGTCTCCAAGTCATATACAACATAATCAGGTACATATTTATCGAGTTTTCTTCCTTTGTTACTACCTAACATACATCAAGCCTCTCCATATCTATTCTTACACTCTAAATGTAATCATATCGTCAATATCCACCTTTTCAATCTCACATTGCTCATAATCCCTGAGATAAGGTTGTATGTGGTAAAATATCAGGCATTTGTTTATATGTGCTACTATTGCAGGACTTCTTCTTTTATATCCGTAGCTGCGTAGAAGTGTCCGTAATTTCATTCTTTCATAGTTCTGCTTGTCCACATAAAGAATACGAAGCCGCATAAACATGAAAAACAAATCAATATCCGGATAATCTGACATCACACTTTCCCTGACAAAAGTTTTCCCTGTTGCCTTGAAATCCTTTTCAACAATCGGAAACTCCGCATCCAGTTTCTCCTTATCTATCAGATATTCCATCCAATATAGCGTATCCGAGAAGAACAACTTTTTATCACTCACATAATCCGGATGCAAAAAAGACTTCTCTTCTCTATGTATTTTTTCTAAAAAATCCATCGCACTGCGGCTACCCATCTCGTGACTAACCGCAAATAATGCAAGTGAATACGAATCATAAAATAATTCCGTAATATTCATCATAGCTTATCACTCTTCTTCGCATTGCAGCTCCTACACAAAACCTGTAAGTTGTCAGGCACAGTCTTTCCGTGCTTATTTAGCGGAACAATATGGTCAACTTGGAAAGGAATCCTATACTCACTTTCCAAACCACACTCTGCACAAACATAGCATCCGTCCTCGTTCATTGCCTTTTCAAATGCACCGTCACGAAGTTCTTTTTCATAATTTGGATCGTGCTCTCTGATTTCAGAAAGAGACATATCCTCAAAATCACGCTTACCATACTTTACATTCTGCTCGACTTCAAAAATATCAGGATCCCCAAGCTTCATCATCTCAATATCAAGCTGTCTCCAAAAATATACTTTCCTCCCGAAGAACAAACGAAGCATATTATCGTCTGTGTCCTCCCAGATAGAATCCACATACTCCGCTTTCTTTCTTGGACCCATATCCTCATCCCAGATATGCCTTGCAATGGCTGCCACATCGAGCTTACTCTTATCAATATCCTTAAATGTATAAAACTTCGGTATATCCTCATACTGTGCATAGTACATAAGAATATGAATGATATCCTCCTCGGAATATGGTGGAATCATTTCTCCTGTAAAGAATGTATCCGCTATCTGATCTGCCATATCATATAATGTGTCCTCGTCTACAAACTCATCATCTACCCCAAAATCCTTGAACAAAGCCGGAAGAGCATACATCATGTCCTCATAAGCTTCCTGTGTGCTGTCATATACCATAACCTGATAAGAGTGATCCATACCATTCTCTTCAAGACATGTAAAGGCATACATTCCAATAGGAATACGTTTCTCAAACGGCACTCTCTCGATAGCCGTAGTATCCACTGAATCATCAAGGATAGCCGCAAACTCCTCTATCTTGGATATGGCTATCATGCGAAGCTCATGCCTCTGATGTTCGATAGGATTGTCAGAAAAATCAGACTCATCATCCACAAACAGACTTTCCGGATTGACCCATGCGATATGTTCATCCCAATCGTCTATAAATGACACGATATGTGCATAGGCAGTTCCACCTGCACTCGTACCTCGAAGTGCCCTGCCTATCATCTGTGTCATAAGGATAGTCGAAACCGTCGGTCTGGCAAGAAAAACCGTCTGCGTCTGTGGGAGGTCTACACCCTCTGTCAGTATATTCACATTTATAAGAACCTTGGTGTCTCCGTTTCTATAGCTCTCCAGCTTTTTCTCATTATCCTTGCTGCTTATTCTCACACCAGTAACCATGTCCTTTACATCAGACACGATAAACTCTGCCTTTACACCTGCTTTGTTAAATAATTTAGCGAGTGTGATAGCATGAACAACATTGACGGCAAATACTATCGTCTTACCATATGTCTCCTCATTTTTCTTATATGTATCAATTATCAGCTTGTTCCTGGCTGCACTTTCCGCCATCTGCTCGGCAATATCATCAGGCAGAATATCTAAATGTGAAATCCTGTCCCAATCATCCTTGCCCAAGTTGTTACCGAATCCCTCTTCAGTACTGTAACTCTCGAAAATCGGACGTGACAATATACTGCGGTTAATCAGGATTTTAAGGTCAATCTTATATGTAATGCCTTTATTATCCTTGACAGGCTTGCCAAGATTTACTCCATCTGTATAAATCTTCGCAAGAAGTCCCTGTTCGCTGTCAGCCGTCCTGAACGGTGTAGCTGTAAGACCTATAATCTTGACATGGCTCACATTGCTCTTAACATAATCAATGACTTTTCTGTATGTTTTAGCTGTTGAGTGATGAGCCTCGTCGATTACCAGATAAACCTCTTTTTCTCCCTTAACCCATGAATCTAACGCTTGCAGATTTCTCCCCAAGCTGTCCTTACTCGCAATTAGAAGATTGTCAGTACCCACAATATCTATAGTTCTGTCGTGGTCGGTCGAACCTGACACAATCCTGTATTTGAAACTTGATACATTAGGCATATTTTCAGCATAGGCAAATTTCTGAAATGATTCCGCTGCCTGATCAAGCAAAGTCTGTCTGTGTGCAATCCATAAAATCTTCTTATGCTTGTTGAGTGCAGCCTTCAACAACCATGATGAAGCCGTGTAAGTCTTCCCACCACCGGTCGGAAGAACAACTAATGTGCTGTAATCGTCGAGTTTATCAATAATATCAAGACACTCCATGGCCTTTCTCTGATGTTCATAGGGAGATCTGCCGTTACTGCCCTGTTTTGCAGAAACTACTCCGTTTGATTTTACTTCTATAAATGTGTTTTCCATAATCTCTTATCCCCTGTTCATATGATTTAATTATCTATCATGCCCGCAAGTCTTACCCTTTGAGAATAATTTGGTCTGTCAATAGAAATTTCATCCATCTCAAGTTTCTCTATAATAGACAACAAATTAGCAAGCATAAATTTAATATCCTTTCTATAAGGTTTGGGATCTGTTATTACAGCATCATGCAACGCTGCGGATAATGCACCAAAATACATAAAACCACCATTATTTCTAAGAGTTCTCATAAGCCATAAATAAGAATTACTCCATCTAAATGTTTCTTTCAATTCCTCCAGATTGTTTTCTCTAACCTCCATATCTAAGAAATCGAGAAAACCTCCTGTTATCACATCATCGGACTCTGGTAATTCATAGGAAAATAAGGTGTCTATATCCGGCTCGAACATGTCAAGTATATCCTTACTCCACCTATTTACTTTAACCCCCTGATTGTCCGTGCATTTTGCCTTTTCATACTGTTCCTTGAGTTTCCTCAGTATATCATCGTCAATTTCTATGGCATCATTAAATAGTTTGTCGATTTTCTTGATATCCTGCGGCTCGATATCTATCAAAGTCCCTAATTCTACATTACCACTTTTACCAATACTCAGACCACTTGCGGTAGCATTCGCACTTGCATTGATTCCCCGTTTATTGTCAACTATGTAAGTTTTGGCGTGGAGATCGAAACGAATGAACACTTTCCAACCACTACCTCGGCAATACTCTATAACATCGAAATCCGTACTCCCATTTAGAAGGTCATCCAACCTAAACCTAACCAACATCCGTTTTTGTAAAACAGTATCAGAAATGTACTTGCTAAGATACTTAATCGTATTACTCTTACAAAACGCTGATATTATCTGTACAGATTCGTCAGCTTTTTTTAGTTCTTCACTGATTGCATTCAGTATTTCATTTGATAATAATAGAGCCATATAACACCTACTTTACATTTACCGGATTAAGCTGCTTATCAATATATTGGTTCAATTTAGTGTAAAACATTGAAATAAGTCTATCATTTTCCGATTTCTGATATGCGTCTGTTTTTACTACTGATTTCACCAATGAACCAATGAAAAGTTCAAAAGTAGTTTTCGCATCGCTATTCATATATATCTTGGATAAAAACGATGTATAAAACTTATGTCCGGTATTTATCATTATGCGAGTTGTATCCAGCACCTGCTTATAATCAAAAGCCGGTGATCTTTCACCTCTGTCAACATACTCAAATTGTGCAAAGTTGCTTAAGAAGCTCTTGATTTGTTCCTCCGTTGGATTTTCTATCCCCTGATCTTTTAGTTCTTCCTTTCCGATAGCCAGAACCTCCTCTGGCGAAAGGTCATCCATAGGATTAACATAATCCTCATCATCTTCCTGTTCCTCTGTTTCAACAGCATTTATAATATTTGTTGACGGAGTAACCGGTGTTTCTTCACTTCTCGTATTATGCCTTGTAGCCTCGTTTTCATTGTACATAGCTTTAATTGTAGGCGCCACAAAACTTTGCAATTGTTCCCAAACAGGCTGTACTTCCTCATCAAAATCAATATCTTCACCACGATCTCCGCTCATATTGGTTAGACGAACATGTTGCTTATTGTTTGTAACGCCAAACAATTCGTCTAATTCTGGCTCAAATATAATCTCACATCCCCACCATCTGTGCTGAGGTTCGTTAGTGGGATTATAATAATCAAAAATACCAAAATCTATCTCTCTACCAGCTCTAATTACAGATATCCCCTCTAACTTCTTAACATGCTTACCAATCTCATAAGAACCTGGGTTCCCCGTAGGGAAAGCAGTTTCATCATAAAATTTATCTTTTACTTTGGAAAATCGTATTTTCACCTTTGACTGACATACCTTTTCATCTTTATCCAAGTATTTTACAGGAACTTCTATCTCTCCTGTACCAGTCCCCCCACCAGTATATAGTTCAAAAACAGGTTCTGAATTACCTGATTCATCCTTATATAATGCTTTCTTTGGATCGGACGAATCACCTAACACATAATTTTTATCCATGAGCATCAATGGGTCATTGGGAAATACATCAACCGCTGTTTCAGGATTTTCTTCACAAATAATTTTAATACTTGATTTTCCTTCAAAGATAAAATATCTAAATTTCTTTCCCAGTTCAAATTCCAATCTTTTTTGAAGAGGTCCTCGACTTTTCGGAGAAAGATTGTCACATTGTTTCCAAATCACCAAAGTACCACTATTTGAAAAATCATATTCCTTTTCAGGAATTTTATAGTTTATATACTTCTTATATTTTTCTGGAAGCGAACATTCTTCAGGATCAGCTATTTCTGTTTGTTCTCCATCCTTAACTTTATTTATGTTAAGATATACCATTTGACAATTATCTATTCCGTTCTGCCAGGAATATACCACAACCTCCGGGCAAGCATGAAGGGACGCCTGTGGCAAGCCCACGCCAAATCTTCCCATTCCTTTACGTGCCTTACGAGTCGTTGATCCAATCCCCAAACAACTTCCCAGAATATCCGTATTCATTCCATCACCATTATCAAGGAATCCTATTTCATTCACGAGTTTTCTTCCAGATACCGGATTTATATCCTCGCTCATGATAACAAACACATCTTTTGCATTTGCCTCAACGGAATTATCAACTATTTCCGCAACTGCACTCTCAATATTCTTATACCCTGTATTTCTAAGTGCATCTCCCATGTTTTGAATGTCAACAATACTCTTGCCCATCTTATGTACCTCCTTTTTTACTTCCAGTAATCATCAAAATGCGAAAACGCAGTTTCATTATCAAAAGCTTCTAAATTATCATCTATATCAACAAGTGTGCATCGCTCGTTTCCTCCCATCATAGGTCCCCTAAGACCTCTCCCCAACATTTGGCTATACAAAACAACAGATTTAGTCGGACGAGTGATAAAAACACACCTGATATTTTTTGAATCAAATCCTGTAGTCAACACTTCATAGTTGATAATAATGTTCACATCACTATTTCTGTTTTTAAATGATTCAATCGCATTTTTTCGGTCAACCATATTCATATCTCCTGTAACAAGACTATTGGGAATTTCCTCAAGGGTCAGCATTGCCGAAAGCATCTTTGCATGACTTACAGAACATGCAAAAACAATCGTAGGGACTCCATCCTTATACAAACTTCTTAATTTGACCATAATAGCTTTATTTCTGGACTTATTTCGTGCCAGTACATTAAGCTGCTCCTTGGAATAATCCTTATCATCAAATCCCAAATCAACCAATTCAGATCTTAGAACACTTAGCTCACTATCTGAGAACTCATATTCATAACTAAGCCTTTCTATGTCCATTTTTGCTAAAATCCTTCTCTCCTGAAAATATTTTATAATATTTGTTTCAGCAACTTTATTCAATGCACCTAATCTTCCATAATTAACTTGGTTCAATATACTTGAGTCGATATATATCAATTTATTCCCAAACATATCCGACAAGAGCGTGTTGTCACTAGATAACTGTGTAGTTCTTCCTGGCGTCGCAGAAAGACCTAACAACGCACGATTATCATATCCTTGCGGCATCCTAAGCAATGCCTCAATCGTATCTCTTGTTTGCTTTGCAGCCGCTTTATGTGCCTCATCAAATACCAAGAGTCTGCAATTCTTATGCAAAACTTCAAACATTTCAGGCGAGCTTGTCTTCATGGACATTAGTTTAGAAAGTCCACAAAAAGCAATGCCGTTAATTTCATCACTTCCTAACTCTATATTTGCATTACCCCAGATTTTATAAGTTCTAATTGTTCCATCACCGAGGTTCGACCAAACTTCAACAAATGTATCATACGCCTGCTGTAAGAGTTCAGTAGTATGGGCAACCCATAGAATAAGTCCTCTTTTTTCAAGCGTAAATTCAATGTAATTTGTAATGATATGCATAGATGTTTTCGTTTTACCTGTTCCTGTAGGCATGTGGATCAACATCCTCTCCAGCATATTCCCTGAATTGAGTATGTTAAGTGTTCTTTGTTTTATATAATATTGGTAATCTAAAAGTTCATAAAATCTCTCACCAGCTGTTATATCCTGGCATAATTCAACCTGCAAGCTCTGCTTATCAAATACATTTTCGGGAAGTCCCCAAAGGTTGAGTAAATATGCAGAAATTTTATTTTTATTCCATGGCTTCTTGCTCACAATCTCTACAATTTTATATGGATCATCTTCTTTACTTTCACTTCCTTTTAAGCAATTATCACGAATTTCATAGATGGAGTCCTTATCTAATGTCAAAAGCATATCTCTACGAAAATTTCTATTGTCAAAAATAGAAGTCCCATATATTGAATTTATCATCTTGACCAATCGATCCTTTGTTATTGGTGAATCCCCCGTCGGATACCATTCAACCAACAGGTCATATATATCACCGCCAAGATATCCTTGTAAATCTGATACTGACATCTTGTACATATAGTCAAAATATAAACTCATCCAACCAGCACCTCCTTGATGGACTCAATCAGTATATTTATATCATCTATAGAATTAAACTGACCTATCCCAACTCTTACTGTACCTAATGATCTTTCATCCTTTAAATACTTATGTATAAAAGGAGCACAATGATATCCTGATCTTACAGCTATTTCAAAATCTTCATTCAATATATCAGCAACATCGTCTGATTTCATGTCTTTCACAACAAATGATACTATTCCAATATGTTTATTCAGATCCGCAGGCAACAATACTTTTATGCCGTTAATATTCGCCAATGCCTCCCTTAATGCAACTGTCAATAACTTTTCATGTTCAAAGACTCTTTCTCTGTCAATACATTTAAGTGCTTCATTCAAACCAGCGATAGCAACAATGTTCTGGCTACCTGCCTCATATTTTCCTGGTCCATCTTCCGGCATGTCAAGGTTCAACGAATCACTGCCAGTACCTCCCGCAAACACAACATCCAAATCAATTCCCGAAACATTTATAAATCCCCCAATTCCTATCGGTCCATATAAAGATTTATGAGCCGTGAAAGCAATTATATCAACATTCAAGTCCTTGGCGTCCACATCAATTAGTCCCAGTGACTGAGCTGTATCCAAAATATTGATTGAGTTATATTTTCTTCCCTCCATAAATATGTCCTCAACCGGTAATATGTACCCTGTAACATTGCTAATATGTGTACAAAATATTGCTTTAGGACGATTTTTTGAAAATTCATATCTCATTCTATCAACATCAATCAAAAAGGTTTTAGGATCAATAGGTAATTCCCGGATCTCTATACCATTTTTCTTCTTACAATAACTCAAAGTCCTAGCTACTGCATTGTGCTCATATGGAGATAAATATACAACATCTCCTTTATTCCATTGAAGTCCGTTAATCACTTGATTCATCGCAAAAGTGATTGATGGAGAAAAGATTACATCTGCATCATTATTTATATTTACAAGCTCTTTTATTACATCTCTAGTCTCTTCTATAAGTTGTGTAGCGTCTTGCGCCAAATTGTATGATCCACGCCCAGCATTCACTGCACCATTTCTTGAAAATTCATCCATTCGTTTGTAAACATTTTCCGGCTTCGGATATGTCGTGGCAGCATTATCTAAATAAATCATGGCTCTCCCTTCAATTAACAATTTTATCAATCATTTCCAACAAAATGCACACTCTATCATTTACACTCAAATCAGAGTATTCATCCAAAGCATCTTCTATGATGTTTTTAAGAACACTCCCAGCACTCGATTGGCTCCATTCAACATTTTTCTCAACTTTGTTCCCTGAACGATTCTTGAAAGTTAATGTCACTTTTCCTTCCGTAAATCCATCCTTAATGTTCTCAATGCTTTCTTTACACTTAGATAAAGCGTTTATATAATCTTCATACGCATCAATATTCCAGTTATCAATATATACATCTGTAACCACTTTCACTAACCTGATAACAATTTCACTATCATTATATAAACTTAAAGTATTGATAAAAGACATAAAATTCGTTGCTTTTCCATCAAGTAAATCCTTTTTTGAATTATCGCTTTGTTCATCATACCAACTCTTCAAAATATGATACAAATCATTCTTTTTGTTATGTGCAAATACATCATATGTTCCCTGTACCGCCTTTTGCACTATCCAGTCATAATAATCATCAAGTAATGTTTTTGCTTCATCAAGACGTGAAAAGGTTTTTCTATAATCTTCATTCGCATTAAACACTTCTGG
The DNA here is from genome assembly GCA_910585605.1 of uncultured Lachnospiraceae bacterium. GTDB lineage: Bacteria > Bacillota > Clostridia > Lachnospirales > Lachnospiraceae > CAG-590. The sequence continues at coordinate 55,173 of CAJUFL010000010.1, read as the reverse complement.
TATCTGAACAAAAATCAACTCATATGGATTTATCTCCATTTTTTGGATTATATTCTTAAAATACCTCACAGAATCTATGAATTCGGATGAGTATTCCAGTCCATCTACATCGCTAAAATTTCGTGTCACTTGAGGTAATGCTCTAAACCACCTTTGAATACATACAGATAGATTTTTAATTCTGTTATCCCCCAAATTCATTGCATTTTGAATATCAAACAGGTTATTCAACTCCACGATATATTTTTCTTTTTCAGCATCCTCCTTAGATATAAAAAGCTCGTAATCCAACGGATTTTCAATGGCATTAACTATAATATCAGCACTTATCTGTACTTCTTTATCATTGAAGTACATTACAACATCCTCTTTTCTCTTAGCTAACACCCAAGAGAAAAGTAGCGGAATAACGCCTAGCCTTACCCCATACGGTGCAGAAGTAAGTATTTCAACCAATTCCGAGAACTTCTGTCTGTTTCCTGACGATCTATCAATAAATTCTATAATTATATTGACTACTTCTCTTAAATTAGTCGATTCTTTATTTTCATTAATTCCAGTATTTATAAATAATGATCTATAAATAGTTGCCTCTTGATTAGTTCCTGCATAAAAAGCTTCTGAGTCCTTATGAGCAATAACAGCATCTATAATATTATTTCGAGCCTTTCTCGTCTGAGCAGTATTTATCTTTCGTCTATTTATCATTTCATTATTGATTTCAGGCGTTTTATCGTATAAATACTCACAACTCAAGTTTACAGCCTCATCAATACTTTTTGAATTCTTTCTGCATATTTGTCCCTTTACTGTCAAATATAAAATCAAACAATCTTCTGAAGCATACATTTTATCAAGTTTTTGTTTCAACTCACGTATCAAGTCTTCTTCCAATAATGGTAGCTCTCGTGTCAATACTTCATTATCATCTGAAAACTTACTATTACCAAGTCCTAATACAATTTCTAAATCCAACGCCTGCTTTGTACCTTTAAATGTAATATTAGGGCAAACAACTACGATACGTCTTGATTCAAGGCTCTTGTAATGTTTCTTGATCTTATTCTGATCAATTTGACCAAGGCTGAACAATGCTATCACTTTGCCATCACAAAATTCACTATCATCAAAAAAACTCTCTTCTCTTTCAATACTAAGAAAATCCTCGACACTCATATATTCGTATCTGAAATAACGTGTCATTGATACATTGGTATTATATCGTTGTGGTAATATAAACTTTTTTTGTTCTACAACTGAAAAAACTTCATTATAGTCAATATGATCTCCACGTATCGCTCTTTGTCTTTTTATTTCATTCTTTAAAGATGCTCCAGCCCTAGTCTTAAACACATAGCTATTAGTCGATCCCTTTCGATATATGATACCTTTATTCTCCAATTCAGATATAGTATCCATCGCATCAGGCATACCATTTGATAATGATAAAAGTTTATCCGTAGCCGGCAGCTCATCAAACTTATCAACTATAAGAAATAATGCAAGTGTTTTTACCATCGAGCGCTCAATGTCGTTATCACATTTGGAAATCGCATATTCCGCATTTAGCCACTCATTATGCACTAACTCATTAACCACTTCCTTTTTAAACAAATTCGAAAAATAGTCATATATATACTCGATACTCACAATCCACGGAAGTTCACCATTATGATTTTTTATAAATCTAAACATACTTTTAGGCTCATCATTTGAAATAAATGTAAATAATGTCCTCTCATTTTGTGCAACCTTTTCGCTGATATTTAAGAGAAGATATGCGCCAATGGGATTCAGCGGATAACATCCATGCAATATTATCTGTTCAAAATCTGTTCTGGTAAAATTTGATTTAAAAAATGGTACCTCGTAAAACAAATCACAGACCTTATCACCAAAATACAAATCTGCATTTGGAATCAATTCACTACTGCTATCATCTTTAACAATGGCATCTTTAATTAACTCGTAGTTGTTTTTTGACGATGTGATAAAATATTTTTCAACTAATCTCCCTTCAATACCGGTAAATGCATTTATAATGTCTCTGGAAATATATTTTCCATATTCTTTAATGCTTTTATGTGCTATCATTGTTACATACACTTTAGAATTCGACGAATCAGATGCAAGTTCACATATATCCTGTAAAAACTTCATATTGCCGCCAACCTTGCCATCCTCTTGTCCTTCTAAAAACTTGCTAAATTCATCAAAAACAATATAAACACCAGAGTAACCATGATATTCCTTCAATAGTTCACTAATACTTTTATATATTGGAAGAACATCCTCATTAACCATAGGATTAAAAGAACTTCCCGCTGTTATATCAGGATAAATCTCCATAAAAACATCCAACGCTTCACGCGAAAAAGAAGATAAATCGACCCTAAAATCGCTGATGTTCATATTTCTTAATTCAAGTTCAGAGATAAAGCTATTAAATGTATCGGGAAACTCATCTTTCCACTCATCAATTCTTTTTAGTGCATACGAATAATATGTATCTGGAAATATCTCTTCCAATCCATTTCTTTTTAGTGATTCGTTTAACGCATATAAAAAAGACTGCCTTAAGTCACCTTCAATATCTTGTATAAGAACAGGAAGCATCGGTGGCTCATTCCAAACCTTTTCAATAAGATTTCTTACATCTACCCCGATATCCGAACCATCATCAACAATGTTCTCAAGTTCTTTAATAATCTTATAGTTCTCTTTATCTCTAGTCATAGAAAGAATCGCCAAAATCACCAAGAATAAGTGAGACTTACCTTTGCCATATGGACCAATCAGCAATGATGCCTGCTCTGTGTTCGTGATAACAGACTTTAAGTATTCACGCATAACACTTAAAGAGGACTTAGTAGGTATATAACTTTTTATTTTATCAGCCTTATTAAGATTCAAATATAAATTTATAGAAGTCTTAAAATTCATATTGAAGCTTATATAATCGCTTAATTTAGTAAATTTATCCATAACTTATCACCTTACCTATGATTTTCATAATATTCACGCATAACATCTTCCGGTGTAATGTCCGTTTCAATGTATATCACATCAAGCCCAGCTGTTCGATTCACCCTGATGTACCCTCTTGAATCTAATTTATCAAGCAATTCGTTGATTTGTGTTGTCGTCAAATGAAACACCGAGGCAATACTCTCTTCTCCCTCAATCAAATCATTGATTGAAGCCGATTCACCAAAATTATATTTTTCCATTAAAAAAAACAAAATAATCCATTCATTTATCTTCCTTTTGTCCGGATGCTCTTTTGTATATTCTCCTTCTTTGAATCTGATCAACCCAAGCTGGACAAACGGAGAAAGAGTTTTATCTTCAGGATCTATAATTTCTTTGTCTTTGCTATACATGTTAAGTAATACATCAATATCGTTTTGCAACGATTTTACTGAGAATTTTTCAACACGTCCCATCAATTCCCTTTGCAAGCTGTCAAAGACTACATCTTTTCTAAATTCAACCACATCAAATTTGTTAAAAAACAAATACCATGTCGTAGCCTCAGAGAAATTTGTAGAAATCTTAAAATGGGCTATCCATACAGAAAAAATGTCTTCAAAATAAGGATCATATTTTTTAATCATTGCACCTACCGGAGTCAGCTTTACACCTTTTCCACTTTTTTCTTCTGAAAACCCGATTGCCTTCATCCAGTATCTCAAAGATTTGACCATATTGTTTCCAATACCAAAAATATCTGGTGCATCTTTTCGCAAAAACACATCTGAATATTCGCTATCTTCATATGGTTCTATGTTCTTCAATGCTTTCCCAATCCATCCATCGCGAATTGAAAATTTCTCATGACCTTGCAATCTGATTGCATCACTCATATCAATTACCTCTCTTAATGCCTAATACTTTTCGCATATAACATCCCGCATTAAAATGTGCAACGCAAGCAGTACATCTAACACACTTGTCATCATCTATGCGATACAAAATTTTTCCTGTCCCATCATCTTTAACACTAATTGCATCATGAATACAAACACCTTCGCATGCCTTGCACCCAAGGCACATCTGATATTTTGTAATCTGACATTTAACCTTGCCTTCTGCTACAGAAAGAGTTTTTGACCCAGCAATATGAATATCCTTAATGGTTACTCTCAACTTGCATGATCCCATTCTCCCTTGCAAAATCAACATAACTTTTCCTGTTTTACTTAAAACATAAACTTCTCCAAGTCTTTTATTTCCTAACTCAGTATTTATATATCCAAATGGCTTAAACAGCTCATAGAGTTCTTCTGAAATAGGTCTTTGCAATTCATAATTAAAAGCATTCTCCTCAGTAGCGCATGGTTCAAAAGAGACTATGGATTTCTGAGCGGCATCTAGTCCATTTCCACCCTGGCGAGCTTTCCAACCACCCTCATCAATATATGTCTCGGGATCAGGCTTCCCTATCTGCTTTGCAAAGTCAACAAGGACATTTCTCCAATGAGTATACTGCTCATACATATGTATTTTCGATAAAAACTCAGACCATCCACCATTATTCGGGCAACACCAACATCCTACTCTTGTATATCCCAATCTATATGCATAGTTAAAATCAATCTTTGTTGTAAGAATATACAGCCAGACATCAAAATCTAGCCAATCTATAATAGGCGAAGCAACTGTCTGTTTTGCTATTTTAGGACTTTCTGTTTCTCTTTCATACTTACTTCTGCTTGCAGACTCATTTCTTCTTATCCCTTGGAATGTAAGTACATCAGTTTTGTCCTTAAACGCTGATGTAATGGTTTTTTGTATTGCTCCTGTCTTGAATACTGTACAGCACCACCTCATCACTCTACTGGGCGGTCCTACAACCTGACATAAATTCTCAAAATCCTTTTCTCGATTTTTTGCTGTTATCACCCTAATTCCTTTAGAGTCTTCATTTTTGTTGAACCTTTTCTTGTAATCTAAAGTCATAGGAAATTCCAATGTGGTATCTCCAAAAATATGCAGAATCCTATTCGTACCCATCGCACTACAAACCAAATGTGATGTCACGGTAGAGTCTTTACCCCCACTAAAAGATACAAGCATTTCCTCAACAGAATATTTTTTTCGATATCCCTGAATATAGGTAACAGCTTCCTCCGTTATATAATTATATCTATTCCTGTTAGCTTCAATAAACTTTTCTATATTTTCCTGAAACGGTACATAATCAATACTCGTTTCATTTTCGAGATACAAATTTCGTATTTTTCTTACTTCGTCAAGACTTAACTTATTAGCCTTCGTTATAGACACCTTTATCTTTGTTCCATCCACGACATACGAATTGCTTCCATACCAAACCGATTTGTTCATAAATCTGAGCGGACTACTTTGATCTGTTAATATTCCAATCAATAGTCTTTCTTCCGGAAATACAGGTCTCATATCTGTCGCCTTATAAATTCCTTCAGATCCACATGACGGACATATCTTGTCAAAAATAGGGATATTGCATTTTTCGCACCAATATACCGTACTTGAAGTAATAGTTTTACTTCCACAAGTCTCCTTAATGCATCTATCTCCGACCATGGGGACATTGCATTTAGGACATATTCTTTCAAACATATTCTTCCCTCAAATCTTATTTTTTTCTACTACCTCGCAAATATCCCCAATATCACAATGAAAATACTCACATATCCGCAGTAACACAGAAAGAGCTACCTCTTGCCCCTTATTTAGTTTTGTCATCGTACCAGATGCTATGCCAAGCTGTTCTCTGAATTCCTGCTTACTGATTTCCTTTTCTGCTAATAGCACCCATAATTTCCTGTAACTTATTCCCATACTGATACCTCGCTTGTTCATAAACAACATATATTGCTATTATATCATTATGGATAAATAATTACAAGGATAATATCTAATTTCTAAAGAATTTTCTTCAACTTCTTGCCATTTTATCATAACTGGATAAAATAGTTGCCTCAAGCATTCCCATCACCCATTCCCATCATCATCCTTTCTAACAGGACTTTTTCCGTAAACGGTAGATAGTATGTACCTATACAAAATTGGAGCAAACCTGTATGATAGAGACAGATTTGCTCCAGTCTTATTTTACTTCTTTTTTACCGGGCTTCCGGCAATTCGCGGGCAGGTTCGGTGACCAGGGGAGCAGGTCGTCCAGAAAACTGCGGTCAGTCTCATTCAGATGCTTTGGGATCTCGGTAAGCAGGTATTCAAAATAATCATATGGTTTCAGATTGTTGGCTTTTGCTGTTTCTGCAATACTGTATATAATGGCGCTTGACTCTGCACCTGCAATCGTATCGATCATGACCCAGTTCTTCTTACCGATACAGAATCCACGGATCGACTGCTCAGCAGCGTTGTTGTCCATTGGGACTTCTCCGTCATCAAGGAACACTTTCAGGTATTTCTCCTGGTTGATAGAGTAATTGAAACCTTCCCATGTCTTACTTTTCTGAGGTACTTTGGGAATGTTTTCTTTTACCCATGAGAAATAGGCCTCCACCAGCGGGCGGACGCTTAACTGGCGGCGGTTTTTCCGCTCTTTTGCCGGGAGACCTTTCAGCAGCCTCTCCTCCCGGTAGATGGCCTGTATCATTGTCAGCGCAAGGTGCGCGCGGCTGTCTTTCCGCTTTACTTTCGGCAGACCCTTAACCGCCTCGTCAAATCTCCGTCTGGCATGGGACCAGCATCCGGCAATCTTCAGGTCTTCCCGTTCGTTTTCGATCGTGTGGTAGACCTGGTACCCGTCCGTGACGCATATGCCGCTGAAATCCTTTAGGAACTCTCTGGGATGGCTGGCATTGCGCGTCTTCTGGTATTCGTACAGGACGATCTGGCAGTCCGTGTACATCTGTCCGGTACGGTACACCCACATGAAGCTTTTTGCCCCGGCAGGACGGCCGTCTTTATTTACCAGCACCGGTGTTTCGTCTGCCTGCAGTACATGGTAACCGTACATTCTTTCGTGCAGGTGATCATAGAGAACTGCAAGGTATCTGTCTGCGCACTGGATTGTCCAGTTCGCCATGTTCTGCCTTGGTATATGCAGGCCGTAACGTTCAAACTCCTGCTCCTGACGGTAAAGCGGGACGGCATTGACGTATTTTGCGTTTATCACTGCCGCTTCAAGGGATGGGGAAACAAGGCTTCCTTTTAAAAGGCATTCCGGGTGCGGGGCCCTGACGATCTCATCCGTCTTCTTTCCGGCGTACACCTTTACATGGTGCTCCTCCACCTCGACTTTTGCCGGGGTAAACCCATATCTGCGGTATACTTCATCCGGAAGTTGTTTAAATCCGTCTTTTCCGAACCGTTCCTCCAGTTCTTCTTCCGGCATGGAATGTTCAATCACCACAACCGGAAGACCGGAAAGATCTTCTTCCCTCTTTCCCTGTCTCTTCTTTGGCTTCTGCCGGGCGGCAGTCTCCGCTGCTTCAACGGCCTCTTGCGCAACGGCCTCCGCTTCGTTAAAGAATACGATCTTCCCGTCCACTTCCATCAAAGAGACCTGGGCTTCTGTTTCATGCCTCTCTGCCCGCCTGCCAAAACGCTGTCTTTTTAAGTCCGCCACCTGTTCCAGCACCAGCTGGAGGGTATGGTCGATCTGCTTGAGCTGCTCCTGCTGTGACAGGAACAGCTGGATGATCGTTTCCTTATCCAGGCTGTTCAGTTTTTCTTCTGTATATTCCAAAGCCATGCCGCTGCCTCCTGTTTTCCCACTGGTTCCATTATAACAGAAATCAGCAGGTTTTGCGAATCCGGCGCGGCAGGGCATCCGTCATAATGCCCAGAGCCTCCGGTGCATCAGGACTGCTTATGGTGTCCTTTCCGGCTACATCCTTTCAAAAAAGGAAACATAGGTAATCATGGCATATATGTCCGTAAAACTATGGCAGGAACCGTCCTTACCATAGGGGAACAGCACATCTGCAGGTACATGGCATCAGCTTCAAAATTTCTCTGTTTTGCACAAATGCCCTGTGGGTAAACATCATCCCATATATTCTGGCGGCTCCGCCGGTCTGACTGATTTCTTCGGCACAATCGTCAGCCCTTCCATCAGCCAGCGGAACTGCTGCTGCGTCAGGGAACGTACTTCCTCCGGGTTGCGCGGCCATTGAAAACAGCTTCCTGACAGCCTCTTATATAACAGGAGCCATCCATCCCCTTCCCATACCAGTCCTTTGATACGGTCTGTGCGCCGCCCGCAGAAAAGGTAAAGGGTATCCGGCACATAAGGACGGTTTCCCGTCTGCGCTTCCACCAGCGCCGCCAGCCGGTCCATTCCGGAACGCAGGTCTGTGTAGCCGCAGACAATGTAGACCGCTTTAAAGCAGGTGGCGTCATTCAGCATTCCGTATCACCTCGAGAACCGCTGCCAGAAGAGCCATAGATGTAGATCCTGTTACATGAACGGAAAAACCCTTTGCGGAAATATCCAGTCCCCGCTGCTCATTGCCGCCTTTATGTCCCTGCTGTAAAAGCTTTGGTTCTACAGGGACTATCTGCTGCGCAGGAATTTCTTTCTGAATATGTTCAAGGCAGGCTTTCCGCACCCGGCGGAGACGGTAATAATAATTCGCCTTTGTAATGCCGTTATCAGCACACCAGCGGGCAACACTCATGCCAGCCGGACGGCTTTGGCATTCTTTGATCTGGGCAGCCCATTCCTGAAGACGGAAAGTTGCTGCCACCATAGATGTTTCTGAACTCATAGACTTACCTCCGTATAGTAGTATCAAAAGTTGAGCTTTAACTTTTGATACTCGTAATAGAAATATAGTCTATTGTCACACATATTTCCTCTACAGTCGAGGTACAGTCTATCTACCGTTTACCTTTTTCCTACCTAACCTGTCTCTCCTACACTCATCATAATAGATGCAGGTAACACATATACTCCTACAATTTCTTGCTTTGCTATCTCTATGCAGCCAGAAAAGGAAACGATTCAGCATATTCTATACCTCCACAAACACAATCAGATTCCCTGTGATAACGCTATGATATCCTTTATGATATAAGTGTAGCACAGACTGGTGTCCCAAAGTCCGTACTCTTCTAAACTTTTTTAGATTACTGCAAAGTCCGCATTTATCGCACATTTCGCTCAATTTCAATTATACGTGCATATAAAAAATCATCATTTCATCAAAGAAAAATGCATCAGAACCAACCTGCTCCGATGCATATAACCTCTAATCCAAATATGTCTCATTTAGGCGATATACCTGATTTCTCATCTGGTCTACCACCGAGTCGGGTCCCACAATCTTCACGCCCTCTCCCAAAGCAACAATCCAACCAATAAACTGTATGCTCACAGCCACAGATACGATGGCAATAAAATGATTCTCGTCCTGTTTCAAAAACGGTGTGGACTTTCCAAATCGGTCTACGATGACACCAGCCATGTGATTCTCACATAGCAATTCTACTTCTGTCTCCTCCCCATCAAACATTCCGAAACGCTTTTTCGAGTATGCAGCCATGTCCAAAGATTTAAAACTTTCCTTACCCTCCCGCTTATCATCAGTAATAACAATCTTCTTCATCTTATCAACCCTGTAATAGCGTATACTCTCATACTCATCGTCATAACCGATAAGATAATAGTTCTCGTCATCCCATGTCAGTCCCCACGGAGACACACTATAATACGCTCCTCCCCGTCTGTAAACCTGTTTTTTGTGTTCGTTCCACATAAAATACCGGAATCTGACCTTTACATCCTCCGAAATAGCCGTATGGATCAGATCTACATTGTAGTAGATACTCTCATTCATTGTCTTTACACGCCCAGCCACAAATACCTGATGGTTCAATGTGGCTGCATGGTACTTACTCGTCTGATCCTCCAGTTTTTTGATAAGCTCCGATGATTTCTTTCTTGTGATGAACTTCGATGATTGAACTGCATCTACAAGGAGCTTCAGTTCTGCAAGTTCAAATTTTCTGTTTCCGATACGATAAGTATAGCTTGATCCGTCCTTTTCCCCGATAATATCTGCCCCATATTTTCGCAGTTCTTCTATATCCGTATATAATGCTTTTCGCTCTGCATTTACGCCACATGCATCCAGTTTGGATACAAGTTCTGCCATAGAAAGTGCGTGTTCATCGTCTGTATAGGTATTCAGTATGTCCAACAGATAAAGAAGCTTAAGCCTCTGGTTCTCACCTTTTGCCATACGAATTTCCTCTCTTTCGTGTATTCTACAACCCATTATCTCACAAAAACGTTGAAAATACAAGGATTTTGTAAACTTCAGTACCAAAATCAGTACAGAAAAAAAGGCACAGCTCTCTTTCTCTGCCATGCCTCTTGATTCACTATATATTTTTAATAACACCAACCACCGATTTCCACCACCTGACGCCAATCACCCCTTCCGTCCGGTCAGTCTATCCCAGAGATTCCTCAATATATCTATATCTTCCTCCGGTGCTCCCTCCTGCTGCATCTTAGTCATCATGAACGCTATATCAAGCAGCTCCGGTGATGTCTCGTTCAGCCAATGCAGGTACTCTATGAACATATCCCTGCTAATGGTAGTGATTTCTTCCTCACTCTTTGGCTGCTTCTCCTCAATCTCTTTGTCAACCTCTTTCCAGTTAAATGTCCGCCAGTCTACCGACCATTTTTTCTCTTTATCTGCCATCAGGATTACCCCCTAGTCAAAGTACGACAGGTCAATCCTGCTCTGTTTCGCTATATTCTGTAAATTCTCGTCTGACGGTTTCAGGATCATGTATCGTCTGGGCTTCGGCTCATTGATGCCTGTCACCACGATATACATCCTGCCATCTGCCTTTACGAGTGTGTTCCCATGATAATCCTCTCCTAGAAGAGCAAGTGCCTTAATACCTTGTGCCTCGCACAAATATTTCACGAAATACCTGCTTGCGTAGCAATCTCCGCCACCACTGATGACCATATATCGCCAGTCAGACTGATAAAGGACATAATCATACTCATGCTCGACATATTTCGCTATGGTTTCCATTATCTCATACTGTGTCATATCTGAGGTTATATATTTCTTTTTAAAGTCCTCAAAGACCCTTTTTACCGAAATCCCTCTCTCAGAATATCCATGCAGCTTAGCTTTCAGCTCTGTTCCGTTCTCAAGTTTCGCTATCAGAGTGGCATCACCAGGCTCATCAAGGCTCGACGGATCCATGACCAGACTGACTTTTCCATCATCTGAAACATGATAACAATTCGCCTTTTTACCAGTTTCTATACTCCACTTGATCATTTCGTCTTTTGGCACGCCTGACACCTTGAACTGAAAACTTCCGGTATGACCGGATGGCTGTGTAATATACTGCCTGTCCTCGTCCTCCATATAATATAAATCCACTTCACTCGCATTCAGTTTTGCACTACCAATCTGAGAGCCATCTAATTCTTCTGCCTTTTCTTCAGAGTCATTATCGTTTCCGATCACCTTTATCTTACAGCTATATTTCTTTCCCTTATAGGTTCCCGTCACCTTTACCGTGCCGTAGTTTCTCGCTTTGATAGCCACTCCGTACTTCGTCTTCTCCTTAAATACGACCACACTCTTGTCGGATATTTTCCACGATACTTTCTTTTTGCTTTTCTTCTCTTTCTTTGACAAGCCCTTGATTTTCAGCTTATATTCCTGCCCCACGGATAAAGTCTTACTTTTTGCTGTAATCCTCTTTGACGTTTTCGCTTCCACCGGTTCTGACACGAACATCATCACAAGCAGCATCGCTGCAAGCATAAACCATACCGTTTTCTTTGATTCATTCGTCCTCATATCAATCGCCTTCCTTTCTTTGAACCATACAGGCTCATTCATCATAGGTGGCAACTCACATTCGGACTATCAGCGACTACTGCTGCCTCGTCAGAATCACCCACGGCTAGCGACCTACACCGCCACAGGCTTTCTCCATGTACTCCAGATCATTTTCCCCTGCGAGTGCTGTATTTAATTGTTTCATGACTTCAAATCCAAGCTGCATATCCTCTTATCATCCCTCCTTTTTAGTGGATCCTGAAGTCTTAGGTCTCCGATTCTCATAATCCCACTCTGCTTTTAGCTTGTATGGAAGGAGTCGCACCACATATTCAGGTGGTTTTCTAAATCCTGCTTCCCAATCCTGAAGTGTCCTGACCGGGATTCCGAAGAAGTCGCTAAAAGCTTTCTGTGTCATGCCGGCTTCTTCACGCATTTTCTTGATCTCATCCTTTGCTTCCGTAACCATACCGACCTCCTTCCGAAAAGTTTAATATCTATCTTTCTTATTACTTATAATATAACACGCATTGCGTGCATTGTCAAGTTTTAATCAAAAAAACAACGGCAGCCACACAAAAAGTGTGACTACCATTACGAATTAACGGCATTTTGGTTCACTTCCCTTGGATAACGAATTAGTAACTCCTGCCACACCGTCTGATTTCATCTTCTTATCATAATATGCCCTGAAATCCTCATACGCATCCTGATTGCACTCATAGGTCACTCCTTCGCTGACTTTGGTCTCCATGAACTTCTGCATCTCCTCTTCATAGCTGAGTGCCTGTGCTGATTCCTGATAAGACTGCTCCTCCGCCACAGCACTTATAGACTCCTGTTGATAAGACTCCTCTTTGTATTGTGTGCCTCTATGCTCCGTCTCGTACTCTGCACGGGATTTATAACCCTCCACCATATCAGAAAGCGAATCTATGCTCCTCACCATACTGTCGGCTTTATCCCTGATGCCTGTCAGAGCCTGTCTGATATGCATGATATCCACAGCCTTAAAAAGTGCTTTGTTACCGAACATCTTAAACTTCTTTACCGTATCGGACGCAAACCGTTTCAGATTGTCCTTTACCTCTGTCAGTTTATTATACAGCTCCTGCACCTTTTGCTCAGCCTTTTTTACCTGTTCCATCAGAACATCTTTCACTCCACGTTCTGCCCTGCTCATCAGATAATCATTCTGCTCATGAACTGTTTTGATTTCTTCATGCATATCCACAATCTGTTTCATCATCGAAGATAATGTGTTCTCAAGGGAATCAATAAAGGACACGGTATTTGCAAACTCCTCATATCCATCGTGATCCTTTATCTGCTGCAAAGCACCCAAAAGAAATGATATATCCTTATCTTTTGAAAAAGACTCTATACTCTCATCCATTGGATCTTCTCCTTTCTCCGAGGCATAAAGCCCCGGTCCATCTAAAACATATCCATCCATCAGCGAAAAGGGAGCGTGTCCTTGTCTCCGACTTCAAGAAAACTGTCATCATGGGACTTCACTACCTCTTTTGCCGGTGCAGCTTCCCTCGGTCTGTCTTTCTCCTGCTTATAGGTATCAAGAATGGAATCAAAGAGCTTTCCCCTGAAATCCTTCGTGATTGGAAATGCGATGTCCTGATAGTCTCCCCTGCTGTTCTTGTAAGCAGGCATGGACACAAACAGACCGTTCTTTCCCTCGACTACGCTGATATTCTGCACCACAAAAGAATCCTCGATATACATTCTCGCAAGTCCTTTTATATGACTTCCTTCTCTGTCAATCGGTGTCACCGACACATTGAACACAGGCTCAGCACTGTCATTTCCGACCTTCAGTCCGTCCTTGCCAAGTTCCGCACGCTGCTCATAGGCTTTGAGGATATTATCGGTAAGCTCCTGATAAAACTCTTTTGTGACCGGATTAGCGATATCCTTGTAAACAGGATTTCCGTCGATATCCACCTCATTACTGCGATAGGACGGCATATCCACAAAAAGACCCTCACCATCCTTTCTCTCCACGATAGCAATATTCCTTACCACGAATGACTCCCCAAAAGCCACATTTGCGTAGGCTTTTACATTGCTATCGTTGCCCTTTACCTCAAATACATTGATTCGATAATTCATAGTTGCCTCTCTTTCTGCGTGAAATTCACACTGTATAAAATTGACAGTTACGATAACAGGCAGCATCAATCCTGGTCTGTCTGCCCATTCTCCTGTACTGATTCCACCTGTTCCGGCTCTGGATCAACGAGCCTGCATCTCACCACAAACCGCCTTGACCCGGAATAAGCACAGGTAAAAAGTGTCAGGCATTCCTCTTCCGACTCTGCATATACCGTCTCGTCATAAGGTCCATATACTCCGGTCTCATACGCTTCGTAGGTATGCGTGACCTTTTCCTTATTCGTTACTTTGACCTTTGCACCGATACGGATATTGCTCAGGTTCGTGAAAAACACCCCTCTCCTGCTCCCATTGTGACCGGCAAGCACCGCATTTCCCTTCTCACATAAGGGTGCCGTGTTCTCCATATGCCCGATTCCTAAGTTTAACTGTGTGCTGCCCGCTCCCTCAAAGATGGGATAGCAGATATCGAGACTTTTGATCTCGATGATGCCGATGGCACCGTCCGGTATCTTCTTGGAAGATTTCTTTTTACCACCGGAGGCTTTGCTCTGATCCTCCTGCCCTTCATCTGTCTCATCATTATTCACCTCGAATTCCCTGATATACTTATCAGAATTGTTTTTGTCTATTGCCCTGAAAATAAAAGGGACTGCCACGAAAGCAATCCCTATTACAACAACGAATATAAACTTACGCCTGCTCATAGTCTCCTCCCTCTACCTGACATCACTGCTTCTCGCACCAGTATCCACAATGCCGTAGGATTCTTCCTGTTCATCCTTATCTGTATCTTGTTCACGGGAATCTGCCTCGTCCCTGCCATCAGACCTGTCAGCATCGAAATTCTCTTCTTTCGCACCCTCTGCCTTGTCAAGGTCAAGCTCCGCATTGATCTCAAACTGCCGCTTCAACTTCTGCTGAAGCTCTTCCTCGTGCTCAAACGGTTTTTCAAAGTCTGCTTTTGCTCTCTCCATATCTCTATGGTAGGTTTCAAGCTTCTGCTCAAGAAAAGTGACCTTTTCCTGAATCTTTGAAAACTCATTTTCCAAACGGACCATCATGCCTACCGGCGAACTTGAGATTTCAATGGAATAGTCTGTCTTGCCTGTCAGTATGAGATAGTTGATACCCATGAAGTTCTTTTCCACGGATAAGGTAAAACCTTTATATCTGCCTATCTCCGTGCGGATGCCTGTCTTTGCCCTTGATATCGCCGCAAGCAGAGCCGTACCACCGTCAGCCCTCTCCTTATAGTTGGCTCCTGCATCGGTGCGGATGACTGTCTCCTCCACAGGCTTCTCCTTACCCATATCAAGAGCCATCTGTAACTGCGATGCCTTCTCCTCTTTTAGCTTTTTGTCACTGAGCATGACCGGACCGAATACCTCTATCTCAAAGTCGGGCATCTTCTTTACCATCTCATCACGAAAAGCCACATCCTGCCTTACATTGCTTAACTTCTCCGTAGCGGCACTGATGAGCTTTGGCAGCTTCACCATGAAATTATCCTGATGCTGGTAGTGCTGGCTGTTGTACGAAGCCTTCAAAAGCTTCAGACTCTGCACATCGTTGTCAATCTCCATCTTCTCTTTTATTAACGGATTGCCTGTTGCCACAGCTTTGATTTCCGCATACTGGAAAGTGACCTCGTCGATATCCTCACAGCTCCTGCCAATAGACTTTGAAGTCATGACCTGTGAGATGAAACGCTGCTTATTCTCGACCACACTCCACGAATACGCATCAAAAGTGCCTTTCGTGACATAACGGTAAACTGCTACGGACTCATTTTCATTGCCCTGCCGTAAGCCCCTGCCCTCTCTCTGCTCAATGCTTGATGGTTTCCATGGGCAATCGCAATGGTGCATCGCCACAAGATGCGTCTGCACATTGACACCGGTACCGCACTTTTCGGTAGAACCAATCAGGATCTTCTTGTTTCCAAGCCTCATATCCTTAAAAAGTGCCTCCCTTGCAGCATCCGTCTTCGCATCGTGGACAAAAGCAATCTCCTCTGCAGGGATGCCACGCCTTACAAGCTCCGTCTTGATGTAGTTATATACATCAAAATCGTGCCCGTTCTTATAGTAATCCGGCTCCAGCATCTCCTCTTTCCAATTAGACTTCGGTGTACCTATGTCCGAAAAAACAAGCTGAGTACCTATGATCCCAAGGTCCTCAGCTCTCTTATACTCCTCATATACATTGTCAACCACCTGATTCAACTTGCCGCCCGGATTCTCCAGTGCTTCCGGGTAAAGAAGCCTCGCATCTGTACCAAGAAGCCTTGCATCGTTTGTAATCTTTAGGAAATTATCCTCACTCGGATCAACGCCTCCACTGTGTATCCGCTCTGCCCTTTCCACGAGTTCTTCCATGACCTGCTTCGTGTACCAGTCAGGCTCGGATGAGATGATCTTATAATTCCCGTCCCGAAGATCAGGTACTTTTAAATCAAGTGTGTCACGGGTACGGATATCTGCCACTTCCTTAAAAAGGTTCATCAGCTCCGGCAGGTTCACGAACTTATTGAAGCGGTTCCGGAAACGGAAGCCGTTGCCTTCTACCGATAATTCAAGAGAAGTCATGACCTCACCGAAGTTTGCCGCCCAGCTGTCAAAATGATAGATGCCAAGCTGCTCTAAGGCATCCTTTTGAAGAAAGCTCTGCATGACATACATTTCGCACATCGTATTGGAAACAGGCGTACCCGTGGCAAAGACTATCCCCCTGCCGCCGTTTATCTCATTGATATACTGGCATTTCAGGTACATATCCATTGCCCTCTTGCTGCCTGCCCCTGTGATCCCTGCCACATTGGTCATCTTGGAAAAGATGGTCAGACGCTTGAAAGCATGTGCCTCGTCCACCATGATTGAGTCTATCCCCAGTTCCTCAAAGGTAATGACATCATCCCTGTCCACAGTCTCGACAAGCTCCTTCATCTGCTCCTCAAGCCGCTTCTTCTGTGCCTCCATCTGCTTGACTGACCAATTCTCGCCATTCTCCGCTTTGATATCCGCTATCGCCATATTCAGCTCATCAATCTGACGGTTCATAAGCTCCTGCTGACGTTCCTTTGATATCGGGATCTTCTCAAACTGCGAGTGCGACATGATGATACAGTCATAATCCCCTGTTGCGATACGTGCGATAAACTGCTGTCTGCGCTTTTTGGAAAAATCATTCTCCGATGCCACAAGGATATTCGCAGACGGATAAAGACGCAGGAACTCGCTTGCCGTCTGACCGATTAAGGACTTTGGCACAACCATAACCGTTTTATTGGCAAGCCCCAGTCTCTTCTGTTCCATGCACGATGCCATCATTTCAAAACTTTTGCCGGCACCGACACAATGGGCAAGAAGTGTATTTCCGCCCATGAGCACACGGGCAATCGCATTGACCTGATGCTCTTCCAGGTGGATATCGGGATTCATCCCCGGAAACTCCAGATGGCTCCCGTCATACTCACGGAGGCGGATGTTGTTGAATGTCTGGTTATAATAGTCCACATACTTCTGCCTGCGGTCAGGATCTTTCCATATCCAGTTTCTAAACTCCTCTTTGATCTGATTCTGCTTCTCCCTCGCAAGCATGGTGGCTTCCTTATTTACTTCATAGTGGTATTTGCCTCCACCGTCCTCAATACGGTCCCTGACTGTCACAACACGCATATTGAGGGTGGATTCAAAGATGGAATACGCATCAATCCTGCCCGTGCCGTAAGTCTTTGTAGCTGCCACGGAATGATTGTCCCTTGATTTATTTTCAATAAACCATTCCACCGAAAAACGGTTCAGATTCACTTTGATTCCATTTCTCCGATATGGACTCCCATCATCCCTTGCCCAGTACGGCGTATCCAGAAGCTCATAAATGAATGCCTGATAATCCTCCGGCTCAATCCATGTCGTGCCGATACGCACATCTATCTCGGATGCGTCAAGGTCTTTGGGCTGTACCTCTTTAAGTGCCTCCACATTTGTACCGAAAATCTCAGGATTCAGTTTCGCATTTGCCTCGGCAATCACCAACTTATCCCTGACATTGCCCGAAAGATATTCATCTGCCGTCTCCCAGCCACGGTTGCGGTCATTCTCATTGTAGCCTTCCGGATTGCAGAAAATCACACCTTTCAACTCCTCAATCAGCTTCTCACGCATAAGCTCAAAGCGAAGATTGTCGGAAAGACTGATTTCTTCCACATCCATCTGAATATCATCGGGATTGCCTGTCCCGGCAACAGAAAATGCCATAGGTTCTGCTACGGCATTCACTTCACGACTGTTTTTACTTTTTTCACGGATTTCATCAATATAACCGCTGATATCCGGCTCATAAACTGAGAGCATATACGGAAGATTGACCCCGTTAAACTTATTGATGGAAAGGTTTAATGCCTCCACCGCCGTCTCCACACGAGTGACCTCCTGCTTCGCTTTAATAGTCTGCTTCGTGAACATCTCTGCCTTCTCCACATTTCCATCCTCGTCCACAATCTCCAACGAACAAAGAAGCGGATAGTCCGCATCCTCACGGAATGCCATCGAATTGCCCCTGCTCGTGATATAACCATAGCTTTTTACAAATCGGTCATAGGTATCGGATAATTCCTTCTGAGCAGTTTTTAACTCCTCTTCGCTTGCACCCTCTATCTGGATATCAATGACTTTCCTTGTCAGTTCCCGGATCCTCATCAGACCCCTGATACGCTTTACCGTCTTATCACCTGCCTCCCACTCATACATCCTGCTGTCCTTTCTAAAGTAAATCTTCCCGTCATGTTCCGTAAATGTAAAATTCTTCACATCGGGATCAGCAGGGATATCTGCCGTGATACTCTCCTCACTCTCAGAAACCAGTTCAAAATCCTTATACTCTGCATGGATGTTTGCGATTGCGTTATTTAGTGCCTCATACAGATTGAAGTTCGGATCATCATTGACGCATACCGTATAATTACTGTTCTCACCGAATCTCCCCTTGTCATACTTCATCGTGCCGAGCATCATCTCCGGGTGTTCCGCAAAATAACTGTTGATCGGGATTCCATCCTCTGAAAAGTCGAGATGGATCCAGTCAGGCTCTATCGTGATCTTCCTTTCCCTCTTCTGAAAGAACAGGATATCACTTGTGACCTCTGTACCCGCATTGCCGGAAAAAGTAGAATCCGGAAGCCTGACTGCCCCCAAAAGTTCTGCCCTCTCTGCGATATACTTCCTTATGGAATTATTCTTCTTATCAAGTGTCCCCTTTGTTGTAATGACCGCCACGATACCGCCCGGTCTCACCTGATCGATGCTCTTTGCAAGAAAATAGTCGTGAATCTTGAAATTTAACTTGTTATACTTCGGGTCAAACACTTTATAATCGCCAAACGGCACATTCCCGATGACTGCATCAAAAAAGTTGTCGGGATATGTGGTCTCCTCAAAGCCTTTGATCTCAATCTTTGCCGATGGGTAAAGAAGCCTTGCAATCTCAGCAGATACCGGATCTATCTCCACACCGAACAGCTTTGCCTGTGACATGGAATCCGGCAGACATCCAAAGAAGTTCCCGACACCTAATGACGGTTCCAGGACATTGCCATCCTTAAAGCCAAACTGCACAAGGGCATTTCCTATGGCACTAGTCACAATGGAAGGTGTATAAAAGGCATTGTTCACCGTTGCCCTAGCCGCCTCATACTCCTCCGGTGTAAGGAGTTCCTTTAGCTCACCATACTCTTCCTTCCAGTTCTCATTATTCGCATCAAATGCCTGTGAAAGTCCGCCCCAGCCGACATACTTCGACAAAATCTCCTGTTCTTCGTGCGTGGCTGCACGGTTCTCACCCTGAATCTGCTTCAATGTGCGAAGTGCCTTGATGTTCCAGTCATATCTGGTCATCATGCCTGCTGACTGCGTAGCGAACGGGGACATATGGAAGTTTGCATTGTAGGATTCCTCATCCATGAACTCCCTGCCATACTCAGCGAAAGTTACAAGCTCGTCTTCCCTCGCAAGCTCCCCCGGTGTCATGCCATACCATGTGTCCTCATTTTGTTCGTCGGAAGCACGCTTGCTGTCGGGAATACCCATATCACCGACTTCATCAGGAATTGCAAACTCATCCAGTTCTTCGATGGAATCATTAGCGATTCCCTCACTGAAAGAATCCACTTCCTCGTCATAGGCATCCATCTCTACATAGTCTGCATCAATGATATCCTCACTCTCCGGCAGGTCTTTTGGAGGTTCAGCATCCACAAATTCATGCTCTGGTGTGTAGTATTCTCCTGTCAGGACAAGTGCGGAAATCACCTGCTCTATGGTATTCCAGTTCGCATATCCCTCTTTCTCACCCTCTTCATCACGCCACTGAAAGCGGATTCCCTTTGCCTGAAAAGTATCATAGCCGTGCAGTCCGTACCCTTCCAGAGGCCAGCCTGCACCGCCCGTGCCATACTCTGCCTTGATCTTTTTGACACGCTCGGACTTCACAAACTCAGACTGCATGATCTGACAGACACGCTTCTTCCCTCCCACAAAGCCTGTGCCACGGAGCACCACTGTTTTGATGTACTCCTCCGGCACAGGCTCTTTCTTTGGATTCAGGTAGGTGTATTTGCCAGCCTTTAAGTCCTCTTTTTCCTGCTCTGAAAGAACGGACTCCATATGCGAAAAAAGAGAAGCCGTATCAGCTCCTCTTTCTTCTCCGAAGTTCTCTAATTCTTTCAGTTCCCTGTCAAATTCATTATCAGGTGATTCCATCATATCCATAAAGGATATCTGATGATATTCTCCCTGTGTATCGTCAGATGATACAAGCGGATTATTCTCTTTTTTTGAATCACCGCTATCTAATGATACTTGTTGATCAGATCGTGGACGATGATCTCCTGTATCTGTCTCATTCCCTGCTCTCTGATCTTCCACATCTCCATCGTGTCCGCCGGATTTTTCGCCGTGTGGGATTTCAGATACTGCTCCATCATCTGATCCTCCATCCGGTACGCTTCCTCGTTCACCGGTGCCAGAACCTCCGTCAGTCTCCCGAATCTCGCCAGAGACAGATACCTCTCGTAATGGTTCTCTTTCAGATAATCCATCGCCATCAGACCGTACTTCCCGATCTGTGACAGATTCTCCTTCTCCATCACGATGTTCGGATACAGCATCCCGTCTGCTCCCTCTTTGTACTGTAGTGCCACGCTCATACGACATCCTCCTTTCACGCTCGACTGCCTTTATGCTGCAGCTGATATTCCTTAATACTTCACAGGACACATCGCTGACCAGACTGCCAAGCTCAAAAATCATATCTTCCTTAACAATCTGTGTAATCGTGCTTAATCTGTCTTCTCCTTTTGGCTGGTCAAAACCACACCGTCCTGCGACTACATAGAAAATGCTCCTCTCAATGATCTGCAGACCATCATCCCTAATGTCCTGCATTCCACTGATAATCTGATGCCCTAACTTATCTGCTAATACATTTACACGCATTGCGTGTGTTTCTTTTAATATACCACGGATCTCTGACTTTGTAAAGTCCCAGATTTTATTTTTCAGCTCACCAAGGGACTCATTACCTGTAAGGTTGATACTCCCCTCCCCGGCAAGCCTTTTCGCATAGTCTGTCAGATTGTCCCCATCAAGACTCCATGTGAGATTCACATTCCTGCCGCCTGTATCAGAAATATCAAAGACATACCGGCAGTACGGAGAAAGTGCCCTTGATGGATATATGGCAATTCCCTTGCTTCCACGCTTCACATAACGGTCAACCTTTTTCCATGTGTCGTAATCAGCAATGAGAGTGGACTTTGGTCTCTGTGCATAGACCATGAGAACATTATCAAATTCATAACGGTATATCCTGCCACAAAGGGAAAGCACACTCTTCCATGTTTCCTCTGTCTTCGTGACATCGTGGATCACATCGTTATAAATCTGTCTGCATTTATAATCAACACTCATTGAAAATCTCCTCCTTTACCTGCTTCTATTCTTTGGAGCAAAATCCACGCCTGCGAAAGATTCCGCATCCAGTACGATCTCACTCCTGTCATATCTGTCTTTTACCTCATCAAGAGCCTCATAGTATGAATCAGCCTTGACTGTCTCTGTATGCGACAGCGTTTCATTGATCTCAATCTCATACTCTCCCCGCTCGTTTGGTTCCGGTGGTGCCCCGTATTCGTCACGGAGCTTCTTAAAATCTATGGAAGATATGTCATTTCCCAGATAAACACCGCTTCCCCACTCGATGCCCGTCTGCATATTTTTCTCCGTCGGTGCTTCCTCTTTCGGATATCTTTTGTATGCATCGACGCTCTCCCCGACCACAAACATCCCCGTATTCATCTGCATCAGGAGAAGATTCCCCTTGCCATAATCCTCCATCACACGGTAATCATTGCCGTTAAAGTTGTGAAGCAGCTCACCGACTTTGAAGTCGGATGGCTGTTTCTCGTAGCGGTAAACCACCAGATCACTTACTGTTACACTCATAAATGTCACTCTCCTTTGCATAAAAAATTATGAAAATACTTAAAATAACTATTGTCATTCTCTTTATTCTGTGATAAGATAAAGAGCAGTGATAGGTTGCAGATACTCGAGAGGACTGTGACCGGAGGGAGGATCTGTGGGTCCTCTCTTCTTTTTTGAAAGGAATACTGTATATGCCCAAACTTAAGCCCTTCCTGAACTATCAGGATCAAATCAATAATCTGATCACAAAAAAAGGATTGACTATAAGCAATCTTTCTTTTGCTGAGGAAAAGTTAAAGGAAATACGGTATTACGCCCTTATTGACGGTTACAAGTCCATCTTTTACGATTACACAACACGTACTTATCTGTCCGGTACCACCTTTGAAGACATCGTTAATCTATATGACTTTGATGAAGAACTCCGTCTTTTGGTTTTTAAGTATATCTGCCATATTGAGCAGAGGATTCGCTCGCAGATATCCTATTATTTTTGTGACAAGTATTCATCCAGCCAAAATGATTATCTAAATCCGAACCACTATAACTATTCCAGACGTAACATGGGAGGAATAAACAAGCTGGTTCAGATCCTTACATACAATGCCAATAGCAGTTCGGCTCACGACTATATCCTTTACCAACGGAGAAAATATCAAAATGTGCCTTTATGGGCTGTCGTGAACACACTCACCATAGGTCAGATATCAAAGATGTACTCCTATATGCAAAGTGATGTCCAGTCAAAGATCAGCCACTGTTATGAAGCAGTTAATGAACGCGAACTACGACAGCATCTCAAAGTGATCACTGATTTCAGAAATGTCTGTGCACATAACGAACGACTATTTTTATATCATAGCCATACAGACATTCCCGATACCGTGTTACATAAAAAACTGGGTGTACCTAAAACCGGTTCCAATTATTCCGTTGGAAAGAATGATCTGTTTGCGATTGTCATTGCACTGAGATATCTTCTTCCAAAAGATGACTTTAAGCAGTTCTACAATGGACTTAGAACTATAATCTCCTCATACCGGAAGAAATCATTCGAAGATAACACTTCAAAACTTTTAGACAGCATGGGATTTCACTCTACATGGAATACGATATTGAGATATAAGCCGTAGCCGGAAATGCTACGGCTCTTTTATCTGTACGGTCTCGCATAAAACACCACACTCCCAGTCCTGAGCAGATCTAATACTACTCCCCTGCTTGTATTCGCCGCATGGACCATCTTTCCGTCACCCACATAAATTGCCACATGAGAAATATTACGGAACCGACCGTTTTCCTCATACGAATAGAATATAAGGTCTCCGGGCTTTAAGTCCTTTTTGTTGATGATCTGTGCTTTTTTGTAACAATCCTCACCCTGTTCGGCTGCTGTTCCGCTAAGAACCAGCCCAGCCTCCTTATACAGGCGATACACTAAAGAGCTGCAGTCATACCAGCCCTCCTGCATACGCTTGTCCTGACTATATCCACAGCCAACTTTCGTCATAGCCATCTGTGCAACCTGTGCTCCTATAGTGCCTGAACCATAGAGAGCAGTAGTATCTGCGCTCATCAACTGTTCCAGCACATCTTTTTGATCCTCTGTCAAAGTATTCTTCTCCATGTAATCCTTATAAGTAAGGTTATGGACTGTCGTGCTTGATGATGTCACCTGAACTTTATTGGTATTTCCCCCTGCGATATATGCTTCCACATGCCTGCGTCCCCACTGGCTTGTCTGCTCATGCTTTGCATAGAAGATATCAAAGTCATTGCCATAGTGGTTAAGGTCTCCCGTATCCTCCACTGTATAGACCGTGCCATCAATCACAACTTTTGTACCCATCGGCACGATGGGATTATAAGCATCCACCGCAATCGTATGTTTTGCCCTCGCCGTCTTGCCCGATGCCGTGATTCCGTTTGCATAAGGACCGCAGCATATGGAGCATGGACAGTAGGCTGTCACCCAGACTTTTCCGAGCGAATCCCCGACATCCATCTCCACAGCACTGCTCGCCGCATCAATATAATTCATCTCGTCAAAGACCTTTTTGAGATTCTTCTTGCCCTCCTCGTCCATGACATACCCTGCTCTGCCGTCTCCATACAGAAGCATATAGACCATCAGGGTATCATTGAAATTCGACACCGGAACACCGTCCTCCGAGTTTTTGTAAACGACTGTCTCACCACTCTCCTCCATATCAAAAATCTTCTCATTAAATTCCTGATAATAGCCCACAAGCACCGTCCTCGGATCTTCCGTTCCACTGTCAGGCAGAGGAAAAAATATCGCAAAAGGAGAATTGTATATGATGGCAAGCACCGCTACCACGGCTATCCCACATAAAGCGATGACCGAAAAAAGACCAAGAAATCCCGGAAGCACCGTTGCTATAATCTTCTTTATCAGTATGGCAAGTTCCCTTTTCACCGTCTGTTTGGCTGCCTGTGCAAATGAAATCTTTTCTTCCTCTCCAGAACGCATATTGGCAATAAAAGTGGCTATCATCCTGCCCCTTCTAGACTTTCCTTTAGAGGATGAGCCTTTCCCTGAATCAGACTTCTTTCTGCTATCCTTCTTTTTCAGATTCGACTCTTTTGCCTTTATGGAGGCTTTTCGTCGCTCGACTTCCCTTGCATTTATCGTATCAGAATCCGAGCGTCCATAAAAACCTCTCTTCCTCCTGTTATCCTTAGACTTATCTTCCTTTAACTGTTTATCCTTCCGCTTCTTTTTATTGCGGAGCAGCTTTGCCCCTTTAGATGCAGCCGAAGACATAGGATAGGCAAATGTTGTTGCCACATCTATGCTCTCAGCTACCTCCTCTCCACCGTCCACTTCTTTCAAGGCTTTCCGCCCCATGATATGAAGCTGCTGTCTTTTTACCTGTATGGAAGCATTAGAAGACTCCGCCTTTTGCTTTAGTCCTGAAAACGGAGATTTCCTTACATTGCGAACCATCATCCTGCCTGTTCTTGTCTTACCCTTTGCCCTGATACGAAGCTTCGGACCGTCCTTGCTATGAAGCTTCATGGGCTGTTCTTCTACCTTACGAATCTTCATGAAAAATCCTCCATGCCGCATTTATGCGGCTCAAATGATCTTGAAAAAGTGCTGCTCTATGCACTTTTTCCTGCGTGAAATATAGTTTTTCTTTGCGATACAGCACATGCTGTGAGCATTAGAAAAACTTTTCACGCTACCATCCTTAGTAAATCAGCCAACTATTATACTTCTCCGCAGATTGTTCGACCTTAGCCTGTTCAGGCTTATCTGACACAATATCTCTCTGTCTGGAAGTAGAGATATATTCTCGGATAAGGGAAGTATCTGCTCCCGACTCTTCATTAGTGACATCAAATCCACTTTGTATCTCCTCTGCCTTATCCATAAGTCCCTCTGCAATCTTTTCGTGGATATTCGTATTGTAAAGCTTATAAAATGCCGTATCTTTCCCGATGGTATTGTCAAACGGTATAACCACAGAACCACACTTGATAAGACCGGTGCCACTCGGAGAATTGCTGACAAATCTTAATTGTGCATCTGACACGCCGATGACCTCCGCAAGCTTCGCACTGTCGATATTACTCTGCTTTAAAAGAGCCACGAACTCGCTGTTAGAGATCAGTGTTGCTGCGATATAATTCTGCAAAAGATCCGTGACATTCTGGCTGATGCCTGTACAGAGTCCGCCCTGCTTTCTGACTTTCTTCCAGAGCTGCTGCAAATAAGTCGCACTATAATCACTGTTAAGGAGCACATGGCACTCATCAATATAGAGCCATGTCGCCCTGCCTTTCCGACCGTTTTCAATGATCCTTGACTGAATTGCCTCCATCATCACGAGCATTGCCACCGGAGCAAGCTGAGAACCAAGATCCTGAATCCCATACACGGTAAGCCTGTTGTCCTCATCCACATTTGTATGGTGGTTAAAGATATTGAGCGAACCCTCCACAAAAAGCTCCAGACAAAGGGCAAGTTCCTGTGCCTCGGTCTCTGCCTGTGACTTTAAGATATGGTAAAAATCACTCATCAGCGGCACTTTATGATTTCTCCACGCATCAAAGTAAAGGTCTTTTACACACCTGTCGATAATGGAATGGTGCTTCTGATTCAGAGCAGAACCCAAAAGCTGGTCGCAAAGCCCCAGCATAAACTCCGACTTATCTGCGATCACATCACGGATTCCTTTTTCATTTACCTGTGATAAATCAGCTTCAAGCGGATTAACATAGTTCTTGGTATATGCCGAGAGATTTACGATAGCCCCGCCAAAAGTCCTTGCGATGTCAAAATACTCATTCATCGGATCTATCACGATCACATCATCACCCGTATTCAGGAACACATTCCCCATTTCCTGCTTTGCAAAAAAGCTCTTGCCGGAACCGGGTACGCCAAAGATAAATCCGTTTCCGTTCAAGAGCTTCTTTCTGTTGCCTACATTTACATTTTTGCTTATTTGATTGATTCCGTAGTAGTTACCGCCTTCATCATTTAACTCCTGTACATTGAAAGGCAGAAGCACCGCCAATGACTGCGTGAGCATCGTTCTCATGGTCTCCACCTGCCTCACACCGATGGGAAGTGCCGTGTTTAACGCTTCCCTCTGCTTGAGATAATGGGTATCTATCGTCACGGAATTTCTCTTTCCAATCGTGACGACAGATTCCGTCATGCTTTCAAGCTCATCTTTGTTCTCTGCCACAAGTAGAATTGTGACAGCCACATAGAACATACACTGGTCATTCTCCCTCACATCATCCATGATCTGCTCGATTTCCTTTTTCTCTATTCTTTTCGCATAGGAAATCTCCGAAGAAAAATCGTTGTTCTTATTCCTGACCCTCTGCTGCTTGATGATATCCGACTCAATTCCCAGATACTTTTTCTGAAGCACCTTTGTTGTCATATCCTTCGGTATCGGCACAACATCAATGCTCGTCACCGAATGAACAGGTAAAGATGTGATCTCGTTCAAAAACCTGTCAGATAGGGAACTCGGATACTTCTTGATAAAAAGTGCCCGGACAAATTTGCCCTCATCCTCGATATGCTCCGGGAAATATTTGAGCATCCCATTACAGAGGTCATTGCGAAAATCCGCACCGACCTTTGCGGCATTCTTGATATCGAAATCAAAGGTATCTTCCTCTCCAAGATGATAGAAGTTATGAAGAACTTTCAATCTCTCATTTCCGTCAAGCGGAATGATGTCCGTGCCAAGTTCCGAAAATGCCTTATGCACAGTAGCCTCAATCGTTGCAAACTGTGCCTTTGCCTCCTCAAAATTCTTCCTCTCAATCGTGATCGTCAGGTATCTCTCCTGTTCAATTCCCTGTCTGCCCTCACGGATCTTTTCTTCAATGATGTCGTTATAAATCCTGCGAAACTCATCATATCCATCACCCTGATAAGCCAAAAGGATATAGTCACGGAGCTTTTCCATGTCTTTATTTTTGTTATTGACCGTAATCTTAAATGCACAGTCAAGGCTGTTAAGGAACTTGCAGTATCTCTCAAAAATGTCGATCTGCTCCTCCTCATTCGTTGTAGTATAGTTGATATCGTGGAAACGATAGCACTTGGAATAGCGGTTCTTTGATACCTCAAAGATTCCGTTTACTGCTACTTTCTCAATCTCTATCGTCTCCTGTATGGATTTGGGAGCTTTGTAAAGAGGCACGCTTGCCTTCTTTAACTCCTTAAATCCGTCAGAAAAAAATCCCATAATAATCCGTCCTTTCCGATGTGTCATAGATACATCTTCAAAATAATTGCTGCCGCCACAAATATACCGACAAGTCCCAATACAGCAACAAGCATGACCATCAGGCTTTTATTTGCCGATGATTTAGAGCCTGTCTGAACCTCTCTATTCTTCTGTATCTGCCCAGCCTGTGACTCATTATCTGGTGCAGTATCAGTAGTGCCATTGCCTGCTGATGAATCAGCTTTTTTATTCACAAATGAAAAGCCCTTCTTTTTGTCAGCCGTCTCCTCTGCCATCTGAACCTTCCGAATCTCATCCGCACTCTCCGTTGAGACATAGGTGAGTGCCTTATTCCCGAAAGAAAAGTGCAGCTTCAGTTTCATCATCTCCATAAAAGTCATGCCGTTATAGGAATAAAACCCTGTCAATGCGATCGGTGCAACCACAGGGATAGCGATATACGCACTGGTTGTCAGTCCCACATACGGATAAACGAGAAGAACAATGCCGCCTCCTATCACAACCGACACAATGCTATAGATCAACTGCCTTGCAGTCAGACCTAAAACCACAGATTCCTTATAACGGTCAATATCCTTGTTTACCTCAATAACCATAAAAACCTCCAATCTATATGCCAAGAGCCTTGCTCACAAGACTCTGTGCTCCTTTTACCGTTCCTACCGTAAGGGCAATCGTAAATGTCATCTCACACAGATAGATCAGTGTCTTTGTCCAGTCTGCATAATCCCCCGTAAATGATGGCAGCCCCGCATTGATAAGCGCATTGCAGATGATAATGGCAAGAGCCATTACTACTGCTTCAAGCACCACCGATAAAAAATATTTACTGTAGGTGACAGCCGTATGTGCCACCATCCTGTTACCGCCCATTGTTGAATAAGCGATAGAGCCTAAAGGAACAATGATAAGCAGCTTCATAAATCTGAAATACACCGTGTATATCAGAAAAAATCCGCAGATAATGATGATAATGGAGAGAAGTGCCGCAAGGATCAGCATGAGCAGCGACTCCCCAAACCCTAAATCCTTTATGATCTCTGCCTGATCAGCAGCAATCTTTAGCTTTGTCGTATTCCCTGCCGATAAAAGACCGACCAGATTGCCGACAGAGGTAAAGACCGCTTTCATGATCGTTACATTGTTTGCCACAAACCACTCGGCAAGCCCCAGCCTGATCAGCATACGTAAGATTACTTCAAATCTCATTTCTTCTTTGACATCCACGGACTCCGAACAAAAGCCGATCACAAAGAAAAGAACCACTAAAGAAGAGCCTACCGCTACAAAGATAGGCTCTATTCCTGATATCACTTCCCACGGACCACCATCCTTAAATTCCACCGGAGACTCACCAAGAAGTGCAAATACTAGCGATACCTGATCATTCCAGAAACCAAACACCATATTTAACAGATCAAGAATGACCCCTCCGAGCTTAAAAAAATCCATAGTAACAGTCACCTGCCTTTCCGGGCAGAGAGTATCCCTGCCCTATGCGTTAATTCCGCCCACATCAGAATCCAAGGAAAGTAAGCACGGAAGAAATGCCTGCCATCATTACACCTGCCACAATGCCTTTCAGTGCTGAGTTCATCGTAGACGAATCCTGCTGCTGATAGGCTTGTGCAAACTCCATCACATTCTTAGCAAGAATGATGATACCGATAGCACCAATCACGGCGATGATAAGTGTCTTTAAGCTGTCAAGCGGTTTTGTAACTGCCTCCGTACCTGCCGCAAAAGCAGTCGTGCTCATAAGATTCATGGCTGTCACGGCACCGCAAAATGCAGGAACCATCACCTGCTTCATAAAACTTCTTCTTTTCTTTCCCATGCTAGAACCCTCCTTCTTCTCTGCCTTATTGCTCCTTGCATCTTTTAATAATCTCATCATGATAAAAATCTCCTTTTCATAAAAATAGGGAGAGGTGCATATCGGCTGACATACATCTCTCCCGGTTAATAGGTTATATTAAAATCAACCAACAGCCTTTGCTTTAGGCTGGTAGTTGTTTACAAACTGCCCCAGCTTTATCATGGAAACTTCCTCGTAAGCATACTTCAGTATCTCCTCTTCGGGGATTTTCATGGCTACTGCCTTACCAAAAAGCCTCATAAGCTGTGGTGAAAATGAAATCCGCTTCAGCCTCTCCTCCAAAGTCTCATTAGCGATCATCTCTTCCTCTTTTGCCTTGCTCTCCTTTGCCGCTTTTATCAGTTCAGACAGAAGTTTGTTCTCTTGCTCTTCCATCCCAGCATCGGGAACATTCTTCATCTCCATCTGCCCTTCCAGAGAATCCAGATACCGTCTGTTCTCCTGCAGTTCTTCCTCCGTCAGCAGATACTCCTTCATCCTGTCTTTATCAAGGCTCATGAACTCCTCATAGGTCAGATCCTGAATGAACACATTCTCCCCGTTCTCCTTCATCTTCACAAAATGTTCGACACCCTGCTCATTGAGAAGCTCATAAGGCTGCCCGATGAAATGATCCTCTGTCTTGTTCACATACTCATAAGGTTTCCCGTCGCCATCCGCAGTCTGTGAAAATATTGGGTGCTTCGGTGTGAAATACTTTTTATCAAGCACAGGATCCAGACCACGGATAAAGATAAGACATTTAGAATTATCCATCTTCCTCACTTCATCCGCCGTCATAATCTCACGACCGAGTACATCGAAGTTGCGGCTCGAACTCCCCTGCCTGCCCCTCGATTCACCCGTGGACTTCTTGTCAATGGTAGCCTTGCCGAGCAACTTTGAGACATACTCATGCGTACTCTGCTCATTGCCGCCGAGATACACCAGAGTATCGCAGTTACCCGGAATTGTTTCCCAAGTATCCTTAAACAGTGCCTTAATCTGTGCAAGGTTCTGTATGATGATAACTGATGAAATCTCACGGCTTCGCATCGTGGAAAGCAAGGAGCAGTAATCATCCGGAAGTGCGACATTTGCAAACTCATCAAGCATAAAGGTCACATGGATCGGCAGCCTGCCACCATAATTGAAATCCGCCTGATAGTACAGTTCTTGAAAAATCTGCGTATAAAGCATACCGATGATGAAGTTATAGGACTTATCACTGTCCGGTATCACACAGAACAGTGCAGTCTTTGTATGACCGTCATTACTTACACCTGTGCCAAGCTCCGCAAGATTAAGATCAGCCTTTGATAACAGACGGAGAACCTGCTTATTCTCCAATTTAGCAAGCCTTGAGTTTGCAGATATGATAATGGAGCGAATGGTATCGCCTGCACCACGCATACACTTTTTGTACTGCTTTACCGCAGGATGGTTCGCTCCAAGCGGAGAAGTATGCTCAAGGAAGGACATCTGCTTGTCAAGCTCCGACGGCTTATCCTTTTCCGTGACCTCTGCCTTACCGATCAGCTCCATGACGGTTGCCATATTCCTCTTGGCAATCGGAGTCTCCAGCCACACATAATAGAAAAGAGACTGTAAAAACAGCCCCTCTGCCTTATCCCAGAACGGATCTGAACTTGTCGCATTCTTCGGTGTGGTATTCGACATGATATTCGTTACCAGCTTCACCACATCGGTCTCTTCACGGAGATACACGAATGGATTATAGCAGTCGCTCTTATCCATCTCTAAAAGATTGATGACTTTCACATTATAGCCATTTGCTTTTAGCATCTCCCCTTCTGAACGAAGAATCTCGCCTTTGGGATCAGTGATGATAAAAGACGAATTTCTCTGCATCAGGTTCGGCTTTACCTCGTAAAAAGTTTTACCGCTTCCTGACCCACCAATAATGAGGACATTGTTGTTGAGCTTCGTAAGTCTGGTATCCAGGCTCATCCTCACATTCTGACTTAAAATACGGTTCTTTCCATCATCCTTATCTTTAATGACTTTGTTTATCTCCTTCGGTGTGGCAAGCCTTGCCGTACCGTACTCCCTGCCCGGCATCATCGTCCTCTGGCTCGTGTAGTACATCAGCATCACCATTGCAAAAATGATTTCGAAAATAATAACCGCTTTTAATGTGCTCTCATTATAATAATCCCTAAGCGGATAGCTTAACACCTGTGTCATGTTATTTACAAAATCACCAAACTCAATGCCCTGATGCCATGCACCGTTCAGCAGATATCCGGCATAAGCTGCTAATAAAGCACCAATGATAATCAAAGGAATGGATGGTTTCTTTTTTGTTGTTTTCAAACCTTATCACCTCTTTCTTACCTGTGTGCTTCTTTTTACCGTCTGCTTCATCTCCTTTTCAAAGTGTTCACGGATTCTGGTAGCCACCGCATCATAATGTGCCTCAAACAGGTCTATTCCCCTGATGGTCTCTATCACCCTGTTGTCCTTGGAGTAAATCTTATATTCCTTGTTTCTGTCAAGATAGGAAAGGATCGTCTTGCCGTTATAGATTTCCATGATATCGGACTTATTCAGCCAGATATACTTTGCACCGGTCTTATATGTGCCGGGAATGAGTGTCTTTATCGCATGATCATTTTCTTCAAATACCATCTTCTTTGCAATCGTGATATCCACAAGATTGGTGTTTTTTGAAGCTGCAATCGTCCTCATACGGTTCGTAAGCTCCTGAAAACGGTTGAGTTTTGCATCTATGGAATCAGAATCCATGATGACCTTATACTGTCCCTTATCATCCGGCTTATCGACTACGCCAATCTTTAAAAGCTCTGCAAGTGCCTCTTTTACCATATCCTTATCTATGGAAAGCTCCTTTTTAATCTCGTCCACGCTGATGCTCTTTTTATCCTTGGCATACTGCCCGACTTTCTTGATCAGGCTGTCAAGGTTCGCTTCAGCGTGGACATCATGGTTTCCCGACTTTTCTTTTTTAAGGAACTTGTCAAACACTCCAAGTGCCTTATCATCGGTCTCCTCTAAGAATTTGTCCATGCTCTTTACCGACATCGTATCTGATTTTAACTTGCTGATGAGCAGATTGACCCTCGGTGAAGCCTCGCTATGGAAAAGCACTTCCACCTTGCCCTCCCTGCCCATGTCAGGCATGACGGAATATAATATCCCGTACTTTTTAGCGAGCTTCTGCACTTTTGAAAGATCCTGTTTATCAAACTCCAGTACCTGCAGATCCCCGCCACGCATCAAAAGCTGCTTCATGGAAGTCTTTCCCATGCTTTTTTCAAAATTCAGCATCCCATAAATGAACTTCATGGTCTTCTGCATCGTGCCGATGGAGGCACTCCCGACCTTCATCGCTATCTCCATGCCCTCAAAACCGACACGGATGATTTGTACTGCATCACTGATCTCTGACATTATTTCTCACCACCCTTCGCCGCTGCAACCACATTGATAATACCGTGCATCTCTTCCGGAGGAAGATTCGCATCAAGAAGTTCCTGCACCTCTGCTTCCTCAAGATGATTCTGATATGCGTACATCACTTCTGCAAGCTGCTCCCCGGAGTATCTGCCTTCAATCATCCTTGTAAGAAGTGTCTTTGCCGGTCCCTTGGGCAAAAACTTAGACATCAGAGCCGAAAGACCGGACTGTGACTTTCTCTCGGTACGCTCCACCTGCAGAGGAATCTGCCTGCCATTTGCCATAGTGACATTCATGGTATAGTTGGCTGTATGATCTGCCATACCGCCTGAAGCGCTATGCTCTCCTGCCACGCTGACAGAAGGATTGCCGGCAGGCTGACTAAATCCACCCATAGTATTGCTCCCTGATTTCATCTGCTCCATCTCCTCCCGTAATTTTTTTATCTCTGCATCCTTTTGGGATAAGGACTCCTGTATGGATTTATCCTTATCCTCTAAATCACTCTGCAGGCTGCGTATGATCTGCTCTTTCTCGTTTACCACACCCGAAGCGGCAGACAAGTCTTTTTTAGAATCGGCAAGCTGGCTCTCAAGATTGGTAATCCTTTCATTGAGCATCCTCTCTGCTTCCTTGTCAAGTGATGATTTTCTAAACTCCTCATCCCTCTTGTCCATGCGGTCAAACTGCATCTGCACGGTATTTGAGAATGTGTCCATCATCATCTTCATAGTCTCCATAAAATCCTGACCGCTGATGCCGGTCACAGAAGCATCCAGTTTTTTATCCTCTCCTGCTTTTTCATCCGCAATATCTTCCTCTAAAGATTTCTCCGGCTCAGGCTCTTCCTTTTTCTCCTTTGTATTGGACAGTTTGCCTTTGACCTTGCCGCAAGCCTCCTTCATGTCATAACCGGACTGTGTAGAATCCATAATCTCAAAGAGTTTATCTGCTCCAAACCCCTCCATGAATTCATCCGTAAAAATAGCTATCTGCTGCTCTGTGTACCTGCCACCGGAAAACCTCACGACCACATCATCAGGAATCCCCTGACGCATGGCATTTGAAATCGCCCTCCTATGCTCATATCGGAGCTTCTTGCTCTTATACATCTCAATCTGCTTTTTTGAAAGACCAAACTCCAGATCTTCTCTTACAAGGTCTAGTGTAGGCTTGTTATACTTTTCCTGCTCAAACTGCGATATGACCTGCTCGATCTCCTCTGCTGATAACTTTGTATCCTCCATCGTCATCCTCCTTTACAAAAAATCAGACAGTCCGTTTTACCGGCTGTCTTGGTTTATCAATCTTATTCTTGTTTATCTCCTGCCTTGCATCAGAACCAGCTCTCGCCTTATCCTCATCTGCCTCCCTTATCAGGCTCTCTGCAATACGGATCTTTTTACTGCAATCCTTACGAAACTCCTGATGTTCTGAAGCCTTTACTTTATAATAATCCCGCAGTTCCTCAAGCTCATCAAATGAATACCCCTGTGCCTCAATCTCCGACTGAAGCTTCACATATTCCTCATGCTCACTTTGGAAAAATGTGTCCCCGTTTTGAAATGTAATCTCTGCAGATAAAAGTTCCTTCATACGGTCAGCTTTTTTCCACAGCACCCTATACCTTGCCTGTTCCTTATAGAACATGCTCCTGGCTGCCTTGAGCCTTTCCTTTTTGGACATCAATGCAGCATATGCTTTCTCTAAGTCCTCCTCGGAATGAATCTCATGGTCAGCTAAAAACATATACTGGTCATGGAGCTTATGCATTTTTCGTATCTCATCACGATACTTATATGCCTGGCTATATGGACGGGCTTTTAACTTTCCCAAACGGTACAATCTTGCAAAGTATCTTCGCTGCATTCCGGATAACTTCGCCCTTTTTAAGTGATAAGGTATCATAACCCGCACAATCCTTGCTTCATGATGATGCTCCTGATAATACTTCATATCCTCGGATACAATCCTCTCCCGAAGCCGTTCCTCAGCATATTCCTCACCCAGACGATAGCACCGCCTGAATCTTGTAAGACCCGGAGGTTTTATGGCAAAGTATTTATTCTGCTTTACCTCATACCCCTTGTCCTGAAGAATCCGTACAAACTCGTCAAAATTGGAAGCCTGCAATACGCAGGCATCAAGGTCCCTCTTTATCATATCTGCCCAGATGAACCTGCCATCCCTTCCGTCCCTCCATTCCGTGTATTTCTCGGATGACTCCGCCTCGTCTCTTTCAACGGAAATGGTGGAAAGACCGTATTCATCGCACAACCTGTTCGTGATCGGCTGGATATACTTTGCCCAGTCTCCCTTTTCGTAACGGAATTTCTTACCGTTCAGAAAATTCACACTGTTGAATATGATGTGACCATGAATATGGGCAGTATTGTCATGCACCGCATAGACTGTCTGATACTGATCCTTCAGATACTCATCGACAAATCTGCCGACAATTTCAAAAGCTGTAGGAGCATCTACTTCTCCCTCTTCAAAAGAAATGATGATATGATATCCCTGTCTCTTATCTGTCTTTCCAAACTGTACCTTGGTTGCCTTCATCTGCTCATATGCGTAAGGCACCTGACAGTTTACACTTGAGACATACATATTCTCACCTGTCTTTTCAGAAACAAGGATATAATCTATCGCCTGTCGTAAGTGCTTGCCCGGATCATGATTCCCACAGTCCTTCATATAAAGAATCTTAGTGATCGCCAATGTCTGTCACCGCCTTATTTACCATCTCGTTCAGCTTCTGCATATAAGCCATGAGTCTTGTCTTGTCGCTGTCGGAGTACAGGACGGAATTATTGTTGTGGACGATCTCGTTGATATTTACCCCGATACGGTTGACCTCATTGATGAGACCATTTAACATCTGCCGTATCTCAGGATAATCCTTTGGACGCTGGGTGATGAGCAGGCGGATAAACTCTGATTCTGTCATGCCAAGCTCTCCAACCTTTTCCTGAAGCTCAGCATTCTGCTCCTCCGTAAGACGGTATGCCTTTCGCAAACTCATACCCATTTATCTTGCCCCCTTCGTCTCCATCTTTTGCGTATAGTCAACCTGTATGTCTTCCCTTGTCACAATCTCCGATGCAACAATCTGACTGTCTGAAATATCCTGCTCCGCTTCATCTTTTTCATCTGAAGAATTTGCAATGACCATTTCATCTGCATCTCTTTTGTTATCTTCATAAAATGGCACATCATAGACCGGCACAAGGTTAAGCTGTTCCATCACATCCTTTGCGATACGGTCAGCCAGCTTCTCTACATTCCTACCGTACTTTGTCTGATAGAAAATGTAATTAAGTGACCTTGCCTCCTTCTCCAGCTTTTCAATCTGGGAATTTAACCTGCACTTGCCGATATAATCATCTGCCCGCTTTAACGCCTGCTTTGCTGCCTCAATATCCTCATAATTCCACTCGCAGACCTCGTCGATCACATCATCAATGGTCGTGGAAACTTCCTGCCCATCAATACCAGTCTCATAAAGATGTCCTTCCTTATCTGTATGAAGTGTAATATCCCTGCTCGCATAATTTGCAAGAATGACCTCAGCACATTTCTTGTTCATCTTTACGGGACTGTTCACCGACTTGCAAAAAGTCACAAGTCCGGTCGCTGAATCTATCTCAACTTTATCATCTCTCATGGGAAAACCTCCTTTTTACCTGTGCTAAAAATCTCTGCTATGAGGGATAGAAGGGGACACTCTGACTGCTTTTGCCAGATACGCACTTTGTTCGACAGGCGAAAAAGTGCATCTGGTTAGGTGGCTTTGCCCCCTAAGACCCCCCATTAAACTCTAAAAATCTACTTGGATTAAAAGTTTAATCCAGAAAATCGACATTTGGCTGAATATTTTAATCCAAAATTGACACTTTGATTAAAAGTTTAATCCATATCACAAAGAAGACCGAAAAATGAGACTTAATATTTTAATCCAAATTATTACTAAATGGCTGAATGTTTTAATCCAAATCAGCCTGCTGGATTAAAAGTTTAATCCATATCATCTGCCTTTCCTCTTTTCTGAAGAAATCACCGCCTTTTTTATTGAACATATCTGTTCGTTATAATCCTTACATCCGTCGATTGGAAACGATATGTCTGTCCGATATCCAAGCCTGATATACTTTTCTGCAAGCTTGTATGCAGCAGTCCTGCCCGGTTCATCATTATCCAGACAGAACCCTATGTTACTGATTCCTGCATGGTCATCAAGGTATTGCCTCAGCGGATTGTCTGCCGTCATACCGAGTGCGATCATATGAACCTGTGGTCTATGATGCATCTCAAAATAACTCATCAGGTCAATGGCTGCCTCAAAGACAAGAACCGTATCACTGTCAGCCTCCACATGGAAAGCAAATCTCTTATCATTCCCTGCCACATCACACTTAAAAGCCTTTCCATCATGGTCATATATCCCTCTCATGCTGGCAAATCTTGCCCTGCCCTCTTTGTCATAGCCGATAAAGACAATATTGTGATAAGGCTCTGATTCGTAGATCAGCTTCCTGTCGATAAACCACATGACCGTCTCCTCTGAAAGCCTTCTCTCTTCCGTAAGATACTTCATTATCCTCAGATTGTTCGACGAAGAAGGCGGAAGTGAAAATGGCTTATGTTCTTTCTTTACGGAAGAAACCTTGCCTTCTGTTCTTACTGTCACATTTCTTCCCTGCCCTGAAAAGTCAAGGAGATATGCCACGGCTTCCCCGATATCCATGCCGCCAAACTCCATCATAAAATCTATCTGGCTTCCTCCGGTAATCCCTGTGGCAGACTTTCCAGACCATCTGTACCAATGGTTATCCGGATAAATCCGTATTGAATCCATTTCCTTTATCGTGTATAGGCTGCCTATCCGCTTCACGGTAAATCCCATTGAG
This sequence comes from uncultured Lachnospiraceae bacterium, assembly GCA_910585605.1. Taxonomy (GTDB): domain Bacteria; phylum Bacillota; class Clostridia; order Lachnospirales; family Lachnospiraceae; genus CAG-590. The sequence goes on along the minus strand of CAJUFL010000010.1, from coordinate 16,806 downwards.
GATGCCACGGCTTTTAAGTCAACGCTTTTTGCCATCTCTAGCTCGCTCTTCGTGAACATTCCCATAGCCAAGTGTCTCCTTTCTCCAATCCGCAGCGACGATTCCCTTTGGCACTTCTTCAGCAACCCTCTGAAATTTCAGTGTGTCGAGAATACTTGAATATACCACATGGTTATCAAACACAACTGTGCCTTTCTCGTGCATACTGTAAAATTCCTTGTTATCACCACCTACAATCACATGATCCAGCAGAGGTATCCCCATAAGCGAGAATACCTCCACCAGTCTGTGTGTCAGTGATATATCCGTCTTAGACGGCTCAAGATTCCCCGATGGATGGTTGTGGACGATGATGACATTCGCTGCATTGGAAAGTATGCTTGATTTTAAAAGTTCCCTCGGCTCTGCAAGCGCACCGTTGATCGTGCCTACACTCGCAAAGTTCACATTGATCGGTGTACCGTCCGTTTTCAGATTGATGACCGCAACCACTTCCCTGTCCAGATCAGACATCACATTTCCGAGCGCTTCTATTGCTGTTTCCGGAGTAGTGATCTTTGTCTTTGAAAACACCGGTGCATCCTTTACAAGACGGATGCTGACAACTTCAAGCTTAAACGCCCTCTCTCCTATCATCTGCATCCTCCTCTCCGAGTTCCACCTCAAGCATCACACCATCGGGGATGTCCGTGATCATTTCGACGAGTGCATTGATATCATCAATTTCAATCACTTCCTCCATCCAAGCACCTCCTAGCGTTTCTGCTCCTTGTCATAGACAAGCTCCACCTCTGCCACGGCATTTAAGATACTTTTGTTCGGAGTATCCGTAGCCATGGAAAGCTTCCTTGCATCCCTGTCATAGTGATAGACCTGATTGGAAAGTCTCTCTGAAACATCCACTACATCGGTATTGACCTGAAGTACCATCTCTGCCAGTTCTTCAGGATCGCCCATGCTTGCAGGTACTGCTATCACCTCATGGATAGACGATGGAAGAATATAAAGGTCATCTCCCATGCCCTTGGAAAGCTCGTGCAGGTTCTTCTCAAAAATCATATTGACGGCACCGGACACACCTTTATTGTTGGTAATGATCCACATAAGCTCATTCTCGCCCTTCATACCGTCAACTACCTGCTCGGCTACATCCTTCGGCATTCCACCGTTTTCAGTCAGCATACCGAAGATGACCTGTGACATCGGTTTTACTACAGGCGGGAACAGCTTCGGTGTGTTCTCGGCAGCAAGTTTGAAAAGCTGTTCCTCATTCATGCCCATCTCCTCTGCGATATAGTTCGTGATAAGGGCACTTCCGATCCCTTTCTCGTCATCACTTACCATAATTCGATAAATGACCGATGTATCATTGACCTCCCTGTGTGGTGCGTCTTTTAATATATCCTTATTGGATTCCGTGTTGATGATCACCATATAGATCTTATCCTTTGCACCGTCTTCAAGCAGACTGATAGGAATCGGAGGCATCTTCTCTACTGCCTTAACATAAATGTCTGCAAACTCCTTTAGTGTAGCCTCCAGGTCATCATTGTGCTTGAACTTCTCATACATATCGTCCACGTAGATTGTGGGAGCACCTTTGTCATTCTCCTGATAAATGCTAAGTCCGTCCTTGCTGCCGTTGATCTTATTGACCTTATTTATGGACACCCTTCCCTTCTTATACTCCTCCGGCATATAGTCCATGAACCTGTCATTCACCAGTTCCTTAAACATTGTGTAATCCATCATGATAAAAATTCCTCCTTAAAAATCAAGCCACCGCAGGGCTTATTCCCTGCACAGTGGCATAAAAATAGAGAAGTCTGAGTAATCAGCTTCTCTTCTCAACAGTTACATTATTTTGTTATTTTGGGAAATCTCTTCCGTCTCCTGAAATAGTAGACAGCTGCACCGATCAGTATTCCTGCCCCGACTCCTGCAAATACCCAGGGATTGAAATCCCCGCCTGTCTGCGGCAGCCTCGGTTTGTCCGGCTTATCCGGTTGATTCTTCACATTTAATGTGTATTCCACAAACTCCGGTGGATCATCATCATATTGCAATACGATATCATGCTTCTTATCATCAAGAATATACCCATCCGGAGCTTCCACTTCTACCACATAATAGTGAAGGTCTTTGTCAAATGTGCCGTCTTCCTTATAGCTGCCGATTGGCACAGGCTTCGTGACCGCTTCGCCGTCTTTGTCGGAAGTGAGCTTTGCAAGCACCTTGCCTTTCTCATCCCTGACTTCAAACTCTGCCCCTGCAAGCGGCTTCTTGGTAGAGTCGTCCGTCTTAAAAATGCGGATCCTGCCAAGCACACGCTCATCAGACATCGCCACCTTCTGGATTTCTCCTGTCTCCTCTACCGTAAACGGTACTTCCTCCGCAATCTGGTATCCATAAGGAGAAGTCGTCTCCCTCAAGGTATAATCTCCTGCCGGGATCGCATTGATGGTATATGGCTTTCCGTCTGTAGTCCATGCCGCAAAAGTCTCACCGTTCTTGTCAAGAATCTCCAGTTTTGCACCGGGAAGCTCTTTTCCGGTCGTAATATCACTCTTTGAGATTTCAACAATGATCGGTGTTTCCTCTACCGCTATCTCTTTTGTAAGAAGTGCTATTTTCGGATCCTGATATGTGAAGTCAACCTCATACTCACTTTCGTCTACCAGATACCCCGGTGCCGTCTCGATCTCCTTGACATAATACATTCCTATAGGCAGGTCGGCATCAAAATTCGCCACGCCATTTTCATCGGTCTTTGCCGACTGAATCAGCGAATCCGCTTCAACAAGCACTGTGTCATCCCTGCCTAAGATATCCTCCGTGGCATAAACACCATAGGTTGCGCCCTCTACAGGAATCTCATTCACGGAATTCTTCTTTACAAGAGACAGTTCTGTTTTGACTCTGGCATCCACAAACTCCGCATTCTCATACACGACTTCCGTATGGTCATCTTTGTAAGTAAGCTCTATCTCTCTGGCTGTTTCATCAAGAACATAGCCATGTGGAGCCTCCACCTCGGCCAAATGATACTTTCCAAGGGGAAGCCCGTCCACGCTTGCCTCTCCTTTATCATCTGTGACCAGAGTCGCCACCGCAGCACCGCTGACTACCGGAATATCATGATAGACGGCTATCTTCCTTCCGTCCCCTTCCGCAGCTTTTTGATGGTCCGGCGTAAAGATATCCTCATCTGCGATAAGTTCATACTTTGCTCCGGCTAAAGGCTGTTCCTCATACTTGAATCTCACGCTTCTGTTATCTCCCGTGACCATCGTAAAGATACGGTCTATGATCGTATCATACTCCGCTGAGACAAGGACTTCACCAGACTTTTTGATGCTGACGCTTCCCTTGACAGGCTTATCCTCCATCTCTACCGTGATTACAGGATCTCCATCCTCGTCCTCAAGGACCTGTACTGCACCCTCTTTTGTTACCGTGAAAGGCTTTGGCTCATCTGTGAGCAGATATCCGTCGGGAGCTTTGATCTCCACCACCTCATAATCCCCATATTTGAGTTTCAAAGGCGTAGTGACGGTTCCTGTCTTATCGGTAATGAACTCAGATATCTTTTTGTCTCCCACCTTCTGTTCGACATAAGAAAAATCGTTCGTACCCCCGGCATCTGCCGAACTCCCGGTTCCTGCATCAGCAGCTTTTGACTGTTCCGAATGCCCTTTCCGTATCTTGAAGGTCACTCCGGATAAAAGGACCGTTTCGCCGCTTTCCGCATCTTTCTTTACGATGCGGATGTAGGACATAAATGGTGCATCATTCAATGTACGCCATACCTGCGGCTCCCTTGAATCTTCCGTGATCTTTACCGTAAAATCATCTGTCTTGTAGAGGTCTTTCGGTACTTTTGTCTCTTTGACCAGATACTCACCAAAGGGAAGTTCCACAGATCTTGCATATCCCTTTTCATCGGTCACAAGGGTGTCATAAGTTGCGGCTTCATCCCAGCCTTTCGCATCAATCTCTGATATGAGTTTGACCGTGAACTCAGCCCCCTGCACTTTGTCCGTCTCTCCAGTATCACCATCTGTTGACACCTTGATGATCTCAAACGGCTGCTTTATCACATCCTCAAATACATCCTGCTTTAAGGATATATCCGAATGTGTGTCCTTAGCCTCCCTGAATTTCAGGTCATATACCGTGGCATCTAAAAGACATCCTACGCTCGGCTCGATCTCTTTGATATAATAATTGCCATAATACAGGTTACTGAAGGAAAACTCTGTATTGGCATCCGTCTTTACCGTTGCAAGCAGGGCATCCTTTGTGGCAGTCACATCACTGAACTTAAAATCAGTGCCCTTATCAGACCTGATCGGATCAGACGCATTGTATGTGACTGTTCCTGAACCATCAGGATATTTGATATCCTCTGCGGCATAAAGACCGTAAGTTGCACCGACGAGTGTCGCATCTCCCATCAGACCCTCTTTTTTCTGCTTCTTCTTTGCAGTCACATCACATCGGATCGGAGTATTCGTCACATCCTTATAGAACGTCTCACCATTATCCGGCTGTACTTCCCAGACCGTATTAAGACCGGAATATCCGTCAGGTATCTCAACCTCTTTCACATAATAGGTGCTCTGCGTTTTCTTAAAGCCTGCCGACACAGCTGCCCCTATATCCTCGTCATAGTGAAATACCGGAACTTCCGTATCATCTTTTCCTGCTTCCACTATAGTCCTCTTTGTGCAGGCTTCATCATTGAATACTGCAAATCCTGCCGTAGTGATCTCTTTTCCTGTAAAGGTATCCTTCTTTCCAATCATTACTCCGACATACTCAGACTCTTCCTCGTGGATAAAATCCTTCCCCTGCTGAATTACCTTTCCGTCACCATCGTATATGGTAAACTGTGACACGGCAACTTCATGCACTGTCTCGTCAAGCTGATACCCGTCAGGACTTTCCATCTCCACCAGATAATACTTATCCTGCGTCAGTGCCTCCACACCGGATGCATAATAACCGCCGCCTTTTCCCTTTAACTCGCAGAGGAACTCATCGCAGTCAGCATCCTCATACATATAGTAAGTAGCACCATCAACCGGATCGCCCGTGTTCTTGTCAATCTTCTTGATGGAGATAGACCCAAGCTTGAACTTAGAAGTCACTTTTACCGTTGCCTTTGCAGATAAAGTATTAAAATCCTCCAAAAAGGTAATCTTTTGCTGCGACACAACAGTAGGTGTCCACTTACGCCCACCCTTTTCATCAGAATACGCTTTTGCGACCACCTTGATAACACTGTCCGCTTCATTGATCTTGTCCATCGCCTCTTCGTTACAGAAAAGGTAAAAGTTGGATGATGCCTTGTCCGCATCCGTCTGTGCCACACAGATATCGTATTTTTTCAGGTCACTGTCATCTTCAATCTCGCTGGAGTCTGTCTTTAATTCTCCCACGGTAAGACCTGACGGAGCACCTTTGATCTGGTACTTGACATCCGTTATCGTGCCGCTTTTAGAACGAACAAACTTATCTGTTGTTCTGTAAAGACCGTCACCCATATCCTTCCACTCTGTCTTTGCCGGGCTTATGGTATAGGTGATGCTCTTGGTAAGACCTGTTTCAGTATTATACTTTGACTTATCAAGATTCTTGGCATCATTTACCATCTGCTCGATGTTCTTATACACGCCGCTTCCATCGTTATAATAAGAAAGCTTCACCTCACCGTTCAGGACATGAATAGCCGCACTTGTAATAAAATAATCTGCCGCAGCCGTACCGGATGAATACTTGGAAGTATGGCACTTGCCTCCGAGCGTCCTCGCACCGTTGACAAGACAGAATGTTATCTTTGCCTTGATCTTTCCTCCTGCCGTTACTGTGCCGCTGGTGGTATTCTTCTTCATATCCATACAGTATACAAGATGTTTGTAGTAATCTCCCTCTTCGGAGATATATTTGATTCCTGTCCTGTGACCGCAGTAACCCGCATAACCGGAATAGGATACCTTCATCTTGTCCTTGCTCTCCGCTGCATAGACTACCGTAGCAGGAAATACAACATCCACGGCTTTTGCAAAAAGATTGCCCACCTTGTCAAGCAGGCTCACATCTTCGGATCCATCTTCCTTGAAATCCTCGTCTGTAGCTCCTGTTTCCGGATCAATCCCTTCCTCGATAAGCTCAGCATCCTGATCGTCATCAAGAATGATACTGAAAGTAGCCGTGCTGCTCTGGATATTTTCAAGTTCTCCCTCGGAAAGCGGCAGCTCATCAGGTTTTCTTTCATCACCGACTATCGGCTCAGGCTCATCATCAGAGTCGCCATCCCCTTCCTCCTTCGTACCGTCATTTTTAGGTTTTTCCGTAGCCTCCGGTTTATCCACCGTCACGGTTCTGTGTATCAGATATGCTTTCTTTCCGCTTAATGGCTCGACCAGATAATAAGTATCATATCTGCCAGCCTTAGACAGGTCAAAATTTCCCATATCCTCCGCATAGGCAACCGAGACTTTGGTATCATCAAAACTGATACCGTCCTTAACATCTGTTACATCATAATCTGAGTCAATCAGCACATTGATATCCTCTGCCGTCACAACCTCGTCCGCATCAAGGTCTGTCCTGACATCCTTATCATAAAGTGATATCTCCTCTTTGCCATCTGTGCCCGCCTCTGCTGCAAAAGCGACCATGCCTGCCTGCCCGAATGTACTGACAGAAAGCACCACCGCCATGAACAGGGCTAAACTTCGTCTAATCTTGTTCATTTGAACCTCCTTTTTTTCATGCCTCAATCTGTTCGACTATAAAGAAAAAGGCACACCAAACATGGCATACCTTTTCCTAAATCCGATATTCAGATTGATTATTAAATTGTTACATTGCCATCAGATAAAACTGATATGTTACCAGCCTTGCAAACCGCTGCATCTTCATCACCTCCCCTCATTCATCCTCGCTCCAGCTTAAGACACTCTCCATGACCCCCTCATATTTGCTTAGATCATCAGCAATATCTGTCGAATCCTCCGTTGCCTTCTGTTCAGGATACGCTTCGGCATTTGTAATGCTTTCTACCATCTGCTGCTTTATCTGAGTTTGTGATCTACTGATATACTGGAAAAACTGCTCATACATCTCAGATTTTAATTCTGCTTTTAGCGACTTTAGCGTTTCGTCCAGTTCTACCCAGGTAACAACCTCACCAAGCTTAAGCCTATGACTTTCCCGTACTTTCTTTCCTGCCTCTTCCAAGGCAATCCAGTCAATATACTGCTCCAGTGCTGTTATGATAAAGCTTGTTTTAGAAGCATACTCCCGTTTGTCAAGCCCATCTAAAGTGTCTATGATTTTACGATGTTTAGGGTTATCGTAATTAAATCTCAAAGAAAAATGCAAGCAATCTCCCATTCATATCACCTACACTTCCTTTTTCTTCTGTGCGTTCAGATAGAGACTCGCCAACATCTCATATCCGATTGCATTTGCCTTTACATCCTCCACATAGGATACATTCTTCTGATCGATCCCGGCATACCTCTTCATGAGAACTGCTCCACCTCCAACAAAGGTAATCGGTGTAGTCCTTACATTGACACCTCTCTCTGCGAGCTTCCTAAAAATTCCCTTCGTGTACCCGGTAAGCTCATTAACCATAATATCCACAAACTCCTGATCCAGTCTGACATCGCCCTTAGTGATAAACTCACGAATCATATATTCGTCAATCTTCTCGTTTGTCTGGGCTACGCATACCTCCTGAATTCTCCTCATACAGGTGATGATACCGTTCGGATCTGTCGCTATGGTCGCCTGATCCGGAACCCTATCTATCACTTTCATGATATCAATCGTCCATGAACCGATATCGACCACGATTTCCTGACCACTCATTTCCGGTAGTCTGTCTACAATCGCACCGTAACATTGCGGATAAACAAGAACATCCTCTATGAAGATAACAAATTCCTTTTTCTCATAACGGAAACGGACCATATGGTTCTTCAAGAGATAATTGCGAAACGCTTTTTTCTCTGCACTGTATCTTCCTATCGGAAGCCCAACTGCAAGTACGATATGATTCTTCCTTAAAGCATCTTCTCCTCTCGCAATCAGTTCCCTTGCTATTGAAGCAAGTGTCAGCATATAAAAATTCTCATTGCAGACTTTATCATCCTGCACCTTGATTCTGTCGCCACCGATACGGTAGCATTTACCGTTATAATCTAAAATGTTGTCATAGACGATTGGCTTGCCATCTACAAGTGCAATCCCTGTCGTAAAGCAGGTATGCCTTGTCTTATGCTGCGAATTGCCATTATCTACTCCTATTACCTGAATGTTTGCATCCACCTTATTTTCCTCCATTCCTGACCGATCTCGGTCTATATTCATTAAGAATGGCTCTGATGCAAAATCCAAAGCAGGTTCCTGTACCGTTGCCGTAAGGACAGCCCTCACATTCTCCGTAATCACTCTTCATGGCAACACCGGTCTCGGGATAACCGGCTACCCTGCATTCGCAATTAGTAAAACATATACGGCTTTCATCCTTATACATGCAATCATGACAGCCAAAATGTGCTTTGAATTTCACTATACTATCCAGCCATTCACAGTTTATAAGCTGTCTCTCTTTGCCACCTACACCACTCATCTAAGGCTCTCTCCCTTCTTGCAGGAATCCTGCCCGTACAGATGATTTAGATTTAAGCTCGGGATACCCAAATCCAGATGATGCAGACTACAGTCTCCTGCATGATTCATAACCTGATGCGGTTATGTAGGTGTACCTCTGACTGTCTCCAGTCCCTCTTACGCCCGTACACATAGGACCCACTACCAAAAAATGTTCGACATCTCATGGCGATGGCTTTGCCATCCATTGACACTTTCGTGTTCACGACGCCGTTTATCACGACGATCTCCTCTCATGCCATTTCGAGGATAAGGAATATCTTCTATCCCTCCGTGGGTTATTATCACTCCGCCATATTAGCAACTTGTGCTCACTTCATTATGAAGTGTCCGTGATTCGCTTGACCTTCACTTCTCAGTCCTTCGGTACACATGGCAAATCTTCGACTGATTACTGTCCGAAAACATACCGGAGCTTTCCAACTTCGTGGGTGATATGAAACCTGACCGCTGATGCAAACCACAACCATCAGATTTATTTGTTGCACCTATCTTATCATACAGGTCTTAAAGCTGTAAAACACTGTAATGGTGGCTGTTTCCACCAAATGATGGTGGTGCTCTTAAGTCCCAAAATGCGATTCTCATCTCAATATTTTCCTCCTTTCTGCGAAAACAAAAAAGACCTGACTACAATACCTTTTTGGTATCATAATCAGGTCTCTTATAAATATATTCTCTTTTCCGATGCCTTAAATATCAGCGTTTTACTTGTCTTTCTTATTCTTCTGGTCAGGCTTAACGAAGTGTCTCTTTTCTTCGCCTACGGTCTTGTAGAATTCATCCACATCAACCTCCAAACGCACCGTATAATCGGGCTTTACGCCGATGTTGACCAACTGAACTACCGTCTCCACATGCCCCCCATGACTGAACTGATCCACCGCACAGACTTTCTCCACCTCATATCCCGCTGCCGCCAGCATCTTCACATCCCTTGCCAGCGTTGCAGGATCACAGCTCACGTAAACAATCCTATTCGGTGCCATTTTTATCATTGTCTCGATGGCAACTGCGTCACATCCCTTTCTCGGCGGGTCAACCACAATCACATCCGCATATTCCCCTGTCTTCTCGTATTGCTCCGGCAGGACTTTCTCCGCTTTCCCCACAAAAAATTCCACATTGCTGATACCGTTTATCCTGGCATTCCTTCTGGCATCCTCAATTGCCTCGGGAACGATTTCCACACCACGTACCTTTTTTGCCTTTTGAGCAAGAAACAGCGAAATGGTTCCAATTCCGCAATAAAGATCCCAGACAATCTCGTTTCCATGTAAATCTGCATATTCCAGTGCCTTTTTATATAGCTTTTCCGTCTGCTCGGGATTTACCTGATAAAAGGATAACGGACTAATTTGATATTTTACATCCCCTATATAATCGGTAATATAATCCACTCCCCATATTGTACGGCAGTGTTGTCCAAGAATCCGGTTAGTCCTCTCCTTATTCACATTAACGGAAATGCTTGTAATACCGGGAATATCCATCATATATTCTACCAATTCCTGTTCAACATTTATGAATTGCCATTTTGGATTAGCTTTTCCACTCTGTGTACTTTTATTTTCCCCGAATGGAGCAAGCCCGTTCTTGCCCGCTGATTCCTTTTCTTCATTTTCAGACATCTTACTTTGATATCTTCCGGTCAGTTCATCCCCATTGATCACAAGACAGACCATAACTTCACCTGTCTTTCTTCCCACCCGGGTCAAAACATGCCGCACTAACCCTGTATGCTGCTCCTCATCATAAGCTTCCACTGCATACTGTTCCATAAATCTACGGAGTCTCTTTATAATCTCATCATTCACTTCATCCTGAAGATAGCAGATGTCTGTATCAATCACAGAATGGGTTCTCCCTGCATAAAATCCAATGACAAGCTTTCCCTCTTTATCCCTTCGTACTGGAAACTGTGCCTTATTCCGGTAGCGGATTGCCGGAAAATTTTCATTTTCTCCATCAAAGCTCTCCCCTTTTGGTGTCCCCTTGCCGTCTAAATCCAAAGCATCTGCCTTATCTACAGCTGCCGGAATATCAACCTCTTTCATTCCGATAATCGGTTCCATTTTCTCTTCCACATCAGCAATGCCGCCTATCCTTTGCAGGCAGTTCTTTACCTTACTCTGCTTCCATGTAAGCTGTCTTTCATAACTCACATGCATCATGGTACAGCCCCCGCACCTTCGGGCATGAGGACAGATGGGCTTCACACGGTATGGAGAGGGACAGGTTAATTCCATCAATCTTCCATAGGCATAGTTTTTCTTTACCTTGATAATCTTAATCCTTGCCACATCACCGGGTGCAGTGTCTTTTACAAAGACTGCCATGCCGTCAATATGCCCGATACCTTCCCCTTCATTTCCCATATCTTCTATTGTTATTTCGTATTCCTGATTCTTCTCTAATCCCATACTGTTATTCTTTATCCTCATTTCCTATATGAATTCTGCTGTGATGATTGATTTCCTGCTTATATCAATGCTGTTTCTTCAATATCTACTCTGTATTGTTTTTGCAATCCAATTCAATCAGGGCTTTGATGCCACCTCATTTCATATTCAATCGCCTGATTTTCATTTTCCATCTGTTCACACTCTTTCACAAATCCCTCTCTCAGATAGAACTTTATAGCACCTTCATTTTTCTTATATACGTGAAGCGTCAATTCCTTCTGCTGCATTTTCAAATGGTCGAGCAGGGCTTTTCCAATCCCCTCCGACTGAAAGGCTTCAGCAACAAATAACCCTGCGATATAATTACCCATTACCCCCGCAAATCCACAAATCATTCCTTCTCTTTCATAGACATATATCTGTGCGTCATGCATCATGGCTTCCACCATCTTATAATTCCTTTTCCAATATTCTACTGCAATAAAATCATGTGCTTTAACATTGGTATTCAGCCATATTTCCATAATCCGGGAAATATCCTCCTGTTTTGCTCTTCTAATCATACATCTCCACCTATCCTGTACAATTACTGCCACCCGTAAAAGGATATCGTCAACAAGCTAAAGTCTCTACATACAAAGCCGCCAGGCAAGCTCATTTGCTCGTTTGGCGGCTTCGAATTGCTGCATTTTTACATTAATTATAATAATATTTATCGTTGTAGTCACGTTCGATTTCTAATATCTTCCCTGTCTTGGCATGAATTTTAATCTCATATTCAAACTCATCCTTAACCAGTTCTACTTCATATACAGGCACTCCGTCATCTTTGTCAAACTCTACCTTCACAACAACTGCACCCGGTACTTTTTTAAGAGCAATGCTCTTTGCTTTGTCCACACCGATATATGTTTCACTCTTCTTCGTTTTCTTAACTGCTATCTCCCACTCATACTCCAATAATTTACCGGTTCTTGCATGAAACTTAAGTTCATATTTTTTATTACCCTGTTTCATCTTTACCTTGTAAATAACAACTCCGTCATCATACTTTCTGCGAATGCTGGTAATCGTGGCTTTTTTTACCTTTTTCCGTGCAAGCTTTTTGCACTTGCTCTCACTCATAATTTTCTTATTACTAGATATATCAACATTATATTCTTCCCATCCATAGGAAATCATTTTCCCATCGGAAGCACGATAGGTGATATCATATTCCCTTGTGCCTTTCACAAGCTGTATCTCGTAAACCATCGTTCCCTTTTCATAATCCACGTCTACTTCTGTCACAACAGCATTTTTAACTTTTTTTAATGCCTTTTTCTCAGCCTGTCTGATACTGGTAATCTTCCCTGCATATGCCTTAGTGGAAGATAAAAGAATCCCTGCTGCCACAAAGCAAATCATCATAAAAAACATAGTAAATATTTTTCTCATTTTCACAATAATTCCTCCTTTTATAACCAATCTTTCATACTGACAGTTCCTATCCTGAAAATGCATCCTCACTTCCATTTTCCTGATACTACGACAATATTATTATATCATCCTGAAATATCACTGTCCACAGAAAAATTTAACTAAAATAATCTTAAAAATCCAACTATATTTCCTGCATGATATTTTCTTGAAAACCTGTCTATCAGACAAAACACTATATCTATTTTTATGGATTTTTCTTTCCTTCTGATTATTGTTGCCCAATATGCAACTGCCAGTAGCAGCACATAATAATGATAGACTTTTTTCGACTAAAAAGGTATAATTGTGATATCTGCAATATTTTGTTTCCGCTTTCATATACATAGAAAATGAGAGACATGTTTTGACCGATTTATTTTTCATCAATCATATTGCGGCACACAAACCAAATGACAACATTTTTATAGTAAAAAGGAGAATTGTATGGGATTAATTAAGGCAATTTCAGGGGCAATCCGAGGGGTTGCTGCGGACCAGTGGAAAGAATACTTCTATTGTGAAGCATTAGAAAATGATGTTTTAGTAGTAAAAGGACAAAGAAGAAACAACAGTAAATTTGGAACCAGTAATAAAGGAAATGACAACATTATCAGTAACGGTTCTGTTGTTGCCGTAAATGAAGGTCAATGTATGATCATCGTTGACCAGGGCAAGGTTGTAGAATATTGTGCCGAAGCAGGTGAATTCTTATATGATACTTCATCAGAACCGAGCCTGCTCAGTGGCGATTTGGGAGAAAATATCGGAAAAACATTCGCTACCATTGGCAAACGTTTTACCTTTGGCGGTGACACAGGAAAAGATCAAAGAATATATTTCTTCAATACAAAGGAAATCATGGGCAATAAATATGGCACAGCCAATCCCGTTCCGTTCCGTGTAGTGGATGCCAATATCGGTCTGGATGTGGATATCTCTGTCCGCTGTAATGGTGAATATTCTTATCAGATTTTTGATCCGATTCTTTTCTATACACACGTATGCGGCAATGTCCCGGATGAATATACCAGAGACAAGATTGACAGTCAGTTAAAAACAGAGTTAATGACAGCCTTGCAGCCGGCTTTCGCCCAGATTTCTGCCATGGGAATCCGCTACAGTGCGGTTCCTGCACATACAATGGAGGTTGCCGATGCCCTCAACAAAGTATTATCTGAGAAATGGGGGGAATTAAGAGGTATCAAGATTGTTTCCTTTGGCGTAAACACCATTAAGGCGTCCGAAGAAGACGAGCAGATGATCAAAGATCTTCAAAAAACTGCCGTTTTCCGCAATCCAAACATGGCTGCTGCTACTTTAGTCGGAGCACAGGCAGAAGCTATGAAATCCGCTGCTTCCAACACTTCAACCGGACCTATGATGGCATTTGCCGGCATGAATATGGCAAATCAGGCTGGCGGCATGGATGCCAACTCTTTGTTTGCCATGGGACAACAGCAAAATAATACCCCTCCGGTAAATCCAACTCCGACCGCTCCAACCCCTACGTCTCCGGTCAGCCCTGCTTCCGAAACTCCGGCAGGCAATGATTCCTGGACCTGTTCCTGCGGTGCCGTTAATCAAGGAAAATTCTGTCAAGAATGTGGTACACCAAAACCGGAATCCAAAGCTGGCTGGACCTGCTCCTGCGGTGCAATTAATCAAGGGAAATTCTGTCCGGAATGTGGTGCCAAAAAACCTGCCGATGCACCTTTATACCGCTGTGATAAATGCGGATGGCAGCCAGAGGATCCCCATAATCCACCTAAATTCTGTCCAGAATGTGGAGATGTATTTGACGAAAATGATATCCAATAATCACTGTATCTATTAATATGCAGTTTAACAAAACAATGAGAAATTCTTTTTACAGGTTTCTCACATTCGCGGGCGGCGTCAAATTGGAATGCAAGCATTCCAGCTTGGCTTATGCCTTCCGCATAAACGATGAGAAACACGCTTTGCGAATTTCTCACATTCGCGGGCGGCGCCAAATTGGAATGCAAGCATTCCAGCTTGGCTTATGCCTTCCGCGGAAATTATCTGCCGGGTGTTACTTCAGTAATACACCCGGCATTTGTCGAGGGAGGAGAATTAAAAATGGACGATTTTAACGATATGAATATCGTAAGCACAAAAGAGGAGACCGACAAAAAATGCCCCCAATGCGGCGGTGTTATGGATTTTGACCCTGCTACGGGCAACCTGAAATGCCCCTATTGCGATTATGAGGAAAGCATTAAAATACAGGAAGAATCCCCCAAAAAAGCGGAGGAACTTGACTTCTATGCAGCAGAGCATACCTCTAACTGTAACTGGGGTTTGGAAACCAAAACAGTGCTTTGCAAGGCCTGTGGAGCAGAATCTATTTATGATGCATTGCAGACTTCTGCTGTCTGTCCATTTTGCGGTTCCAATCAGGTTATGGATGCAAATGACCAGGATACCATGGCTCCGGGCGGTGTCGTTCCGTTTTCCATCAGTGATAAACAGGCCTCTGAATTATTTCAAAAATGGATTAAGCGGAGATGGTTCTGTCCAAAACTAGCCAAAGACAGCGCCAAGCCAAAACGTTTCAAAGGCATTTATTTACCATACTGGACCTTTGATGCGGATACATTTTCTACTTATCAGGGAGAATACGGTATTGACCATACCAGAAAAAACAGTAAGGGTGAAACCTATACAGAAACCGACTGGCATAGAACCTCCGGCACGCACAGGGAATTTATCAATGATGAACTGGTACTTGCTTCCAAGAATCATGATATGTCTATTCTCCGCAGACTGGAACCATTTGATACGGAAAACAACAAATCTTATAAACCCGAATATATTGCAGGCTTTGTTGCAGAGCGATACTCCATGGGGCTAAAGGATGCATGGAATCATGCCATGACCACCATCAAGGAAAAGCTGAACCGCCATATTTCTGATGAAATCAAGCAGGAACACCGTGCTGACCGTGTCCGCAGCCTGAAAACCGGAACAGAATATAGTAACATTACATACAAATACCTGTTACTTCCCATCTGGATATCTAACTTTAAATACAATGATAAGGTCTATCAGTTTATGGTGAACGGTCAGACAGGAAAGGTTGCAGGTAAAACACCAATTTCCATTCCAAAAGTAATTATCACTGTAGTAAGTATCATTGCTGTTATTGCAATTTTATACTATCTTGGTGTATGGAACTAGCATATATAAAAAACCGACAGATTAACTGTCAATTACTAATCTTTTATCGGGAGGCATTATGAAATACATACCTTTTATCATAATTTTAATACTGATTCTTGCAATCATTATCGCTATATACTGTGGAATTGCATATATCAGGAACAAAACAAGAGAAGTTTCCCGTGCTTTGTTTGGCACATCTGATATTACCAAAGCAGCACAGCAGATGAAACAGGAATATGCCGCAACCCCAAAATCGGTTTCTGCCATGACCAGCCTGCTTCTGCCAAAGATTGTTTCTGATTTTCCGGATTTTCAATATGATGAAATGAAGGAACGTGCCGAAAATGTATTGACCTGTTATTTACGAGCAATAACCGAACGCCGCCACTCTTTATTGCAGGACGGTAATAGCGAATTAAAGAACCAATTGGAAAACCATATTCAGATGCTCTGTGCAAAAGATTTACGGGAACATTTTGACCAGATTAAGATACACCGGACAGAAATCAGCCAATATAGAAAAACGCAGGGCAGATGTATCATCACCTTTCAGTCTGCTCTGGAATGTTATCACTATATTACCAATACAGCCAATTCCTCTATGGTACAGGAAGGCTCCAGAGAATATAAATATCAGACCAAATACAATATCGACCTGATCTATATCCAGGACCGCAACCTGATAGAAAATGAATTAGACAATGCCCTAGGGGTCAACTGTCCAAACTGCGGAGCACCGCTTTCCTCCCTTGGTGCCAAAGTCTGCGAATACTGCGGCACTCCGGTAATCGAAATCAACATTCATGCCTGGTCCTTCAGCAATATAGATGAAATTCGTTAAATTCTTGTCTATCTTACGAAGGGGGACGCTTCCATGGCGGGTGATGGCGGACGCAGGAATCTATGGATATAGGGTTCTACGAAAGACACTTAAAGTAACGCCCCCTCTCTTTGTTCGGCGGCAAGTCGTTGCCACTATTAAAAACCCTTCGGGTTGGAGTGGCAACTCACTCAATATTCCAACGTAACGGTACATAAGAGGCTATCCTGCAAGCAGGCTACC
>CAJUFL010000009.1 GCA_910585605.1 uncultured Lachnospiraceae bacterium | reverse complement strand
TAGTGCTAAGGCTGAATATACTCGTTTTGAAATTACAATTTGCGGAAACTCAAGGTAACTTCTAATTGAATATTGTTAAAAAATACCGTATAATAAAAGGAATGTATAATGGAAAAAATACAGGGAGGGATATTAATATTGAATAGCAAAAGGAACAGTATCAAATGGAAACTGCTTTCAATTAGTTTACTGCCGACAACACTGCTTGGAGCAGCAATTTTTATTTTTGGAATTTTTTTAATCTATGGCTTGGCTGCTGATAATATACATGATGAACTGGAGACAACAACCTATGTATTAAAAGGCTGTTTTGATTTGACAGTACGGGGGGATTACACTTATGAGGATGGGATGCTGAAAAAAGGTTCCATTAATATCAGTGATTCCACCATGCTTTATGATATTAAGAATAAATCAGAGATAGATACTACTATATTCTGGAGAGATACCCGAATACTGACTACCGTTGAGAACCAGTATGGTGTATCAGCAGCAGGTACGAAAGCAGATCAGGAAGTTGCACGTATGGTTCTTGAGGAGGGTGAGAATTTTTTTGCAAAAAGGATTCAGATCGACGGAAGGGACTTTATCGGGTATTATACACCATTACAAAATGAAGGGGGAGAAATTGTAGGCATGATATTTGCCGGCAAGCCAACAGAGATTGTTTACCGGAATGTGGGAAAAATCATACTGTGGTTTCTGATTTTTTCCATGCTTGCAATTTTATTTTCCTCTGTCAGCAGCAGGAAGTTTTCCATAGGAATGATTAAGGATATTGATTTGATCAAGCAGTATCTTCGTACCATATCTGATGGAAATCTTGTAGGTTCCATAGATAAAAGGATTACAATGAGAAAGGATGAGATTGGGGAGATCGGCGTATATGCAGAGAAAATGTGTATAGCTTTAAAAAATCTGGTTGAACTGGATTCCCTGACGGCACTTTATAACAGAAGGAGCTGTAATAACCAGTTAAAAGCTTTGATAAGAGAAAATAAGAAATTTACGGTGGTTATGTGTGATATTGATTGGTTTAAGAAAATAAATGACCAATATGGGCATGACTGCGGTGACTATATTTTAACAAGCATATCCACTATGATACGTGGTAGTGTGGACGGCTGTGGCTTTGCAAGCCGGTGGGGTGGAGAAGAATTTTTATTGATTTACGAACTGGATTTGGAAGATGTGAAACAGAAAGTAGAGATGCTGGCAGAACATATCAGAAATAATATTTTTGAATATGAGGAGAAACAGGTCAGGGTGACGATGACTTTTGGAATAAAGGAAATGGCAGGAAATGTACCATATGAAGAAGTTATCAAAGAGGCGGATGATAAGCTGTATACCGGGAAGCGTAATGGAAGAAATCAGATTGTAGTTTAAATGATATTATGTTTTAGGAAAATAAGTTTTATTGATGATATCATTGCACATGAAGGATAGAATTAAGCTTATAATGGAATTTAAAAGATGGGGATTGCCAGCCCATTACTTTTGCAGTGCAAAAGTAATGGGCTGCAAAGGAGGATGTCATATGAAGAGGGATATAGTAAGAAAAATTTGGCTGTTTAACGCAGTTATGGGCTTTATGCTGCTTTGTGGATGCAGTAAGGTGCCGGAAAATACAGTTTATTCTTTAGAGGATTTGAAAGGAAAGAAAATCGGGGTACAGCTTAAAACTACAGGAGATGTTTATGCATCCGAGATTGAAGGTGCCCAGGTACAGAGGTTTAATAAAGGAAAAGATGCGATAGTGGCCTTGCAGGCAGGGGAGATCGATGCAGTTATGCTGGATGACGGTCCGGCAAACGTGTTTGCAGGAGAATTTGAAAATGTTCGGATTTTAGAGGAAAGTTATGCCGAGGAAGAGTATGGTTTAGTGGTAAAAAAAGGAAATGAGGAATTATTGGATAAAATAAATGATGCTTTGGATAAGATAGAGGCAGACGGTACTTTAGAGGCGATTACAAAGAACTGGATTTATGACGGTGCAAGTGAGAGTCTGTATCAGGGAGAAGATAAAGTTTCACATGCGAATGGGAAGCTGGTAGTGGTGACCAACGCAGAATTCCCACCATATGAAAGTATAGTGGGGGAAGAAGTAGCAGGATTTGATATTGATTTGATGAAAGCTGTCTGTGATGTGCTGGATATGGAGTTGGAGATAGAAAATATTGCATTTGATTCCATTCTTTCAGCAGTGGACAGGGGGATTGCTGATGTAGGGGCAGCTGCGATGTCAGTGACGGATGAAAGGCTTAAACAGGTAGATTTTTCAAAAACATATACAACCGCTAAGCAGGTTATTTTAGTGCGGGATAATGGTAAGTAAGATATGATGATTTTATGCAGAACAGTATGGGAAGAGCAGGAGGAATTGATTGGTGGAAGAGCTATTTAGATTGCTGAAGAAAGGTGTAACGGCTTCGCATGTAGTGGATTATGTAAAAAAGGATTTATTAAAAAATCAATTTCAGGAATTAAATATAGAGGATGAATGGGAGTTAAAGAAAAATAGTGGGTATTATGTAAACTTATATGGTTCAGGCTGCGTAGCATTCCGGACAGGGGAGCATATTGATGATTTTCCGGCTTTTCGCATTGCAATGGCGCACAGTGATTTTCCATGTTTTCAGATAAAACCAAATCCTATGGTAAAAGGCAGATATTGTGCAAGGCTGAATGTTGAAATTTATGGTGGAATGTATCAGAAATCCTGGATAGACCGTCCGCTGGGAGTGGCTGGCAGGGTGGTCATAAAAGGAAAAACAGTATTTACTCCGCAAGTTTTACTCTATAAAAGTGACAGACCTCTTTGTATTATTCCAAGTCTTGCCATTCATATGGATAAAGAGTTGAATAAAAAAGGAGCATTGGAGACTGCAAAAGAGCTGGTCCCCCTGGCTGCTCTGTCTGAAGAAGAGGATTTACTGTCAAATGTGGCTGACAGTCTTAACATTCAAACCAGTGATATATTAGATTATGATTTATATCTGTATAATATGGATGTTCCTGTGGTAGCAGGGCTGGATTCTTCTATGCTGGCAGCTCCGAGACTGGATAATCTGACTTCAGTAGGTTCCATTTTGCATGGGATAAAAAATTGTGGGAAAATACCAGACCATACGATTGATATGATGGTAGTTTTTGACAATGAGGAAGTGGGGAGTTTGACGAAGCAGGGGGCAGACAGTGAACTTCTTCCACTGGTGATTGATAAGATTGGTAAAGGGTTACGTGGGAACGGGTTTGAAAAAAGTAAAATTTTAGAAAAAAGTTTTCTGCTGTCTGTGGATGTTGCCCATGCAAACCATCCCAATTATGAGGAAAAGAGTGATGCGAATAACAGAGCATATCTGGGACATGGTATTTCCATTAAACGCAGTGTGGGACAAAAGTATGGAACGACAGCAGAGAGTGCTGCGGTAATAAAACAGCTGTGCAGCAAAGAGAATATCCCATTTTCCATTGCAATTAATAAAACAGGGATTCCAGGTGGAAGCACATTGGGGCCGATTGTCACATCCCACCTTCCGTTTCCGTGTGCAGATGTGGGAATGCCGATTCTGGCTATGCACTCCGCTGTAGAATTAGGAGCGGTGGCAGATTATGAGGCACTTAAAATTTTTATAAAGACATTTTATGAAACAGTATAAAAAAAATAAAGTTACACATACTACCGTTAGCGACAAAATATGTTTTACACAATTTGGGTGTTTGGAGGTAAATATGAAAGCAGTTGTGAATAAAGACGGTTGTATCAGTTGCGGTCTATGTGTAAGTACATGTCCGGAAGTGTTTGCTTTTGATGAAGACGGAAAAGCGGAAGCAAACGGAAAAATGGATGATTCCAATTTTGCTTCCGCAGAATCTGCAAGGTCAGCCTGCCCGGTGGCGGTAATTGATATTATAGAGGATTAAAAATATTCCGCTAATTTTTTTTCGATGTGCTGTAATACCATATACAGTAGCATGGCAATTACACAAAGGATTAATATGGAAAGCAACACATTGCTCATTTTAAAGGTCTGGGAGCCATATATTATCAGGTAGCCCAGGCCTTCTCTTGCTGCAAGAAATTCCCCGATAACAACTCCCACAAGGCAGAGACCGATATTGACCTTCATAATACTGATAATGTTTGGCACATTGCTTGGAAATACAACAAGTCTGAGACATTGAAAGCGATTGCCTTTCAGGGTTTCGATCAATTTGAGTTTATCAATGTCAACATTTATAAAACCGGTGTAGATATTCAAAATACTGCCAAAGATTGCAACACTACAGGCACATACGATGATGGTAGTTTTGTTAGAACCAAGCCATACGATGAGTACAGGTGCCAGTGCAGACTTTGGGAGTGAATTTAAGATGACAAGATAAGGTTCCAATACTTTGGATAGTGTTTCATTCCACCAAAAAAGAGTTGCTATGATCAGGCTTCCAATGATAACAATGGCAAAGCTGGTCAGCGTTTCGTAAAGCGTAATCCCGATATGATAAAGTAAAGAGCCGTCTTTTAACATGGATATCATTGTGGCAGACAGCTTGGAAGGGTAGCAGAAAATGAAATCATTTATGATTCCCTGTTTTGCAGTATATTCCCAGACGGTCAGAAAGCTGATAAAGATGAGTAACTGGTAGATTCGGATTAGAATCCGGCCGCGTTTGATCTTTTTGACATATGCTATCTGTGTGTCAGAAATAGGGGCACAGTTTAAGATATCTGGTGTTTTTTTATTCTCTGATGGTATTGTCTTATCCAAAGTCTTCATTTTCATCGTGGACAGCCTCCCAAATCTGATTATAATACGTATTAAATTCGGGTGCATTTCTGGAGGTTCTCGGTGTGCGGTTCTTTATACTTAAATGGATAGGAATGATTTCTTTGATTGTGCCGGGGCGTTTTGTAAGTACGATGACTCGGTCTGCCATGGAGATTGCTTCTGCTAAATCATGGGTTACCAATAGTGTACTGATTCCCTTTTCTTTTATGATCGATCCAATATCGTTGGAAACATTCATACGGGTCTGATAGTCCAGTGCACTAAAAGGTTCATCCAGTAATAAAATTTCGGGAGAGAGAGCCAGTGTACGAATTAAAGCAGCCCGCTGCCGCATGCCTCCTGACAGCTGCCTTGGATAAGCATTTCTAAAATCCCATAAACCATAAGTCTTTAGCAGATCATCTATAATATCCAGATGTGCTTTGTCCAGTTTATGCTGTATTTCTAATCCAAGAGTAAGATTCCGGTAGATAGTCCGCCATTCCAGCAGATGGTCTTTTTGCAGCATATATCCAATGTTGATGTTTGATTCTTCCAGTGAGTTTCCATTAATTCGGATTTCTCCGGAGGAAACGGGAAGTAATCCGGCAATTAGATTTAACAGAGTGGTTTTGCCGCATCCACTGGGACCAACAAATGAAATAAATTCATTTTTGTTTAGTGTAAATGAAATATCTTTAAGTGACGTTGTCTCACAAGATATTGTGTGATAAGTGTAATTAACATTAAAAAATTCTAGCAATGGTATTCCCAATATTTCACACTTCCTTTTCCCTATACTTATATTATATTCAAAAGGACAAAAAATGCCTTAGATTACCAGAAAACGTGGCTTGACGAAAAAAAAATCTTTATTTATAATAAGCAGGCTTAGAAAAAATTGTGCATATTTTAATTGTGTGATTTTTGAATGAATAAAGAGAAAACAGAAAATACTAATGAAAAAGTAGTTAAGAAAACAGGTGATGAAATGGCGAAGATTACCAGAGCTCAGCTTGAAAAAAGAAGACGGATTGAGCTATATAAGAAAATAATTATATATGGTTTTTTGGTTATGACGATGCTCCCAATCTTTACAAGTGTTTTTCTTTTTTATAAGGTTGATCAGTTAGAACAGAAACTAGAGTATGCCTTAAGTGAAGATGGGGGAGATTATCTGACTCTGCGTTCCAGCAGGGAAGCTTTTTTAAATAATCCTCATGCGGACAGTGAGGTGTTTGCTGATTCCATAAAATCTGTTCTGGGCAATGCCAGTGTAGATACGAATAATGTGGTCAATACGGAGGATGAACAGGATTCAAAAGATACGGAGACCGAGCAGACGGATGATAACAAAAAAAACACGGAAAAAACAGGTAAGACATCTAAAAAAACCGGGAAAAGAGTGTATTTAACGTTTGATGATGGTCCGTCAATTTATACAGGTCAGATTTTGGACATTTTGTCGGCGAATGACGTTAAGGCTACATTTTTTGTGATCGGAAGAGATAAGCAGTATTATGACTATTATAAAAGAATTGTAGATGAAGGACATACGATCGGTATGCATTCGTACTCCCATGTCTATCAGGATTTTTATGCATCAGCGAATTCTTTTGCTGAGGAGATAACGAAATTAAATGATTTAATTTATGATGTGACAGGAACCAAGAGCAGTATTTTCCGTTTTCCGGGGGGAAGCTCCAATAACGTCGCACCATTACCGATACAGGATTATATAGCATATCTGAATGAAAATAATATTAATTATTATGACTGGAATGCTTTAAATGGGGATGCAGTGACTTCTGGTCTTTCACCGGATCAGTTAGTGAAAAATATTATGAATGATGTCTCAAATAATCAGGATTCCATTGTGCTGATGCATGATTTGCAGACTACACATACAACAGTTGAATCTCTTCAGCTGTTGATTGATACATTGAAAAGTGAAGGATATGAAATACTTCCGATAGATGCGGATACACCGCTGATACAGCATGTATCCTGTAATTCTGTAGAAGAATAAAGCTTAGTGAAGAAAAATAGAAAAGAGCTGCCGCATAAAAAACGAAAGGAAAAGTCTTAGTGCGGTGGTTCTTTTTTGTGTCGCAACGCTGGAATTCTTACTTTGATTATGGTAATATTTATATAGGCAATTGCGAGACTCTTTATTTTCAAAATAGTGTACAACGAACAGTAACAAAAGCAGCGTTTTGCAATTATTTAATGGCAGTATTTGAACAATGAGTATTATTTTAAGAAATCAGGTAAATAAGATCATGACATATGAAGAAGCAATGGCATATATGGAGAAAATGGGCAAAAAGGGCAGTATTCTGGGGCTGACACCAATCAGGAATCTACTGGACAGACTGCATAATCCGCAGGAACATTTACAGGTGATTCATGTGGCAGGGACGAATGGAAAGGGAAGTATTTGTACTTTTCTGGAGATGATGTATCGGGCAGAGGGGAAATATGTGGGAAGATATATATCTCCTACCCTTCACTGTTATCTGGAGCGGTTTCAGATAAACGGCGAGTATATGCCTGAAGAAACTTTTGCAGGACTGCTGGAGCAAGTGCTGGATGTATTGCAGGATATGGAGAGTGAAGGTGAAGAATTACCGACAGCCTTTGAGATAGAAACTGCCGTTGCATTTTTATATTTTTTGGAGCAAAAAGTTGATTTGGTCATATTGGAAACAGGTATGGGTGGAAGGCGGGATGCCACGAATGTTGTAAAAACGCCTCTTTGTACAGTGTTTGCGTCCATCAGCATGGATCATATGCAGTTTCTGGGGGATACGGTTGAGGAAATAGCATTGGAAAAGGCCGGAATCATTAAAGCTGGCTGTCCTGTAGTTGCTTATCCCAACGATACAGGAATTTTGAAAATACTGCGGACAGAGTTTGATTTGTGTAATGCTGGACAGACGGTGGACAGAAGAAAAGAAATACCGGTATTCGATCAGGTGAAAAAGGAGGATGTCAGTATTCTTTCAGAGACATTGTCGGAGAGTGTCTTTTGTTATAAGGGGGAACAATACCGGATTCGGATGCCGGGAACATTTCAGATTTTCAATGCCATAACGGCAATTGAAACAAAGCTTTTTTTGGATGGAAGCCTTCTTGGTGAAAGTCTGCTGAATGCATATTGGGAAGGCAGATTTGAAAAAATATCGGATAAGCCTTTATTTATAAAGGATGGTGCACATAATGCAGGGGCTGTTCTGGCTTTAAAAGAAAGTCTTGAAAAGCATTTTACAAATAGGTGTTTTCTCTTTATAATAGGAGTATTAAAGGATAAAGAATATGATGAGATGGTGAGGATTCTTTGTCCCATGGCAGAAAAGATATTTGTGGTTACACCGGCAAATAAAAGGGGACTTGGCGGTATTATTTTAAAAAACAGTATTTTGCCATATTGTAAGAATGTGGAGGTGTGTCCGACGGTTGCGGATGCGGTAGAGCAGGCAAAGAAAGAGTGGGCGCGCTATGAAGAACAGGGGAAATCGGCAGTGATAACGGCATGGGGATCACTTTCTTATATAGGAGAAATTAAAGGATAAAGCAGGATAGAGTCATGGAGCGAATTGATAAGGTTATGATGCATCCAATATATCAAGATCAGGGGAAACGTATAGAGGAAGCAGAGCAGGATAGAATTTTTTGCAAGCATGGGCTTGCCCATGCGTTGGACGTGGCAAGAATATTATATATCATGGTGTTGGAAAGGAATTTGTCATTTGATAAAGAGGTGCTATATGCAGCAGCACTTTTACATGATATCGGGAGGGCCGAACAGTATAGCAGGCAGATGTCCCATCATGAGGCAGGTGCATCTATTGCAAGAGAGATTCTGGCAGATTGTCAATTTGAAGAATGGGAGATTTCACTTATCACAAATGCTATTATGGAACATCAGGCAGCGGGGGCAGAAGCTGATGATTCCCTGAATACATTACTTTATCAGGCAGACAAACTTAGCAGAAATTGTTTTTGTTGCAAAGCGTGGAAGGAATGTTACTGGGAGGAGGAGAAGAAGAACGGAAGTATTCAGTATTGAACAGTGTGTTGATTCGTTTTCTACTGTAAATCCTATGCAGGGTTGATGAAACGGATTGTAAAAAATAAATAAAAAGAGGAATGAAACATGATTATAGGCAGCAGAGAATTTGATTTTGACAATCATTTTTATATAATGGGTATTTTAAA
Organism: uncultured Lachnospiraceae bacterium; assembly: GCA_910585605.1. Taxonomy (GTDB): domain Bacteria; phylum Bacillota; class Clostridia; order Lachnospirales; family Lachnospiraceae; genus CAG-590. Next base: position 74,361 of record CAJUFL010000009.1, on the reverse strand, counting down.
TGTAACGCCGGATTCTTTTTCAGATGGCGGAAAATATAATAATATGGATCAGGCTCTTTATCAGGCAGAGAAAATGATAAAAGAGGGAGCTGATATTCTGGATGTGGGTGGGGAGTCTACAAGACCTGACCATATTCAGATTTCCTCAGAAGAAGAGATGGAAAGAGTCTGTCCGGTCATTTGCAAAATCAAAGAACGGTTTGATATTCCGGTATCTTTGGATACATACAAATCGGATGTGGCTGATGCTGGTATCAGGGAAGGTGCAGATTTGTTAAATGATATCTGGGGGCTTAAGTGGGATGGCACGATGGCAGAAGTGATTGCAAAGGCGGGTATCCCCTGTTGTCTGATGCATAACCGGCATGATAGGAAATATACTTCATTTATTGAAGATGTGTTGGATGATTTGCGGGAGAGTATCCGGATAGCATTGGAGGCAGGAATCTCAAAAGATAAAATCATGCTGGATCCGGGAATCGGTTTTGCAAAAGATCTGGAAGATAATCTGTCTATGATGAAGCATTTAGGCAGGATGAAGGAATTGGGATATCCAGTGCTTTTAGGAACGTCAAGAAAATCCATGATTGGTAAAACACTGGATCTACCTGTAACACAAAGAGAGGAAGGAACTCTGGCAACTTCTATATTAGGGCTTATGGCAGGCTGTTCTGTTTTTCGTGTACATGATGTAAAAACCAATGTGAGGGGACTGCGCATGGCAGAAGCGATTATTAGGGCTCAGTAAGGAAAAAAGATTGAGATGGTTTTGATATATTATGAGGGAAAAGGAGAATTACATGGACCAAATTATAATTAAGGATTTGGAGACTTTTGGTTATCATGGGGTGTTTGAGGAGGAAGCGTTTCTTGGACAAAAGTTTATAATCAGTGCAAGACTGTTTTTGGAAACCAGAAAAGCCGGAAAGACAGATGATTTAAAGGAATCCCTTGATTATGGGGAAGCATGCCAGATTATAAAGAAATTGGTGGAGTCAGAACGATATTTGTTGATTGAACGGTTAGCGGAAGAGATTGCAGAAAAGCTTCTGCTTACATTTTCTAAATTAAAGGAAGTAGAAATTACTGTGAAAAAACCTTGGGCGCCGGTTTTGGTATCCATGGATACAGTAGGTGTTACGATTAAGCGAGGATGGCATAAGGTGTATCTTTCCATTGGTTCTAATATGGGAGATAAGGAAGGGTATCTGGATTTTGCGATTGACCGTTTAAATGCCCTGCCTGATACAAAGGTAACAGCAGTATCCGATTATTTGGAAACGGAACCATATGGCGGGGTGGAACAGGACAAATTTTTGAATGGTGCACTGGAGGTTGAGACCTTAAAAGCAGCACATGAACTTTTAGAAACTACCCTTGGTATAGAAAAGGAAGCGCATAGGGAGAGAATTGTCCATTGGGGACCAAGAACTTTGGACATTGATATTCTTTTTTATGATGATGCTGTTATTATGGAGGAAGATTTGAAGATTCCACATATTGAGATTCCCAAACGAGAGTTTGTATTAGAACCTCTTGCAGCAATCGCACCATATTTTATACATCCGGTATATCATAAATCGGTTATGGAAATGCTGGAAGAACTGAGAAAGCACAGTAATTAGTTTTAGAATAAGGAGAACAGGTATGGTACAGGATCTCAATAAGATAAGGGAAGAAATTGATGCAGTAGATAAAGAGATTGTAAAATTAATAGAGCAGAGAATGGATTTGGCGTTAGAGGTGGCAAAATATAAAAAATCTACTGGAAAACCGATTTATGACAGGGAAAGGGAACTTCAGAAACTGGAAAAACTGGGTTTGATGGCAAGCACCGAGTTTAATGCAAAAAGCATACAGGAGTTGTTTTTACAGATAATGTCGGTTTCCAGACGTTATCAATATAGTGTGATTGGTGACCAGGATCATGTAATCGATGCAATGTTTTCTGAAATCGGAAGGTTAAAGGTAACGCAGGATACGAAGGTAGTATATGCAGGGGTTCCCGGAGCTTTTGCAGAAACGGCTATGGTGGCTTATTTTGGTGAAGGTATGCAAGGAGATCATGTTAAGGAGTTTCTTGATGTTGCAAAGCAGGTGGCAGAAGGAAAAGCATCTTATGGTGTATTGCCTATTGAGAATTCTTCTGCGGGGTTTGTGAATGGTATTTATGATTTGTTAGAACGTTTTTCACTTTCCATCGTTGGAGAGCAGATGATACAGATCAATCAGTGTCTGTTAGGGATACCAGGCACGGATTTGTCAAAAGTAAAGATGGTGTATTCCCATCCGCAGGGATTTTTACAGTCCAAGGAATATCTGGAGAATAAGAATTGGAAACAGGTGAGTATGGCAAATACGGCAGAAAGTGCCAAAAAAGTGTGTGATGAAGGGGATATGACTCAGGTTGCGATCGCCAGTGAACGGGCAGCAAAAATTTATGGGCTTTCTGTTTTAAATCCCCAGCTTAATGTAGCGGATAACAACACTACCCGGTTTGTGATTGTCTCAAATAAAAAAGAATATGTAAAAGATGCGGATAAAGTCAGCATTTCTTTTTCTCTTCCACATACCTGTGGTACACTTTATAATATTCTGGCACATTTTATTTTTAATGATATTAATATGACAAGTATTGAATCGGTTCCCCTATCAGGAAAACAGTGGGAATACTGTTTTTTTGTGGATTTTGAGGGGAGTTTAGGTGATAACCGGGTGAAAAATGCCTTAAAGGGCATAATGGCCGAGACAGAGAACTTTAGGATACTGGGGTGTTTTGTTTCTGATAAGTAACAATTGTTTTGCAAGTGAAATTTAGCTATATATGGATAGGAGGGATGAAGAAATGGCATATAAGACATTTGCGGCGATTGATGTAGGCTCAACAGATGTATCTATGAAAATTTTTGAAATTACAGCAAAAAAGGGATACCGTCAGCTGGATTATGTAAGTAATATCATTGAATTAGGTTCGGATACTTATGCAGACGGATATATTTCCCAGGAGTCGGTGGATAAACTTTGTGATATCTTAAGTCGTTTTGCTAAGAAAATGAGGGAATATGGGACCACGGAATACAGTGCATATGCTACAAGTGCTGTAAGGGAAGCAAAGAATAATCTGATGGTTCTGGATTTGTTAAAGCTTCGTACAGGAATTGAAGTGAAGATATTGAGTAATTCAGAAAACCGGTTTTTAATGTATAAAGGTCTTGCAGTAAAGTCGGAACATTTTGAAAAAATTGTGGAGAAGAATACAGCGATTGTAGATATCGGAGCGGGAAGTATTCAGATTTCACTTATGAATAACGGCAAACTCACTGCAACACAAAATATTCCTATCGGTGTGCTGCGTGTCAGGGAACGCTTGAAATTTTTCCATTTTGATATGGTTCATCAGGAACGTGTAATGGAAGAATTTATCGCAAATGAAATAGACACGTTTAAGCATTATTATCTGGGTGAAAAAGAAATTAAAAACATAATTGCTATTGGTGACGAGACGGAAAAAATGATTCAGATTGTTCCGGAGCTTTCGATTGAAGATAATCTGAATGAAAAGCAGCTAAATGTCATATTGAAAAAGCTGCTTAGCAAGACGCCGTCGGATCTTGCAGCAGAATACAAAATACCCTATGAGCGGGCAACCCTGCTACTGCCTGCGGCAATGATTTACAGTATTTTCTTAAGACAGTCTAAGGCAGACCTTATTTGGACTCCTAATATTGATCTGTGTGACGGTATCATTGTAGATGAGATGGAAAGAACCAAAAAACTGTCATTTAAACGGAATTTTGAAGATGATATAAGATCTTCGGTTCTTCAGATTGCAAAGAGGTACAGATGTAATAAGGAACACAATGTGAATGTGTCTCAAATTGCCTGTCAGATTTTTGATAAAACCAAGAAGATTCATGGACTGAAAAGCAAGGCAAGACTACAATTAGAGATTGCTGCAACATTACATGACTGTGGCAAATTTATCAATATGAAGGGGGCAGGGTTTCATTCTTATTCTATTATTATGTCAACTGAAATAATGGGACTTTCCCATAAGGAAAGAGAAGAGATTGCGAATATTGTGAAGTATAATTCCATTCCATTGCCGGACTATCGTGAACTTCATGGAGAGACAGGGGATGGGGAGTATATGACTATTGCTAAATTGGTAGCAATCCTTAAGGTTGCAAATGCAATGGATCGTTCCCATAAGCAGAAGGCGAGTGCATATAATATTGTTATAAAAGATAAGCAGCTGGTCATTACGATTGATACCCTTTATGATCTGGCTTTGGAAAGAGGGCTTTTTGATGATAAGGCAGAGTTTTTCCTGCGGGTATATGGAATTAAGCCGGTATTAAAACAGAAAAGGAGCGTGTAAGGAATGAAGGAAAAAAGTAAATATTTAAAGCCGGAATATCTGGAAAATAGAGAACTTTCCTGGCTTCAGTTTAATAAGCGTATTCTTGCAGAAGCAAAGGATAAAAGTATTCTTTTGTTTGAACGGATTAAGTTCTTGAGCATTACAGCCTCCAATCTGGATGAATTTTTTATGATTCGTATTGCATCTTTGATGGATATGGTACATGCTGGTTATACAAAACAGGATATTGCTGGTATGACACCTAAGGAACAGCTGGAAGAAATTTTACCCGAGGCCAAGGAATTTATGGCTGACCAGTATAAAATATTAAATCGTTCTTTGTTGCCGCAGCTGGAGAAATGTGGTCTGCATTTGGTACGGCATCATGAAGACCTGTCAGAAAAGCAGGGGGCATATGTAGATGAATACTTTAGAAAAGATGTATATCCGGTATTAACTCCGATGGCGGTAGATCAGTCAAGACCATTTCCGCTGATTCAGAATAAGACATTGAATATCGGAGCGTTGATCAAGGATAAGAAAAAGGAAGATGTAGTGGATATAGCGACAGTGCAGGTGCCGGGAGTTCTTCCGCGGATTATAGAGATTCCTTCTGAAGATGGGGAGGAAAAAGCGATTATCCTTTTGGAAGAAGTTATTGAACGGAATCTGGATAAGCTGTTTCTGAATTATACTATTTTAAGTGCACATCCGTATCGTATTATGAGAAATGCGGATTTGACGATTGATGAGGATGATGCGGCTGATTTATTAAAAGAAATTGAAAAACAGATTAAGAAACGGCAGTGGGGAGAGGTGATCCGTTTAGAGGTTGCGGATACAATGGATAAACGCCTGTTAAAGAAGCTGATGGAACAGCTGCATGTGGATGAAGACTACCTTTATAAGATTAAGGGGCCTTTGGATTTGACATTCTTAATGAAAGCATATGGTTTAGAAGGCTTTGATGAATATAAGCTTCCTAAATTTATTCCGCAGCCTGTACCGGGGCTTGACAGAGAACGCGGGATTTTTGAGCAGATTAGTGAGCGTGATATATTGCTGCACCATCCATATTATGAATTTACCCCAGTGATTGATTTTATTTCGCAGGCGGCCAATGATCCCAATGTATTAGCGATCAAACAGACCTTGTATCGTGTCAGCGGTAATTCTCCGATTGTTGCTTCATTGGCAAGGGCTGCTGAAAATGGCAAACAGGTTACGGTATTGGTGGAATTAAAGGCAAGATTTGATGAAGAAAACAATATTGGCTGGGCAAAAATGCTGGAAAAGGCAGGATGTCATGTTATTTATGGTTTGGTGGGTCTCAAAACCCATTCAAAGATTGCATTGGTGGTGAGACGGGAAGAAGACGGTATCCGCAGGTATGTGCATCTGGGCACAGGCAATTATAACGATGTTACAGCGAAGCTATATACAGATATGGGTCTTTTGACATGTAATGATGCAGTTGGTGAAGATGCTACGGCAGTGTTTAATATGCTTTCCGGTTATTCAGAACCCCCGGTATGGAATAAGCTCATGGTTGCACCAATTTGGCTGAAGGACCGTTTCTTAATGCTGATTAATCGTGAAACAGAAAATGCAAAGAAGGGTAAGAAGGCGAGAATTATAGCAAAAATGAATTCCCTGTGTGATCCGATGATAATAGATGCTTTGTATAAAGCCAGTACAGCAGGAGTGCAGATTGATTTGATTATACGTGGCATCTGCTGTCTGAAAGTAGGGATTCCTGAAGTATCGGAAAATATAAGAGTACGCTCAATTGTGGGTAATTTTTTGGAGCATTCCAGAATTTTCTATTTTTACAATGATGGTTTTGAAGATGTCTATATGGGAAGTGCGGACTGGATGCCCCGTAATCTGGATAAGCGTGTAGAGATTACATTCCCTGTTGAAGATGAGATTTTAAAACAGGAAGTAATAAACATTTTGACGCTTCAGCTATCTGATACTTTGAAAGCACATATTTTACAGCCTAATGGCAGAGAATATGAAAAACAGGATCTTAGGGGAATGGTTAAAATTGCAGCTCAGGACGAGTTTTGCAGATTGGCTATGCAAAAACAGGGTACAGTGAATAGGGCTGATGTGAAAACTGTATTTGAACCAGCTACCGGTAATGCGTGAAAATAATGCATAAAAATTGCTTGACTTGAATAGAAATATATGGTACTCTATTCAAGTCGTGTGACAAGACAACAAAGCAGAGTATCCACTCTCACCTTAGCGCAGGGGCGACTTGGGTTGAATATTAGAATGATAATGCGAACAGTAGGTTTCTAATAAAGTGGATAGGTATGCTATCCACTTTTTTTATAACATTTGAGATGGAGGTACAAAACCATTAGCGAGTTAATGATTAATGAGCAGATTCGTGATAAGGAAATCAGATTGATTGGTTCTGAAGGGGAGCAGTTAGGGATTATGTCAGCAAAGGATGCCATGAAGCTGGCAAGAGAAGCGGAGCTTGATCTGGTAAAGATTGCCCCGACAGCAAAGCCGCCGGTATGTAAGATTATTGATTACGGAAAATACCGCTATGAGCTTGCAAGAAAAGAAAAAGAAGCGAAAAAGAAACAGAAGACGATTGATATTAAAGAGGTTCGTTTATCTCCCAATATTGATACCAATGATTTGAATACAAAGGTAAATCAGGCGAGAAAGTTTTTATCAAAAGGTGATAAAGTAAAGGTTACCCTGAGATTTCGCGGCAGAGAGCTTGCCCATGTGAATCAGAGCAAGGTTATTTTAGATGAGTTTGCTAAACAGCTTGAGGATATTGCGGTAATTGACAAGCCGGCAAAATTTGAAGGAAGAAGTATGATCATGTTTCTGTCAGAGAAGAGATAAGACCCGGATTGTGTTAGATCGAGTAGTTTATATAATCTACAAGATGGGAATTGCCACACAAGAATCACTTATATAAGGTATGCGTGTAATCATTTTGTGAGTGCGTAAACAGGCAATCAGTTGCATTGCAATGGATTAAAAAGTGATAGGCGGTGTAGGCAGGCAATCACTTTTCGTTGTAAAAGTGGTTATAAATTAAGGGTAAGTATATGAAGGAACAGTGTTCCGATTATATAAGAGACAACAGACATTTAAGGAGGAAATAAAAATGCCAAAATTAAAGACAAACAGAGCAGCTGCTAAGCGTTTTAAGAAAACAGGAACTGGTAAATTAAAGAGAAATAAAGCGTATAAGCGTCACATTTTAACTAAGAAGACTGCTAAGAAGAAAAGAGAACTTAGAAAAGCAGCAATGATGGATAAAACAAACGAAAAGGTAATGAAGAAGATTTTACCTTATCTTTAAGAGGATTGAATTAGGAGGAAATAAAGATGGCAAGAGTGAAAGGCGGCGTAGGCGCAAAGAAAAGACATAATAGAACATTAAAGCTTGCAAAGGGATATAGAGGAGCAAGATCTAAGCAGTACAGAGTGGCAAAACAGTCTGTAATGAGAGCACTTACTTCTTCATATGCTGGCAGAAAGCAGAGAAAAAGACAGTTTAGACGTTTATGGATTGCACGTATCAACGCAGCAGCAAGAATGAACGGTTTATCATATAGCAAGTTTATGTACGGTTTAAAGTTAGCAGGTGTTGATATGAACAGAAAAATGCTTGCAGAGTTAGCAGTTTCTGATGCAGAAGGCTTTGCAAAACTGGTTGAAGTGGCTAAAGCAAAGCTGGCTTAGTGATAATTATTCATGTTTTCGCAAAAAATTGCAATTTACCATTGCATTTTTTGTGAAAACGTAGTAATCTATACAAGGTCACACTTTTAATATGTGATTGAGTTATAAAGTCACAGATTAGCAAAATAGAATATGCGGGAGTGCTGGAATTGGCAGACAGGCCAGACTAAGGATCTGGTGGTCATTGCGATCGTGTGGGTTCAAGTCCCATCTCCCGCAGGACCTAAGGGAAGCCTCAAATCCTGAATTTATCAGGGTTTGGGGCTTTTTCTTTTTTGTGAAAAAAGCTAATTTGTTGTCAAAATGGCTGTTTTTGGACTGGAAATTGACAATATGATATTAAAAAAAGTCAGGAAAGGAGAGGGGTCTGCTCTTTACAACGTGTTGTCAAAAATTTAACCTATAAGAGAAGTGATGGTTTTGGTACTGTCACTTTTTTTATTATATAAATTCATAAGATGATCAGAGATATTGAAAAGAAAACTTTTTGTTTCAATATCCTTTTCATAATGTGCGAAAGCACAGCATACCTCACAGGCGTAGTAGTTGCAACTGCTACGCCTTTTTGCATTTTGCAGGTGAGGTAAAAAAATTAAAAAATGGAGGTATGTATCATGAAAGGAAAAACAATCGCAATCGTAAACCAAAAGGGTGGTGTAGGAAAGACAACCACTGCATTTAACTTAGGAGCCTGTCTGGCAGAGCAGGGGAAAAAAATCCTGCTGGTGGATTTGGACCAGCAAGGAAATTTGACTTACTGCATGGGGCATGATGTTCCGGATGAAGCAGATAAAACAATTGCGGAATTGATGCAGCTGGCAATCGCAGATGAAGAGTATGATTCCCATGATTATATTTTTCACAATCCTATCTGTATTCAGGATAATGAAAAAGAAAATAAGGATACCAAAGCATATGTCATGGATTACATATGCTGCAATGTGCTTATGTCAGCGGTAGAGGTCAGCCTGGTAAATGCTATGAGCCGGGAACAGATTCTTAAGGATATTCTGAGGGAAGTAAAAGAAGAATATGATTATATCCTGCTGGACTGTGGTCCATCTTTAGGTATGATAACCATTAATGCGTTGGTGGCATCAGATTCAGTGCTGATTCCCCTTCAGGCTGAAAAGTTTGCAGCTCTTGGACTGGAATTACTACTTAAGAATATCCTGCGTGTAAAACGCCGTTTAAACCCTTCCTTGGATATAGAGGGAATCCTGTTTGTATCGGTTCCGGAAAAATACAAGGAATCAAAGCAGACGGTAGATGAGGTCACCCGGAAGTTTGGAGATGCCGTAGGTGTGTTTGATTATGTAATACCGAGGCTGACGGAAGTTACAAAAGCAATCAGAAAGCAGATTCCCATGATTTATTATGAGGATAAAACTACAAGGATTAAGAAAGGTGAAAGTATCGTAGCTGGTCTTTACCGGCAGCTTGCAAAGGAGGTGGTTGATAATGGCAGGTAATAAGATAATCGGGTTAAATGAAATATTCGGAATCCCGGATTCCCAATTTGAAATCGTGGAACTTCCGATTCAGGATCTGGTGCCATATAAAAACCATAAGTTCCGCCCTTCTTCTCCGGCAAAACGGGATATTATAGCAGAATCCATCAAAGAGTTTGGTGTATTATCCCCCATTATCGTACGCCCTAAAGAAGATTGTGCATATGAGATAAACGGCAGGTATGAGATTCTGGCAGGACACCAGAGGACAGAGCTCAGCAGGCAGGTGGGAAAAACCAATATACCGGCAATCATAAAAAATGGTCTGACAGAGGAAGAGGCAGAGCAGATCGTAGACGAAACGAATATACAGCGTTCGCTTGAAGAGATGACTTATTCGGAACGTGCAGCAGTCCTATCCAGCCACTATAATGCCATGAAAAAAAGGAATGTGAGAAAGGAGGTTTTGAGCGAAATTAATTCCTATTTACAAACCTATGCAAACCCTTTAAATATAAGGGCTGAACAAGGTTTGTCCACCGGGTGGACAGGAGGTGTTAGAGATGTTGCTGAAGATTATGATTTATCTAAAAGTGCAATAGCAATGTATGTTCGTATTGATACATTAATTGATGATTTAAAACTAATGCTGGATGATGGTGTAATATCATTTAAAGCAGCAGTAGAACTGTCCTATATCAGTACGGGGAATCAGGAACTGCTGGCAGAACTGATCAACAGTAATGAATATAAGTGCGACATCAATAAAGCAAAGCTGATCCGAGAACTCCAGATGAAAAATAAGCTTACCATTGCCACCATGACGGAGGTGTTATCCGGAAAGAAAGTGAAAAGGAAACCGGGGGCACCCAAAGGATACAAGGTTAGTGGGAAAGTGATACAGAAGTATTTTAAGCCGGAGCAGGATGATAAAGAAATTGGTGAGATCATCGAGAAGGCATTGGAACTGTATTTTGAAGAAGGAGGAAGTAATTAGTGGAAGCCGAAATAATAGAAATGAGTAGCCCCAATCTGGTAGACAGTAAGAAAGCAATCTGTGACTGGATTATGTCTATGACGGTGAAAGAATACTTCGATTTCATGGGGAGTATATTAGAGAATATGCAGATTCCAGTAATGGAAACAATTACAGAAGAAATGTTTTACAGCTGCCGCCAGTGTGATAAAGAACATGGGGAAGAATGTGAAAAAATCGGTACGGATGATCTGTCAAAGTGTTTCAGATTCTTCTGTGAACATTATGGAGTTAGAGAGAAAGGGTAATTATGGAAAATCATGATATTAAAATCACCTGTACGATGTGCAGGAATGAAAAAATTATTCCAATGACAGCAGAGCAGTATATCCAATTGGAAGAAGGTTTATTGAAAGGGGAGCATATTCAAGATGCTGTTCCGGACCTGGACCCAGAATGGAGAGAAATGTTTTTATCTGGTATATGTCCAGACTGCTGGAAAAATAATATTGCTTCTATGGAAATATAAAATTATTTGTGATGATAGCCCAAAGGGTGGAATGGAGGACTAAATGAAGAAGATATGCTGTGTGATGTTATTTTTGTTTCCAGTATTTATGTTATCAGGCTGTGCAGGATGGGACAGAACTGTAAAAGATTTTGACTCTGATATAAATGGAGGTTTAAACCGGATAGTGACTGTATACAGTGATACAGGAAACCAGATTGCTGTTTATGATGGGAAAATTGATATTGAGGATTCGGAATATGGGAATAAGGTAAAATTTGATTTGGATGGAAAGAGGATTGTCCTGTATAACTGTTCCGTAATCGTTGAGGAGAAGTAGAGGTGATCTTTTGTTAATCCGAGACAGGTTAGAATTAAAATATAGCAGAGTGAAGCAGCAGTTTGGCTGTGGTTATTACTTAGTATGCTGCCGGGAAGAATGTCCCTGCGGTTTAAAATATCAGGATTATGATGTAGAAACCATGAGAGTATTGAAGGAAGAGTTTGACCAGGAAACGGTAGAACTGTTTGGATATGCAGAAGGAGAAGACTTATGAAAAATAAAGCTACAATAATTTTATGTATATTATTTATGATTATGAATTTAGCGGGATGTACGATTGAAAAAGAAGCGGGATGGACGATTGAAAAAGAGTATGTTCCGGAAGAAAAAGAGGTGCAAATTGTAGAAGTAAATGAAGAAACGGGAGAAGCAGAAACTAAACAGATACTAGATGTAAAAGGGGAATCATTTAAGTTAGTTTGTGAGTACGATACTGGAAGGTATGATATATCAAAATGGAGAGTGACAGATAGCAAATCTTTTGGAATGTATGTACATACCAAATACTTACCAGAGGGCTATGAAGTCTACATAGATCATGTACATGCGGATATTTCCCTTAAAGCTACTACACCTCAAGTGGACGGCATTATTCAGGATTCTATGGATGATACTAGTCATGCAGTTGATCAAAATGGATTTTATATTAATGACAGTATCTATTACTATAATATTTTTGCTATTGAAGGATATACAGAACAATTTTATGAGTTGTGGGGACAAGCCTGTGGAAACTATGGGTATATCAGTGCCAGCTATAAAAAATTATCAGAAAATAATCTTATTGAAGTTGGAACCTACGCTGAAAAAATACAGATTGTGTATGATTTGTCCATTAAAGCTCCAGAAGAGACTCGGTATCATACAGTATCAGTGCTGAGTGAAATATTAATTCCAATAAATACTGATACTTCTGTAAATATAGAAACATATGATTTCTTGTCAGGTGAGAAAGTAGAATAGAAAATAAGAAAGATAAAGAGGAAATGATTAGTTTGGAGGATGAGATTATGAGAGAAAATTTATGTAAGGCAAAGCGTAAAGATAATGGTGAATGGATAGAGGGATATATATTTAAGTTAAAGGGAAAAGAAAAACACTTAATGTTCACAGGCGAGTTTGATAAGTCAGGAGCATTTCCCAAATTTGTACATCATGAAATCGAACCGGCTACCATATGCAAATGTACTGGAAAAGAGTACATGAATGGAGAGACAGCTTATGAAGGAGATATTTATAAGAACCCTAAATGCGGAGTGGTATTTGTATTGAAATATGGTACATATACGGCATATTGTCCGGCTGATAAAACTTATATGGATAATGTTGGATTTTTTGCGGAAGCGGAAGGATACCCACAAATGCCTATTGGTGATTTGAGTGCGTACGCATTGAAGATTGGCAACGTTTTTGATAATACGGAATTGTTAGAAAAAGAGAAATAAATAAGGAGACAAAATTATGCAGATTGAAAAGTTAACAGAAGGTGAAGAGATGGTAATGAAGGCAGTATGGGACTGCAAAAAGGAACCTGTCTTATCAGAAGTAGTGGAAAGGGTAAACTGTGTCTATGGGAAGAATTGGAAGCCGCAGACAGTATCTACGTTCCTGGCAAAACTCGTCAGAAAAAATTATTTAAAGATGCAGAGAGATGGGAAAATATATACTTATAAGATATTGGTAAAAGAAAGGATGTATAGCAAAGAACAGTTAAAGAGATTATATATTTTCCTGTATAAAAATGATAAGGAGGCGGTCATCCAGGATTTAGAAACATTATAAAAAACAAGGAAAACTTTTAGTCAGGGAAGCAGGATATGCTTCCTTTTTTGCTGTAGAAAGGAGGGCAGATATGAAAGAAGAAATGATGGCAGCAGATAACTGGAAAGAGTATTTAGGTATTGGAGAAGAGACAGATGAAACAGTGCCGGCAGATGATGTGGAAGGGGAGTGGGAAGATGTCAGGAAGCTTTGATAGGATAATGGAAGAGAGGAAGAAACTGGTTGATCAGATCATTGAAAACATGAAACAGGGTTACATACTGCCGGAACCGAAATGGGGAGTAAGTCCCTTTACTTTTCATAATCCTGTCTCCGGTGCAAAGTATCATGGAGCGAATATGATTAAATTATACCTTTACAGTGCAAAGTTTGGTTATACAGACACAAGATTTATGACTTATAAGCAGGCACAGAGCAAAGGATGGCAGATAAGAAAAGGGGAAAAAGGCATCCGGCTGGAAAAATTTATTTTTACCAAACAGGTAGAACAGGAAAATCCAGATACAGGACAAAAAGAAAAAATTACAGTACGTCTTCAGCGACCGATGGTAAATACATTTGTTGTCTTTAATGCAAGCCAGATTGAAGGTATTGAAACTATGGAAGAAATGAAGCCGCTTGAACATAATGAGGTTTTGGAATTAGCAGATCAATTAATAGTCAGTAGTGAATGTTCCGTTAGAGAGGAGGTGCAGGATAAAGCATATTATCGCCCTGCAAGTGATACGATTGTACTTCCTCCGAGAAATGCATTTATCAGCCAGGAAGCATTTGCAACAACGCTGATGCATGAAATGGTACATAGTACAGGACACTGGTCAAGACTTGACCGTCCAATGTTAAGTAAATTTGGGACACCTGAATATGCATTAGAAGAGTTGAGAGCGGAGCTTGGAGCCTTTTTTATGGGAACAGATTTAGGAATAGAAGGAAGCCAGAAATTATTGGATTCCCATACCGACTATTTAAAATCATGGATTTCTGTATTAGAAGATGATCCAAATGAATTGTTCCGTGCCTGTTCCGATGCACAAAAAGCGGTTGAGAGGTTAAGCAACAATTTAAAGCAGCATCAGGAACTGTGTCAGGAAAAGGAAGCAGCTATTATGGAAGCTGTGGTTGTAGAAGAAATAGCAGACGTAGATTTAGGGATGAAAGAAATTTTAGGGGAAATCAAGAACGATATACCCCAAGCTTTAAGAAAATTGCAGGATGAGGACAGAATCAACACAGAAGTCATTGAGGCACTTGAAGCAATGGAGAAGACGGAAGAAGTTTTACAGGCTTTGAATGAAGCGTATGAAGAAAGAAAAGGTATTACTAAACGCGTTATAGAGTTAACATGGAATAAACAAGCAACACAATATGAGACAGCTATTGAGGAAGCTTTAGAAGCAGCCATGATACCAGAGCCGGAATTTGAAATGGAGATGTAGGAGGGATGATAAGGTGTTCAGCATAAAAGGAGCCGGAAATAGTGAAAATCACAAAATATTAAATAACTGGCTTAGTGAAAATTTTGTAGATGGAAGTGTAAGAGCAATTTTTACTGAGGAAGATCATGCAAAAATTATTGATCAAAAAGGTGCCGTTATGCCGGTAGAGATTCAGGACGGACAGGTGGTGGATTATAAATTGTCTTACTCGCAGAAAATGCAAAATCAGAAGAGTAAGATAGCAGAAGCTGCCGACTGTCAGAAAAGGGAAACAGCGGACATAGTAAGAACATATAAAGATAATGATTTTAAGGATTTAAATTCGAAAATTGATTCAGCCCTGCAATCAGGAGATACCGTTATAATGCTGAAGAAAGAACAGACAAACTTAAGGTTAGAATATCTCCGCAAGACACAATGGGATAGGTTTTTAGGAAAAGATGACTGGGTTCCCATGGAACAGCCCCGCCAGCTTTCTTCAGAATATTTTGATACTCCGGACATCAAGCAGGTTGTTCTGCAATATCAGCTGAGTGAGGAGGCAAGACAAGAAATCATTACGGAACCATCATATATGAAGAAAATGGAATATGGCATGCCTGACAGGTTTTATCTTGGCAGGGTAAATGGGAGGATAGAACTTATTGCAGGTGAAAGCTGTATGGATCATGAGCAGTTTCATTTCAGCAGTACGGCAACAAGATCTTATGAGATCAGCGGTTCAACCTTAAAAGAGATTGCAGATAAGATTTATGATTATGATGATACAACTGCTTTGACTGTAGATGAGCAGCATATTAATCACGAACCTGGGAAAGTAGCGAAGGAATCGGAAGGTCTATATGATGCAGCCATTGAGGAGGCTTTAGAAGCAGCCATGATACCAGAGCCGGAATTTGAAATGGAGATGTAGGAGGTGGAGGAGATGCATAATGTGGTTTTACAGGAACAGATGGACGAGATAGTGAACACAACAGGAGCTAACCTGAAATACGCATACATAAGAGCAAATATAGCGAAAAGCTTTACCGGAGCAAATTTTTCAGGTGCCACGTTTCATGATATTAAGATGAAGGATGCGACTTTTACAGAATGTGATTTTTCAGGAGCGACCATAAGGGCAGATATAACCAATGCCAGATTTGTAAGGTGCAATTTTGAAAATGCAACGTTCCAGCATACCCATATATTTGATTGTGAAATGAAGGAAAATAATTTCCAGCAGGCATTGTTTGTAAGATCATCCATCAGGCAGACAGAATTAAGCGGCAATAATTTTCTGATCATGCAGATGCAGGATGTCAAGATGAGTGATATTTCAATCCGGGAGTTCAATGACCATACAGATACCATACGGTTTGGATTACCAGGGGGAACACGTGAGGAAGTAGAAAAAATGAAAGATCATTGCATTGATGAATTGTCAGGTGTAGCCGAGGTATATCGGCAAAGTGATAAGGTTAAGGAATCACAATGGGACAAGGCTGTTGAAGAAGCACTGGAAACAGCTATGACACAGGAACCGGAATTTGAAATGGAAATGTAAAGGAGGAAACAAAGATGGCAAAAACAAGATTTTCAATTAACAAAGAGTCTCTGGTAGAAGAGCGTGCGGATGGATATATCTTAACACGAGTGCCAAACAGCAATATGGATTATTATATGCTTTTAAGTGAGGATGAAATCTTGACAGAGGACAAAGATACTATAATAGCTGAATGGGATTCGATACATGAAATCAATATTCTGCCACGGGTTCAGGAAGAAGGAGGAATAAGAAGACCGACTTTAAAAGAGGCAGTGGCGGATTATAAGGATCCGGTGAATTCTATTCCTATCGAGGCATCGGAGCTTTATGCGGAATATTATCACTATGAAAAAAGCACAGACCCGGAGCAGAGGGAAAAAGAGAAACGTATCCGGGAACAGAAAAGGAAGGAAGCGTTGGAACGGTCAGACAGTGCAAAGAGCCGGATACAGAAGACAAAAAGTAATGAGAAGGCTGCAAAGAATCAGAAGACAGATAAAAAGGTGCAGGAACAGGCTGTTGAAACTGATAGAAGCCAGGAAAAACCACAATCACCGGCAGAAAAAATGGAAGAACAGAGGGCACAGATTAAACATTATACTAAACAGCAGTTTAAAGAAATAATGAAGGGTACCAGACAGAAGCTGGAAACAGACCTATACAGGAATGTAGATCTAAGCCCTCAGCAGATGCGGGAGCTGAGGCTTTCCCTGAAAGCAAAAAATGATATTACAGGGTATAACAGCCCGCATATATCAGCTAAGCATATGAGGGAACTGCGGATTGGAGCTAAGCGGGGAGTAAAGCTACAACTGGACAACCTGAATCAGTCCCTCTATGATGCAGAACAGATACATGAGCTCCGTATAGGTTTTGAAAAAGGACTGAAGGTAAAGGAATATGTGGATCCGGCATATAATGCTATGCAGATGCGGGAGATCCGGCTAGGACTTCAGGCCGGGCTGGATGTAGCCAAGATAACCGACATACATATGACAGCGGATCAGATGCATGCTGTAAGATTCCGTATGGTTATGGAAAATATAGAGACTATATTAAAAAGAACCTTTGAAGATATTCGTTCATGGCTGAATGAAAAGATAGAAGATGTTACAGAGCACTTAATGGCAAGATACCAGAGACGGCAGCCTATGACGGCAGAACAGATAAAAGATGCCAGGATAAATGAGGCGGTAAAGGATATAAAGGAACTGGTTATTCAGTCAGAGGTTATTTCAGAGGATGCTTATGAGGAAAAGGGGCTGGATGATGAAATAAGAAAATCCATCGAGAGCTGGCAGGATTATATGGAGAAGCATCCGAAGCAGGAAGCAGAGGCAGTATCCAAAGAAGCAGCTAAGGATGTCTGTAAAGCGGCAGATATGGAACTGGAACAGCCTAAAGAAAAGGTAGTTAATATCAATGAGAACAGCAAGGCTAAAACATTAGAACAGGCGGTAGAAGAAGCTGTTGAAGAGGCAATGCAGGCAGAAGAGATAATGGAAGAAGAAAGTTTTGAAATGATGCAGTAGGGACCGGAGTATACATATGTTTGCTCCGCTTTTTTTATCAGCAGGAAAGGAGGAAGTGCAATGGAATATGAGATATTAAATGGTATACGAATGAAAGAAGGGATACCGCATATGTTTGTAATTCGTCCCAGCGGGGACTGTGGCTGGAATCCGGTTCATGATAATAAGATTAAACTTGTTGCATATCAGGAACATGAAACAGAAGTGGAACTGGATGCAGGTAATTTATTAAATAATGTCGATCTGACGAAACTTGGCAGTGCTTTTTGCAATATGCCAAAGCTAGAGCAGCCTGATATAGACCGGATATCAGGAAGTGATCATATAGATCTGTCATACACCTATATAAACAACCTGTATATCCATGGGGATTTTAACAATGCAAATTTTGAACATGCAAGCATTGGTCATTGCAGGATCAACGATGCGGATTTTATTAATTCTAATTTTGAATCTGCCCATATGCATTCAATTGAATGCAGTGAATCGCAGTTCATACATAATAATTTTACTCATGCAATTTTAATAAATTGTGAATGGAAGGATACCGTAATGGATTCTAATCACTTTTCGAGGTGTACATTCCAACAGGCATCTTTTGGGAGATATGCCGTGATAAAGGATAATTCCTTTTATCATACGGTTTTTGACAATGTAGATTTGAACCATGCAGATATCAGGGGGGAAAACAGAAATCTGGATACGATTGAGTTTGTAATGGATACTATCCCCGTAGAGGAAAGGGAAGCTGCAAAGAGCAGGCAGTTGAAATTATTACGCTCCTCAGCAGACCAGAACACGGAATTAAGTGATATTCCCCTTAGGGAAATCGACTGGAACAAAGTAGACGTTATATATGCATATGAGAACAGCCAGAAAGTACCGACTGACCAGCGTGTGACAGAATGGTATGGGAATTATAACCTGGCAGTTCCCAAACCTGGGGTTTCTCTAATGAAATTTGAAGAAAGGTTTGAAATGGCGGTTTATAAAGAAAAGTGGAAGAACCGGACAGAGGGACAGGGAAAGACAATAGAGGAAGCAGTAGAAAATATCATGGCAGAAATGGAATTTTCTAAACTGGATTTAGGAATGGAAATGTAGGGAGGTAAGTTATGGGAAATCGTTTATTTGTAGATTTAGATGGCACTTGTGCCGTGTGGCAGCCAGTAGCAGAGGAAGAATTGTTTGAAAAAGGATATTACCGAAATCTTCCGGAGTATAAAAATGTGGTGGCTGCTGTAAACCATATAGTAGCAGAGCATCCGGAGATAGAGGTTTTTGTGTTATCCAAATATTTTACAAACAGCGACTATGCTTTAAATGAAAAGGATGAATGGGTATCGGAGCATTTACCTGGCATTGATAAAGCACATCGGATTTTTGTACCATATGAAATGGATAAGCGAGATATGATACCGGATAAGCTTCAGGAAACAGATTACCTGCTGGATGATTACACTAAGAATTTTGAAAACTGGCAGCCGCCGGCAAGGGGAATCAAGCTGTTGAACGGAATCAACCATACAAAAGGCACCTGGCAGGATAACCGTATTTCCCTGATAAGGGATCCTAAGGATTTTGCAGACAGCTTGGTAAATATCATTATAAAAGGCGAGCAGGTTCGGGACAGACCACCCCAGCATGAGAATACAAAGCGGCCGGTACAGGAAGAACAGATAGAAGCATATTCCAGGGTATTGGATGAAATGATGGCAGAGTGTGAAATGCCCGAACCTGATCTTGAAATATAGCGATAAAAGGGCAGAAAAATCTGCTCTTTTTTATGGCGGAAAGGAGGAAGATTATGAAGAAAATTTCAAAAATGGATATTGAAACAAGAAAAAAAGACGACAGACAAAAGATAATGGAGTTTTATTTTAACAAGTTGAAAGAGAAAAAAGGAGATAACAAATAGTGGATTTTGAGGTATTTAAACAAAGACTGATTGACTGGATGAATGAAAGATATGATGCAGAATTTGAATGTCAGAATGTTCTTAAAAATAATGGAATATATTTAACTGGCATTACAGGATATGGGGAGGGACAAAATATATCCCCTAATATTTATATTGATGAATTATATGATTCCGTAAAGAAAGGTATGAGTTTTGAAGCAGCGGCAAGTATCGTTGAAACAAAATATGCACACGCACTTCAGGAAAAAATTGAAATGGAAACAGATATATTTGATATCAATATGGTAAAGCATAAAATAGTGGCAAGAATTGTTAATTTTTCCATGAATGAAGAATTATTAAGAGGTGTTCCATATAAGCCACTGGCAGGGGATTTAGCTCTTACATACCGTCTTATACACTCAGTGGATGTTATGGGAATAGCCAGTTCCTTAATCAGCAATCAGGAATTTGAAGCATGGAATATATCGTTAGATGAACTGCACAATTTGTCAATGGAAAATACAGAACGTATCTTTCCAGCACGGATTAAAAACATGAAAGATGTAATGCATGAAATAATACAGAACCATGCACCAGATCAGGTTAGAGAGGAAATGCTTGAAGGATTAGAGATGGGTGGTGATATAGATATTGAGATGTATGTGATATCAAATGATACATGTATAAATGGAGCTACAGCTGTCCTGTATCCTTCTGTACAGGAATGGATTGCCCAGAAATTTGGAGAAGCTGCATATATACTTCCATCTTCTATCCATGAAGTAATCGTTGTACCTTTTGCAGAGGAAGGGGATAAAGAATTTTTCAATGATTTGGTAAAAGAAGCTAATATGCAGGCTGTTGATCTGCAAGATAAGCTTTCTGATAATATATATCAGTTCTGTAAAGGAGAGCTGGTTAATGTTAATCAATTTGAGATAGATCTTAATAAGGCTGTTGATGAAGCTTTAAGAGAATTAGAATTGCCAGAACATGATCCGGGAATCGAGATGTAACTATTAAGGAGCAGAGAAATCTGCTCTTTTTTTATTGTAAAGGAAGGAGGCGTTTTAATATGGCGGGACAGTTGAAAAGATTTACTGATGAACAGATTGAACGTGCTGGTAGGGTTGACGTTGTGGAATATGCCAGAAGCCAGGGGATTGGAATTAAAAAAAGTGGCTTGTGGTATAAGGCACAAAATATGGGCGGATTGTATTTTCACAGGGGAGCCAATACATGGCACTGGGAGACACAGGATACAGGAGGGAAAGGAGCAATTAGTCTGTGCATGAAGCTGGAAAATAAAACATGGGTGGAAGCAGTCAAGACGCTATTAGGCGAAGATATGGAGCCAATACGGCATTCACAGGATTGGAAACCGGAACCTGAGCCACCTAGGGAGTTCCACCTCCCGGACAAGAATGATACATACCGCCATGTGTTTGCATATCTTACAAAGACCCGGGGAATTGATTCTGGGATATTGAAAGAAATGGTGGATAAGGGATATGTCTATGAGAATACACAAAAAAGCTGTGTTTTTGTAGGAAGGGATAAGGAAGGAATAGCAAAGCATGCTTCTGTGAGATCTACCAATACATACGGCAAAGCCTTTAAGCAGGACGTGCCAGGCAGCCAGAAAGCGTTTTCTTTTTCTATATCCGGTACATCCAGAACGTTAAATGTATTGGAGGCTCCGATAGATGTTCTGTCATATATGAGCCTTCAGAAAATTTATGGAAAAGAGATAAAGGATTCTTATGTTGCATTAGGTGGTGTAGCGAGTAAGGCATTGGAACAGTTTCTGGAAGATCATAAGGATATTGAAAAGATAAGGGTGTGCACAGACAACGATCCGTATCTGAATCCTGTCTGGGGGGCAGAAGAAAATCTGAAGGAAAAAATAATGCATATTGAAAAGGTAAATAAGGCAAAGGAAATGGATGACAGTGTTTTATTCCGAACATATTCTGATTATTCAAGATTTATTGCCAGAAATGAGGAAGTTTCCGTAAAGTATGTTGCATTTACTAAAGATCAGCTGATAATGTCAGATGAGGGCACATATACTGTTGAAATTGATGGAGAACAGGAATATATACTGTATGAATCCATGGGTGATTATGACAAGGGTATTGGAAAAAAAATATTAGGAAGGGATTTATATAACGAGCATTTTTTTAAATTACCAGCCGGAGAGAGAGCTGCACGTTCCATTTATGAAAAGTATGGAAATGAATATAAAGTAACCAGACACCGTCCGACACATAAGGATTTTAATGAAGACCTGGTAGCTTACAGGGTACAGGAACGCAGTCAGGATAAAAAGGAGATACGGGAACAGTCTTCCGTGGAACAGCAGGAAAAGATCACAAAGGAGCAGCAGGAACCAGATCAGCCGGATGTACAGCAGAGACAGGAAAAGGTTCCGGAGGATTTTTCCATTAAGGGATCATGCGAGATTTTAGTCCTATGCGATGATAAGGAGGATATACAGGCATATCGGGATATCAGTGTAAGAAATTACAAGGCTGAATTTAATATGGATTATGAACCGGATGAATATTATCTGGCATATCGGGATACCGGCCAGGTGCAGGCAGTTGTGGAGAACAATCCGGATATTAAAAAATTATGGATATGTACTGGCAGGACTGCCGAAGGAATACAAAGGGCTAATGATATCATAAAGGCTTTTGGTCATAAGATGGAGTGTTATAGGGAAAAGCCGAAGCTATGCAGATTTACAGAAGATCTTGCAGAAATGAATCGTTTGGAACCAGTTTTAGAGCAGACGTTAGGAAATATATCACAAATGGAAACTGCTGTTGGGATGGAAATGTAAAGAGTCAGGTACTGCAACAGGTTTTTCCTTCAAAAAAACCGGGAGTGCGGAGCACTCAGGGGCAAGCTTCCTGTTTGTGGATACATTCGTGCCACGAATGTCCCCGCAAACAGCTTGCCAGGGTGTTCCACCTGGACCTCAATACTTGGGAGGTGTCCCAAACCCTCTGTAGTGATATAAATGGATAGGAGGAAAAAATGAATGGACAAATAACAATGTTTGATGAATTAGTGCAGGATCCAGAGGAAAGGCCTTTCATTGGAACAGAAGTTGTATTTTATTATGAAGAGAAAAAATATGATGCAGTTGTAGTAAAACATTTAGGTTGTGATTTTGTCTACATAGAATTTCTAGATAAAAGACCT
Source organism: uncultured Lachnospiraceae bacterium (assembly GCA_910585605.1). Lineage (GTDB taxonomy): Bacteria > Bacillota > Clostridia > Lachnospirales > Lachnospiraceae > CAG-590. Next base: position 51,600 of record CAJUFL010000009.1, on the reverse strand, counting down.
GGTGACGATAATCCGAATATTTATCATGGAAAAGGCTGGCATATCAGTGTACGTGGATATAAGAAGGATTGGGATTATAAATAATTTGTCGATATCAAAAGCTGGTTTGATATAAGGAGGTGATGCGAACCGTTGAATACAAAAAAAGCAGATATTCATTTCAGAGTGCTACCGGAGGAAAAGAAGGTGATAGAGAAGGCAGCAGAAGCTGCCGGAAAGCAGTTGTCTGAATATGCCAGGGAAGTCATACTTGCCGCTTCAGATTATACCGTAACGGAGATAACAGATGTGAGGAAAGAATCGTTACAGAGGACAGACAGCAGCAGGAACAGAGATATTCATATCCGTTTATCGGAGGAAGAGCTGAAATATTATGCGGACAAAGCGGAAGAGGCAGGCTGTTCCGTATCGGAATATATAAGGAGAAGTGCCAGCGGAAATGAAATCCGCATCATACCTGGTATGAAAGAGATGGCGAAGCAGGTTGCGAAGCTGGGTGTCAATGTAAACCAGCTGACGATTCTGGCACATCAGGGAAAGATTAAGGAAGTTGACCTGTTTTCCACAAACGATACATTAAAACAGATATTACAACAGCTTGTGAAATTAAATAAGAAAGGGTAAGGGTGGCAGTCATCGGAACAATAACATTTTTTGATGGAAAGAGCAAGACAAAAGCCGGTGCCGGATACCGTGGATACCATACGCTGGAGTCCCTAAAGGGGGTTCTTGATTATCAAACCAGTGAAGAGAAAACAAAGCCGTGGCTGATCAGTTCGCTGAACTGCAATGCTGCCACAGCCTATGAAGAAATGGTCTTATGCAAAGAAATGTATGATAAAGCACAGGAGGATGGAAAAAACAGGATGCTGATCCATTTCTCACAGAATCTGGTAGAGGGTGAAACGTCACCAGAGATTGCACATGAGATAGCAGGGAAACTGGCACAGCACCGTTTTTTTGAAGGATTTCAGGTCGTATATGCAACCCATCTGGATACAGGCAAGCTGCATACGCATTTTGTGGTTAACTCGGTAAATCTGGAAGATGGGCATAAATGGGAGCTTTCTACAAAACAGCTTCAGGAATTGAAAGATTATTCAGATTCCATCCTGCGGGAGTATGGACTGCACATCACACAAAAAACAAGGAAAAAGGAGGAAGAATCGTATAAGTCACAGCATCAGATCCGGATGGAGCAACAAGGAACTTCATGGAAATATGAAACATACCTGGCAGTGAAAACGTGTATGGAGCTTGCGACAAGTAAAGAGGAGTTTATAAAAGCAATGAACCGGCTTGGGTATCAGGTAGATTGGAGTGATACTAGAAAGTATGTCACCTTTACCGACCCAGATGGTCATAAGCTCAGAAATAAAAAATTGTATCCGCAGGAAAAGTTTTCGAAGGAGGCGATGGAAAAGAGGTTTATATTGAATGCACAGTACCGGGAAATGGAACGGAAACAGGAAGTAGAAAATGCAATGGATACGGCATACGGAATCCTGCGGCTGGCAAACAGTATCAGCAAAAGCACAGGAACCAGATATCCATTACAGCAGATAGAAAAAGATTATTCCTCGGCGGCTGCCAGAAGGGAGCTTGCGAAGGAAGCAGAGAAAGGACGTGGTCTTGATTGGGAACGGTGACAATATGATAAAAAGGATTTTGGAAGCAGTAAAGAAGGATAAGTCAATTCTTCTCATACTGCTTTTTTTAATATGGCTGGCAGTCTATACGAATATTTATATCACAGCAGTACTGACCAGAACGATAAAAGCAACAGAGTTTATATTTGGTTTGAAAGTAATCAAGGAGGTGATCATGACAGAGAGCAAAGTGAAAATTCTTTTTTGTGTAGTGGCACTGGAAGCTGCACTATATCTGTACATGGTGATGAATAAACCAAGTTACAGATCAAAGCTGGTAGAAGTCACACCTGATATATATACGCCTGCTCCGGCAGGGCAGAACCAGTGTGGCAGTGCAAGGTGGCTTAGGAAAAAGGAATTTGACAAAGCATTTAAGAGCCAGTTTCTTCCGAAGGAAATACTGGAAAGGGAAATACTGGAAAAGGATATCCATGAATTTGAAGTCCCTTCCGGTGGTTTTGTCCTGGGAAAAATGGATACTGCTAAAGGAGAAAAGATATACTACATTGATACGGATACCCATGTGCTATGTATCGGTGCGACAAGATCCGGAAAGACACGGTGCAGTGTATTAGAGACAATCGGTCTGCTGGGACTGGCAGGAGAATCCATTATTGCAACGGATGTAAAAGGGGAGCTGGCAGATTATACGAAACCCTATCTGAAAAGTCTTGGGTATGAGGTATATGAGATAAATTATGATGAGCCGCTGTATTCCGATCTCTGGAATTACCTACAGGTAGTCATCGACTTTGTAGATACAGGGGATATTCCGGCTGCAATAGATGCTGCATGGGATCTGACCTCTCAGCTGGTAGGAGAAGCAAAAGGGGAAAAAATCTGGAATGACGGTGAAGCATCCATGATAGCGGCGTCCATTATGGCAGTTGTCTATGATAACAGGGAAGCGGGAACCAGACAGTTCAGGAACCTTGCAAATGTGTATTATTTTCTGATTTATATGTGTAAGCCGATCACAGTTGGAAAGAAGCAGATACTACCACTTAGTGTCTATGTGAACACCCTGACAGATGATCATCCGGCAAAAGGACTTTTGGGAGTATCGGATATCGCACCGAGTAGAACCAGAAGTTCTTTTTATACGTCCGCAGTCATGACACTGAAAATGTTTACGAATCCCTATATAGCAAATATGTCTTCTGCATCCGGTTTTGATCCGGCTGATATGGGGAGGAAAAAGATGGCGGTATTTCTAATCCTGCCGGATGACAGGACAACATACCATCCGCTTGCGACGCTGTTCGTATCGCAGGCATACACGATTCTGTCAAAAGAAGCGAAGAAACGAGGTGGAAGGCTAGAAAGGAGAGTAAATGTAGTAGCAGATGAGTTTGGAAACTTTTCGCAGCTTACTAATTGTGAACAAATGCTGACGGTAGGCGGGGGCAAAGGTATCCGCTTTTTACTGTATATTCAGGGGCAGGCACAGATGGAAAAGAAGTATGAGAAAACAGGTCTGCGTATCATAAATGGAAACTGTGAAACATGGGTATATTTACAGAGCGATGATAATGAAACATTAAAGGAAATCAGCGACAAGCTGGGAAAATATACGACCATGTCTTACAATACCAGCATGAACTCTAACAGCTCCGGAAGCAGGGTGACTTCGACAGGATCTTCCAATAATCTGATTGGTCGGGAGTTGCTGACACCGGATGAAGTAAAAAAGATAAAAAGACCATATACTCTGGTGACTTCCAGAAATCATCCGGCAGTAATGTATGCCCCGGATTTAAGCCAGTGGTACTTTAACACGTTGTTTGGCATGGGTGATGAGGCACATAACAGGAGTCTGCGTATGGAGCGTCAGAAACAGAGGAGGAAGCATGATATATCACAAAAAATAGAATTGTGGGGGATATGGGATGTCATACAGGATCAGATTAAGCGAAAAGAGAAAGAAAAGCAGGCAAAGGAAGCCGCTGAACAGGCTGCAAGACAGATGGCAGAGGCAGAAGAACAGATGTTAGAAGAGATGGGAATGTATGATATGGATGATGATTAATGTCCTGCAAATGGACAGGAAGATATTAAATAGCAAGGAGGAAGATATTGTGAAAAAGATTAAGGAAAATGTAAAAAGAAAAATGGCAGGAATGTTTCAGATATGGATGTTTTTATATATTCTGGCAGCTAGTGGAACAAATGCATATGCGACTGGGTTTAAAGGCAGTATATATGAAACAGGAACGAAGAGAATGATGAAAGATCTTTTATCAGTGGGTCAGGGAGTTGCAGCAGCTGTTGTGCTGGTTCTCTGGCTGGTGTGGGAAATACAGAAGAGAATGGGTGAAGATACTGACGAAGGAAGATTTACTAAAAAGCAAAAGGGGGCTGTTATTGGACTTATTATTGCCGAAACGATAGGAACGCTCTTTGGAATTATTGGCGGGTATTATGGGATTTCGATTAATTCATAAGGAGGAAGTATGGGAGCTGATTTATTAAAAGGAATTTTGTCTGATCTTGTGGACAGTTCAAGGGAAGGAGTATCCAATTATTTTTTGGATGTACTGGATTTTAATACAGTTTTTAATTGTGAAGCAGTGTTCCAGGAAAAGACAGGAGTAAATATAGCACCGATATCAAATGTAATATTTTCCTATGCCTTTTTTCTGCTCGGCTTGAAATTTGCATGGAAATTGTTTAATACATATATTCTTGGAGCAGATGGAAATGAGGATGCAGAACCTGTCATTCATGTAGTGAATTTGGGAAAGGCTGTTTTCATATCACTTTCTTTTGGTTTATTATTTAAATATATGATGTCGATAGGTAATGAAATTACATTGAATATTTTAAAATCAATTAAAATGAAACCAATTCAATTTGATAGTGCATTAGATGCCTGTTATAAGGTTACTTCGTTGCCTTTAATGACTATATTGATGCTGATTGTATTTATCGTTATTTCTATTGTATTGTCAGTGTTGTTTGCTTTGAATGCTATCCAGTTAGTTATTCTCCGAGTGGGAATATCTTTTTCGGCATTGGGTTTGCTGGATGCAGATGAAGGGGTTTTTAAGCCATACTGTAAAAAGTTTTTTCAGATATGCTTTGGTGCGGTCATACAGCTTGTATGTTATAAGCTTAGCATATATTCCATATCACAGCTATCATACATATGGGCATTTACATTTCTAACAATGGCATTGAAAGCTCCGGCATTCCTGCAGGAATTCATTATGACAAATCCAGGCGGGGGTGGTAAGTTTCAGCAGGCATTGTATTCATTTAGTATTTTAAGATCATTTAGGAAAGCAGGATAATATGGAAAAGATAAAAGAGTTGATAGTTGTTATTCAGGTCGTGGCAGGAGCAGGAGTAGCAGTTAAAGTTGTGTATTATATACTAACTGGACTGAATGAAGATGATCATACTATGAGAAACAAGAAAATTAAAAATCTCCTGATTGCACTAATACTGATTGAAACAGTGATGACAATTGCCAATCTCATAAAGGGATATTATTATTGAAGGAGAGGTAGGATAATGGAGAAATTACAGGAAATAGAAACAAGAGAATTATATATGCCATCAGGGCTAAAAATGAAAAAAGAATATTTTCCGGGGTTTGGAAAAGAGGAATTGTTGCCTGCGATATTGTCAATATTCATTTTTCTGATTATGGATTCTGTCATTTATCTATTGGGTATCCATAATATAACAATATTGTTTTTTATATTTTTGATAGGAGTCAGTACAGCTGTCATGCTCCAAGTGAAGGGTGAACTTAACCTGTCACCGGTAGACATTATCAAGCTGGAAATCCAGTTCAGGAGGAGCCAGAAGTATTATCCATATATCGCAAAAAATGAATGGGAAAATATTGAATAGGGCAGAAGGCGGTCTTGTATGGCCGCCTTTTCCATGAAAGAGGTGAGGTACATGATTATATATATTTCGAGTAAAGAAAAAGAAGGTCTATTGGACAGAATGGCAGAACAATATGAGTGGGATCTGCTTACAGAGGTGATGGAAAAAGGAAGTCTGAATACATTTATTCCGGAGCGGCTTCAGATTATACATGATCTGCGGTATGTTGTGATTGAAAGAAGTTGCATTAAAGATAACAGCCAGCAGTTAAGAGATATGATGGAAACAACCCGGACAATGTGGGATACGCAGTTTATCCTGTTGGAGGAAGAGTACCCGCAGGATGATGAGGGAGAATATCAGAAAGTTATATACAGAGATCATATAACCATTTTATATAAATATCAGGACAATCTGGAAAGCAGTCTGGAATACCTGCTAAAGGGGGAAAAGATTCCGATAGAAGATGTTTATAATGGGACATGGATTGGAATCATGTCTTCCAACAGCGGGGCAGGTGCAACCCATATATCCATCGGACTTGCAAATTTTATCCACAAATATACAGAAAATGTCTGTTATGTAGAAGCAAATGAATCAGGCGATCTGGCAGCAATGGCAGATTTTTACGGATTCGAAAAGATAGAGGATAATCATTACAGAAGGAACGGTATGGATTACCGACATATGGACATCGATCAAGAAAAGAGGTTCGTGATTCTCGACATGGGTAAATATACGACAGCAAAACTGAACCTGTTTAACCAATGTAAGATTAAGATAGTGATAACAGATGGAAAGCCGTACCGGATGGCAGATGCTTTAAACGTCCTACGGTATGCTGGTGAAAATGTCAGGTTATGGATGAACTTCTGCCAGGCTGAAGAATATGAACGCCTGAAAGAAATGTATCTGTCTGAATGTGATGAATGCGGTTGTATCAGCGGGCATAAGGATATGTTCCAGGGGACAGACCCTTTGTATCATGAAGTTATGAAGGGGTATCTGAATGTCAGCACCAAAAAGACACCGGGAATATCCTTCCTGTTAAATGGGGAGAGATTAAAAACAAAGCGGAAAAGTGTTCCAAAGGCTGTCAGTTCCGGACAGAGTGCTCCGGAAACCGCAGATAAAGTCACAAATATAGAACCTAGAGATATAGAAATACAGGAAGATTATTCGGAACCAGAGGAACAGAAGACAGAAGAGCAGACAGTATCAAGCGGGGCAGAAGAACAAAAGGAATTACCGGAGGAATCTTTCATGGAAGACAACAGTGTGGAAGAGGAAAAAGTACCGGATAAAACCAAGATAAAAATACCGGTTAAGACAATGACATTTTTTCTTGTTTTAGTGCTGTCACTGACTGGTGCAGTTGCTATATCAAAGATAAAACCGGATGGTTTTTCTTTCAATATCCCCAATACGGAGCAGACAACGGAACTTGTGGATGAGGAATTAAACATAAATCCTGATATCCGGATATCTGTACAGGAGGTAGAGGGGGCAGATGGATATGAAGTCAGTTATTCCACGGATAAAAATTTTGATAAGAAGACTACGGTGATAGTGGAAGTAGAAACGGCAGACAAAGCGGTAGAGAGCCTGACAGCCGGTAGAACCTATTATGTGCGGGTAAGGGCTTTCAGGTTTAATGAAGACGGCACCAAAATATATGGCGAATATACGGAGGTAGAAAAAATTGAGACCTAATCGTCTAGCTATTTGCAGATAACAATTTCTAATACAAACCAACAAAACATAATGAAAATAAACAACAATCAAACTACATCACTAATTTGTTCGCTAAATAGAATAAGACCTGTGGTAATATATTCCTATCATAATCCAGCTGGAAAAACGCATGCTGATTAAAAAGAGCAGGTGTTGATGGTCAATGTATGGGAAAAATATTCTGTTAAAAGTATTGAAAGAAAAAGGAGTAACGTATAAACAATTAAGTCGGAAATCCGGAATTTCTGTATCGTCTCTATATTATATAGCAAATCAGGTTACGGATCCGAAGCAGTCCACAATGATAGCGATAGCCCGTGCATTAGATATGAAGGTTACTGATATTTTTAATTTGGATTGGAGGAATCAGGATGAGGGATAGTTTAGAAGATTTGGAAAAGATATTTGAAAAATTCCAGTCCAGTGATAAACTGGACACTGAAAAAAACAAAACGCAGGGTATGTTTATCCGCTTTAGCAGAACTGCAAACAAAGAAGAAGACTTTCAAATGCTGGAACAGCTGGAAAGACTGATATATGTCAGCGAGAAGGAGGGCTTTAAACACGGTTTTAAAGCAGCATATCAGCTTAAGCTTAATAAGCCGGCTGATTCTTCCGGAGAGGTTGTTAAAATAGATAGATACATAAAGAAATGAATAAAATGATTAAAAAGGCGTATGCGGGAGTATATGCCTTTTATATATGGTATATCCGAAAAAATTAGGAAGAGCAAATGCGAAAGGAGATGAAGAGTTTGAGAATGCAGTTACAAGATCTGATTGTTTTGAAAATAGATTTCGAGTATGTATATAAAATAAATGGAACCAATAATCCTAAAATCTTGTACTTCTATGCAATTAACTTGTGTGATAACTACAAACTGCAATTTGATATTGAAATAGATTACGGCATATGCTACACTCTGGAAAAGATTATTTTTTTTAGGAGGATACATATGAAAGGAAATTTTTGTGTCGAGATACCATATGGAACAAGAATGCAATATGCATCATTTATTTCAGAAATGAATGCATTGACCGACGCAGATGGTATGGTAATATTAGCGGTAAATAATAATCCATATATGCTAGCGTCATATCTGCTGGTAGAATCCAATACAAATGTAGAGAAAATGGTTGCATTGATTAAGAAATACGAACTGAGAAGCAGGCAGGATAAAGGAATTACAGAGATTATCAGAGAGATGGGAAACCGTATGTGGAATACAATAATGATTCCACAAAGGGCAGGACTGGAAGAAATTCAAATGTACATGCAGGTATATTATGAAGTTGCGGAAAGAGATGCACTTGAAGAAAAGGATTATTTTCATGAATTTTGGAAAGCAAAATCATTTATATCGTATTCTCATAAAGATATGGAAATAGTAATGGATATTTATCAAAAAATACAAATCAGCGGTATGAACTGCTGGCTGGACTTGTACAACATTGATGTGGGGGAACCTATTGTTAAAAAGATGATGGAAGGTCTGAAGGAGTGTGACTATGGAATATTCTTTCTTAGTAAACATTATAAAGATTCAGTAATGGCAAAAGGAGAATTACATAATTTTCTGGCAGATGTATTTAGAAATAAGAAAAAATGGTATCTTGTAAAATTAGATGATGTGGATGTAGAAGAAATTTTACCAGGACTGAGTAATTATAAATATTATGATTTTTCGGAAAACAGTGATATTGAAAAATTGGTAATGGATATGGTTAGAGTACTGGAAGGGGATAGGATATAGAGAATATTATCTCATTAAGAGTTTCCTCTTTCAAGGAAAATTTAATAACTGGAGGAAAAGAATATGACAGAACAAATAACGGCAGAGAAAGATATTCTGCAATTTATTGACGATGCATTCTGTGCAGCAGAAGCATTTGGATATGGAACAAGGAAAAAAAGTAAGGAATCTGAAGATGCCATGGATGACCTGATGAAGTACCTGGAAGCTTCCAGCATGACAGATACCCAGTGTTATGAAGTAGAGCCTTTAGCAAGCGAACTGGCAAGGGTAAGCCAGGATGAGGGATTTAAACGTGGCTTCTCCATTGCATTGCGGATTATGATAGCAGGACTAAATGATAATATCGCATAATGCTTTTTTGCTAGTGATAAAAGGGATAAAACATCCTGAAAGAATGACTATAAAATAGAATTAATAGTTGAAATGTTGTTGCAGATGTGGTATAATAGAAGCAAGAAAATATAATGGATTGGAGGGGTTCTATGAAGGGCACTTTGAAGAAAGGATTATTTTTTGTATTTATAATAATAGCGATGCTGGGAACCAAATCATATGTGAATGCAGAGGTGGTCAGAAATCTGACAGGTGAGAGTATAGATGGATGGATATATGATTATAAGTATTGGAATGGAAGTACATGGTCATATCGTGCAGACAAATCATACACCAATTACCCGATTGATATAACATATGATGTGACCTACTGTTATGAGGAAGCGTATAAGATGACGGAGCTTGTGAATGAACAGAGGAGAAAAGCAGGAGTACCGGAATTGCAGGCAAAGGATGAACTGATGGATGTGGCGATGATGCGGGCAGCGGAAACCGCTGTCTACTGGGAACATACAAGACCAGATGGTTCTTTTTGTACATCAGCCAGCATGTATGTACGTAGAGAAAACCTTCATGCAGGAAGTGCATTGGCTGTTGATGCAAATAAGAGTCTGGTAAATTCTTCGGGGCATTATACCACAATGATAGATGCTAAGGTTGCATATGCTGGATTTGGCTGTGTGAAAGTGGATGATACATACTACTGGGTACAGATATTTTCATATTCCAACATTTATTATGAGGATGGATATTTTGGAAAAGATTCAGAAAACAACAGACCTGTACAGTGGGAGAAAATGACACTGGGAAAGCGGAAGGATCATACAGCACCATTTACCGCAAAGGTGAATCCCAAACTGATTACATTGAAAAGCACACATGAAAACGAATGGAACGGTGAAGAATTGTACGTAGGAGAAGAAACGCAGGAAAAAGTTTATACATATTATCATGAACAAGCTGGTAAAGGTAACTTTGCTAGTATGGACTGGATTTGTGAAGTGAAGTTATCATCTGGTCAGTACGATGTTAAGGTACTGACTCCGGAATTATGTTCCTATCAGGATGGAAAGATCAGGGCATTGAAGGCAGGAAACGCAAAGATCCAGTATACTTTAAAAGCAGACAGCAGTCTTGTAACTGTGCTGGAAATCAGGATAAAGGACGTACCATTAAAAAAGGGAAGCCGGATAACAGCCGGGGAGAATATATATAAGATCACCAGCACCGGGAGCAGGACAGTGAGTTTTTACAAAGGAAATCAGGATGCAGCATCTGTTACGGTTCCGGATACCGTTAAGATACAGGGAAAGAGCTACAAGGTAACATCTGTTGCTGAGAACGCTTTTAAGGGCTGTAAGAAGCTTAAAAACGTGACGGTGGGGAAGAATGTCACATCCATAGGAAAAAACGCTTTTAGCGGATGTTCCGGATTAAAGAAGATAACGGTAAAGACAACAAAGTTAAAATCCGTGGGAAAGAATGCCTTAAAAGGAATCCATAAGAAGGCAGCTATAAAAGTGCCAAAGAGCAGGCTGGCGAAATACAAGAAGCTGTTTAAGGGAAAAGGACAGAAGAAAACAGTAAAAATAAAGAAATAGTACCAGAATAACTGAATAGGACAATAACAGGGACATATGCACAGGCATATGTCCTTTTTATATAGATAGGGCAGTGGCACACTGCTCTTTTTTCATGGAGAAAGGAGGCTTCCACACCGTAAGGGTGGAACATAAAGAAATCAAGACAAAAAAGGAGATATGGAAACATGAAATGGAAAACAGGAATGAAGCGTTGGACTGCCTGGCTGATGGTACTGGTGATGTTATCCGGTCTGGTACCTGGCAGCATCCATACGGTACATGCAGAAGAAACGATTGTAACAACGGAAACGGCAGCTGAGGAAAATACCGGAGAAGCCGTAAAGACAGAAGAAGCAGTATCTGAGGAAGATATAGCTGGTGCAGGAACAGAAGAAGCTGCCGAAGCAGTAAAAGAAACAGTGACAGAAGAGGTGACGGAAGAGATACCGGAGTCTGCCAAAGAACAGACCGTGGAAGCTGGTACTTCGGAAAGTACAGAGCAGCAGATACCGGAGATGAATACTTTTGCTGCATGGGAAGAAGACAGCGGGCTGCATGAGGAACAGATAGAAGTGCTGGAAGCCTCCAGTGACTATCTGATCTGTAGTGACGGCTCATGGTCAGGCGGTACCATATGGTATGTACAGCCGGGAAAAAGCAGGCATTACATTTTCTGTCTGGAAAAAGGTGCAACTATGTACCATGCCAAATATACCGGAGAACCGATATACGGCTATTCCGGGAAATCTGCTTTTAAGAAGGCAGTAGCATTGAACTTCTTTTACAAGACCAATGGAAACTCATGGAGCGGTAAAAAGAATTACGGACCGGTGCAGGAAGTGATCTGGGATGAAACGGGTTCCAGTACTGCACAGAAGCTTACTGCTTATATTAATCACGCATGGAAATTGACCAGTCTTAATTCAGGCAGAAGCTCCAGCGGTACCAGCTTTAACAGCAGGCTCCAGCCGATTTCAAAGTCTTCCGCAGATTCGGAAGCAGCGAGAAAGAAGATGATAGGCAGTTTTTCCAAAACAAAGACAAAGGTAAAGGAAGGGGAGCAGACGCAGATTAACCTTGGATGTGATGCATGGCAGTACTTCGCTGACGGCGGATATAACAGTGACGGACTGGTCACTGGCGGGAAGTCCTCTGGCATATCTGTAACAGGAGTGTATGATAAAAACGGAAAAGCAACGAAAAGTACAGCATTTGTGGATGAGAGGGGACACCTGCAGGTGACGGCAGTAAAGGAAGCCGGAAAGACCTATGATAAGAGCAATCCACTTACAGTCATCATGAAGGTAAATTTTGATTACCAGGGAGCAGATAAGATACGGTACCTTAAGACTGCGGAAGGAGTCCAGAATCTTGCATATGATGCCAGTTTTGGTATGAATGGGTATTTTGCCTTACAGGTGTATGCAGAGCCGGATAATCCAGATCAAAAATTTACTGAAGTATGTATCAATAAAGTAGATGAATATGGGCTTTTTGTTCCGGGATGCACCTTTGAGCTTTCAAAATCAGTAGCGTTAGGACAATATGAAGTAGTAGATGATGTAATAACAGAAGAGAATCAGAAGGCTGTTTTTGAGATAAGAGAACCAGGTTCCTACCGGATCATAGAGACAGGTGTACCCTCCGATGACTTCCAGATCAATCCTACGGAATACAAGTTTACGGCAATGCAGACAATGGAAGGAAAGGATTCCAAACTGGTGATCATGGGGGCAGGAGACGGGGTAACAAATCCTGACGGTTCTGTACGGTATACTTTTACCTGTGAAAATAAATTTAACTCCGGCAGTGCAGAGATCGTTAAATATGGGAAGGTGCTGACCGGGTATCAGAATGGTAAGTTCATATACGAGACAAGGACACTTCCGGATGTGGGCTTTACCTTTTATGCAGCAGAAAACATATATGCCAACAGCACCCTTGTGTTCCGGGCAGGGGAAGAGCTGACGACCAAGGAATGGGGAAATTCCCATAAGGCAGTGATAGGGCTAAAGACGGATGGCTCAGGACGTCTTGCAGTATCTGATCTTCCATCAGGCAGTTACTACTGTGTGGAATCCGAATTTCCGGCAGGCTTTACGAAGCTTGATAAACGGTATTATTTCCAGATCGAAGCAGGGAAAACAGGGCTGATAAACGAAGGGGAAGGGGGCATTTATAACGAACAGGCTCCGGCTGTATGCCATGTTTATAAGGTGGACCATGATACAAACAAGCCGTTAGGCGGCGGAGAATTTACCATTTATGCAGATGTGGCAAATACGAACTATGACGGTAATGCTATTTTTGCCGGAAGCGATACGGTACCGGCAGTCATAAAAAGGGATCTTGCATCCGGAAAGGAAGAGAAAGAAGAGGGGAGATGGGTGCCTCTTAATAAGGTAACCACCAGGGCAGACGGAATGGCAGAGTTCGGGGAGCTTCCGGCAGGAAGATATCTGGTCACGGAGACAAAGGCACCGGAGGGCTATGCCCTGGCAGAGGAAAGCTACATTTTCACCCACAGCTATGATACAGAACAGGGAGCCAGCGGTTATAACTTTGTACATACATTTACAGATGTCCGGACACGCAGCTATGAGATCGTAAAACATAAGCAGGAAGCTGTCCCTGCGGATCCGGAACGGACAAATATGGATGTGTACATTTATGAAGAGAGGAAGGCTGCAGGAGCTGTATTTGGCATTTATGCAGCAGAAGATATCTATAATACATCTGGAACTAAGGTATATACTGCGGATACGCTGGTTACGGAATGTACCACCGATGAAAACGGTGTAGCGGAATGGAACGGTGGTTTTTATGCGGGCAGTTATTATTTTAAAGAACTGAAGACCCCTGATGACAGCAGATACATACTGGATGATACAAAATATCCTTTTTCAGTATCCGCTGAAAACAGTGGTGTCCTGAATAAAGAACCGATTGTGAATAAGCTTTATAAAGGCTCTATTAAAGTGATCAAAACGGACGGTAAGACAAAAGTACCATTGGAGGGAGTGGAATTTGACCTTCTGGATGCCGGAGAGAAGAAGCTGGGAAGCTTTGTAACGGATAAAAACGGAGAAATCCTCATAGAAAACCTTCCGGTGGGAACATATTATATAAAAGAAACTCTGGCAAAAAAGGGATATCTTTTAAGCGGGGAAAAGACGGAAATCACCCTGTCAAAAGAAACATTAAACCGGACTGTGGGGATAGATAACTGGATGAAAGGTTCTATTAAGGTGATCAAGACAGACGGAAAAACAAAAGTACCATTGAAGGGAGTAGGATTTGACCTTCTGGATGCTGGAAAGAAGAAGCTGGGAAGCTTTATAACCGATAAAAATGGGGAAATATACATTAGTGACCTGGAACCAGGCATTTATTATATAAAAGAGACCAAAGCATTGAAAGGTTACCGCCTGACGGATGAGCTGGCAGAGGTAGTCATTACGAAAGAGCATCCGAATCATACTGTGAATATGAAAAATTTCCGGAATGATACCAGTATTACAATAAGAACAAATACGACCATAACAGGCAGTGGACATGTAAAGACCGGGGACAGCGGACTGTCCGGATTTATACTGATGCTGTTTATGATAAGCAGCATCGGGTCAGCGTTCTTCCTGAAGAAGGGAGGATATCGTTTAAAGGATAAAGCAAAAAGCAACCGCACTGGGCGGTCACTTTTTGACAGAATATTGCATCATTCGGAATCCGGAAGCGGTTCGAAGAAGCACTTTGGTGGTACATTTAAGACCCGGCATATGGTGAAAAAACGTTCAAAGGAAATACGTGCATCCTGATTGGGGCTTTCCACACGGCTCAGAAAAGAGCGGCTGACACCAATCCTGTCTGCAAGCCTTTGCTGGGTAAAACCTGCTTTTTTCCGGTAGTAGGCAATGTGGATACCCAGGTCCAGAAAGAAATCGGTGTTTTCAAAGATCATTAAATATTTCTCTTGTTTTGTAAGCATAAAAACGCCTCCTTTGTATAATTCTTAGTTATTTCAAATTTAATATAAAGAAAGTGAAAGGTACATACTTGTTATCTAAAAGTGAACAAAAATGTCAGCTGAAAGCTAACAAAAACAGAGAAAATGCAATTTTAAATATATTTAAGAAGAAAAGGAGTAAGAAGATGAAAAGAACAGGAAAATGCGTCCTGGCATTTATGGTGGTGGCAGTCATGGTGACTGCCATTTTGTCTGTAAATGCCGTGAATGCGAAAGAAGCGGCTGAAGGTATAAAGGAGATATATAAGACAGAGCTTAAAGATGTGGAATATGAAGGGGAAGTCTACACATATGCTTTGCAGAAACAGTATGAGGTGACAGATAAAGACTGGGAACCGGAATTTAAGGAAAAAATGGGTGGCATGAAATTAGATAAGGTGGATTATCAGGTTATTGAAACTATACCACAGACAAAAACATTGGAAAAAACAAAGGATTATAAAGATCTTTTAAAAAAGGATGAGGCTAAGGTAAGGGATGCCATCGAAGAGGATGGGAATACGTACCAGCTGAAGGATATCACATGGTCAGAAGAACCCAATATAGAGCATGTCAGCTATACACAGAAGCTGGGAACGTTTCCGTCAGAACCGGAACATGCGGATTCATATGAATATACTTATACATCACCGGTTACTAAAAAGGAAAATACGGTCACGCTTCCGTTTGCCAGAATGGAGCATACAGAATATGGCTGGATAGACGGGTTTACGGCAACAGTGACTTTCCATAACCTGGATGGAGAAGTATTTAATCTGGGAAATCATGAATTTACTTATAATCCGGACAGGCTGGATTTTACGGAATCGGATTATGAGGAACTTGTCCGTATGTTAGGCTACGATACATCAAAATATCGGCTTACCGGAGCTTCATGGAGCGGCAAGCCGTATAAGGATAAGAATGGCGGGAAAAATCGGGATGCAAAAGCCTATGGACAGCAGTATGGGGCTTCCTACAGTGCAGTTTATGAAGGTGATATTGAAAATG
Organism: uncultured Lachnospiraceae bacterium; assembly: GCA_910585605.1. Lineage (GTDB taxonomy): Bacteria > Bacillota > Clostridia > Lachnospirales > Lachnospiraceae > CAG-590. Next base: position 35,688 of record CAJUFL010000009.1, on the reverse strand, counting down.
GAAAGATGTATACCGCCCACGCAGTTTACACCTGTGAAGTGGATGTGCCGGAAGAGGAAGCTCCACCGTCTTACATCATGCAGGCAACAGCTTATTATAAAAATGCTGGTGTGTGGAAGAACATTATCACTTTTGTGACAGAGAACAAGGCAGTATCTGTAGTGTCTGTCGGAATCCTGTTTCTTTTCATAATCCTGATAGTAGCCATGATTAGAGTGAAAAGAAGAAAGATGCCGGATATTGATGGAAAAACAGATGTATAGCAAGATTTTTGGATTTGTGGTATTTGTAATTGGCTGTTATTAAGGAAAGAAGGGATGGTTTATGCAGGAATATAAGAAAGCTTTTAGTAATTTTTTTAATTTTAAAGGAAGGGCAAGACGTAGGGAATACTGGGTGGCATGTTTTATGAATTCAGCGGCTGGCAGTTTTTTAATCGCTTTGATATGTCTGTCCTGTTCTATTGTCGGTGACCCGCTTTTTTACAGTACCGGATATGAAGTGGGATTTTCCACGTCAGGCAGTTTAATTGGAACAGTTCTGGCAGTGCCGACAGCATTTTTTAGCGTATATATAGTATTATTTAATATTGCACTGACCGTACGGAGGCTGCATGACATCAGCATGCCGGGATGGGTTTATCCGGTTTGTCTGTTCGGATGCTGTCTGTGTGGCATAGGTGCACTTGCACTGTTCATCTTTACGTTGATTCCCAGTAAGGGTGATAACAAATATGGTCCAGATCCAAAGGCACCGGGAAACAATGAATATCATTCAAACAAGGGGATTGTCATATCAGTAGTAATATACGTTATTTCACTTGTACTATCGATTGCAATGATGGTCTTGAATATACAAAAATGCGGTTATTATTAAAAGATGCAAAGGGCGTTCTTCGGAACGTCCTTTTTGATTGGAGGAAAAGAATATGAATAAAGCAATATTAATGGGCCGTCTTACAAGAGACCCAGAAGTAAGATACAGCCAGGGCGAAAATGCCATGGCGATTGCAAGATATACCGTGGCAGTAGACAGGAGGTTTGCAAAGGACAACCAGCAGTCTGCGGATTTTATCAACTGTGTCTGTTTTGGAAAGAGTGCAGAGTTTGCGGAAAAATGGTTAAAGCAGGGAATTAAGATCTGCATTACTGGCAGGATCCAGACAGGGAGTTATACAAACAAAGAAGATGTCAAGGTATATACCACGGAAGTGGTGGTAGAAGATCAGGAGTTTGCTGAAAGTAAGAGAAATCAGGAAGGAGCTTCTGGAATACCAACACCTGCTAATGCGAATGCAGACGGTTTTATGAGTATCCCTGACGGGGTGGAGGACGAACTGCCATTCCGATGATGAACTGGAACTTTAAAATAGAATATTTTTTATTATGAGGACGTTCGTAAAGGACGTCCTTTTTTGGAGGAAAATATGGGTAAAGAAAAATATTACAGCTTTACTCCGGAGGAACTTGGACTGGAACGTCTGGTAATACATGGGCGGCATTACATCGATGTCACACCGCTTTGGATTGATTCTCCAAAATCCAGGAAAATTCAGGCGTTCATAAAGGAAAGACCATTTGGTTCGGAGAATGGGAAAGGAGCTGATAGATCATGATGTTGTTTCCGATTATAGTTATATTGTTATGTGCCGGAGGATTGTTTTTTTTATCAAAATCCGGACAAAAAGGAAATACAGGAAAGTGTGCTGGGCAGGAGGTGTCTGTTCAGGATTTTATTAATGTCAGGGATATTATAGGAAATGTCTTATATACCAGGGATGATTATTGTATATCTTATATTCGTTTACAGCCGCCAATGTCTTCCCTGTGGTCGAGAAGGGAAAAAAGGATGAAGACCAATACCTTGGTTGCAGAGGTTTCAAAGGACAGACAGCCATGGATATTAACGGCTGTATCGAGACCAATGGACATATCGCAGCTGATCAGCCGTTACAGGCAGATGCGGGATCAGACTGATAACCCGGTAAGAAAAAAGCTGCTGAAACAGGAAATGAATGAACTGCAAAAGAAGATTGGTGGAGGAGAGGCGATAGAGCGGCAGTTTTACATAAAGATATGGGCACCTTATAAAGAAGGGGTTGAAACAGAGCTGATGGAGCGGGCAAGACAGATTACAGCTGCCTATGAATCAATAGGGATAGTGGGACAGATATTGAAAAAGCCGGATATCATCCGCTTCTGCAACCTGGTACATAATCCAGCCTATATCAATACAGAGGAAGTATCGGCAGAGCCGGGACTTCCGGTAATAATGGAGGTGGAAGAATGAAGGCGAAAGAAAAGACAACAGTAAACCACGCATTGTTAAATATGATCTCCCCTATTGGGTTTATCTGCCATAAAAATAAGCTGGAGATAGGGGAAAATACGGCAAAATGCTATGGAATTACCAGATACAATGAAAATGTTGATTATGGATGGATGGAACCCCTGATGAATATTCCAGGAACGATTGCTTCTGTCTCATATAAGCCCCTTCCGGAGGGGGATGCCATGGACGTCATTAATAACAATATGAAGGTACTGAACCGGAGGTTACATGAGACGACGGATCCCCTTCAGGAAAAAAGACTTCAGGCGGCACTGGATAATTCGGACAAGATGCTGGAAGACCTATGCCGGAAGGAGGAGAGCGTAGGGGCTGTCACAACGACCATTATGACGATTGGGGAAGGTGAATATATAGATAAAGCAGATTCCAGGGTAAAAGGGGAGTGCAAAAAGGGAAAGCACCGTTACCGCCTGATGGCAGATCTCCAAAGATTCTGTTACCAGCATATGTCACCCTGTTATATAAAAAATAAGGAGATCAGTGAGGTGTTGGAAAAACCGACACCGTTACGTTCCATATTGGGGGGATTTCCGTTTGCTTCTTCCGGGTTCAATGATGGATCAGGATATGTATTCGGGTCATTAACGGACAGCAGTAACCTGGCAAACTCCAACATGATCTTAGATCCCTGGAAACGAGGGCAGGACAGGAATAATTCACACATGGTCATTATGGGGATGCCCGGAACGGGGAAGTCCACGAAAGTAAAAGATATCATACTTATGGAATATGCCATGGGTACCAGGCTTCTGGTGATAGACCCGGAACGAGAATACAAGACAGAATGCAAAAAGCTTGGAGGAACCTGGATTAATGCAGGAGGCGGTTCAGGTAAGATTAATCCGCTACAGGTCAGGGTTCTTCCGGAGGATCTGGATGAGAATGGGGAATACAGAGAAGAAAAAGGATTACCGGACCTTGCAGCATATTTAATGCATCTAAAATCCTGGTTTGCTATGGCATGTCCGGGGATCACTATTCCACAATTAAACGAGTTGGAAAATATCCTGTTAAAGACCTACAGCCGTTTTGGAATGCAGTGGGAAACGGATTTTTTACAGTTCCAGAATAAAGATTATCCCATCATGTCTGATGTGTATGAGGATGTTGAAAAAGAATTAAAGCCGGTTCTGGATTCCGGAACACGGCGGGAAACAGATCTGCTTGCCCTGAAGGGATTTATTGGGAACATGGTAACCGGTGCCCTCCAGTTTTTATGGAACGGGCATACTACTATTGACCTTAATTCCAACATGGTTGTTATTGATACACACGATTTACAGAACAATGCACCGGATTATGTAAAAGGGGCACAATATTATAACATCCTGACATGGATATGGATAGAAGCTTCTAAGGACAGGACAGAGCAGACTATGATCGTGGCAGATGAAGCTTATCTGATGATAGACCAGAAGATTCCGCAGTCGCTGATATTCCTGAGGAATGGATTGAAACGAGGACGTAAGTATGAGATATCCTTTGTACTCGTATCCCATTCTGTGGTCGATTTCCTGGATGAATCCGTTAAGGTATATGGCCAGGCAGTCCTGGATTCTGCTGCAATCAAGATACTGATGGGATGTGACGGACAGAACCTGAAAGATACGGTTGCACTGTACAATCTGACGGAAGCGGAAGAGGAAACCCTTGAGCTGATGCAGAAAGGACTTGCCCTTATGATCATCGGGCATATGCACATGAAGGTCATGTTTGAGATAGCAGAATACAAATGGGATTACTTTGGTTCTGCCGGAGGCAGGTGATGGACCGGATACTGGCATGGATAATAGGGGGATTCTTCGGATTTCTCCTTATTTTCTGTGCCATTTTAGGTAGTTCATTTGAGGAAAGTGAAGGGAATGGATATTATTATGGGACAAAAGAATGGATGTGGCCGGTTCCGGAATGCAGGACGATATCTTCCTATTTTGGAAAAAGAAATTCCCCGACCGCAGGAGCATCCACAGACCATAGGGGAATCGATATCGCATGCCAGGAAGGAACGGATGTAGTGGCGTCCAAAGGCGGTACTGTTACAGTGGCAGAAGCTTCTGCATCGGAAGGAAACTGGATAGCAATAAAACATGATGAACATTTTGTAAGCTATTATATGCATAACAGCACGCTGCTAGTGAGTGCAGGTGATACGGTATCCAGAGGACAGGTGATAGCCTTATCCGGGAATACGGGAATATCCAGTGGTCCGCACAGTCACTTTTCCATTTTGAAGGATGGGAAATATGTTGATCCGCTGAAGTATGTGGATCCCAAAGAGGAGATTATATATTCCACGACAGCCACTACCGGCATCAGAAAGGAAATGGTCGCCTATGCAAAGCAGTTTATCGGGAATAAATATGTATATGGAGGCACCAGCCTGACGAATGGGGCAGACTGTTCAGGGTTTACCATGAGGGTATATGAACATTTTGACATAAAGATACCGAGGACAGCAGCAGAACAGTATCATGCATCTGAAAAGATAGAAAAGAAGGATCTTCTGCCGGGAGACCTGCTTTTTTATACGGACAGCTCAGGGCAGATCAGCCATGTGACAATGTATATTGGAAACAGCCAGGTAATCCATGCCAGCAATTCAAAACCGTATCCTGAAGGCGGAATTAAGATATCGGACATCGGATACAGAAAGCCATGTGGATATGGACGTTATATCAAGGCTGCTTATTCCGAACAGGATTTAAAATATATGGCAGCCTGTATAGCGGCAGAATCCCTTTCTACCAGTAAAGAAGGGCAGCATGCAGTAGGATATGTTGTCATGAACCGGGTAAATGCCAAAGGCTTTGGTTCTACGGTAAAAGAAGTGGTAACAGCAAAAGGGCAGTTTAACAGTCCCTGGAACAAATATTTGAATAAAGCACCGGACTGGGCTTTAAAATCAGCAAGGGCAGTGCTAGAGGGAACAGCAGCGAATCCGATTGGAAACCGATGTTATTTCATATCGGCAGCCTATGCGAAACAGTTGGGAATTGAAAAGAATGGAATCAATGTAGGCGACAATGTATTTTATGAGAAATGTGAATGGTAAGCAGATTGTTATAGAAAAAGAGTGGAAGATCTGTTATAATGAGTGTTGAGAGTAATCGTGTACTGAGTGGAAACCTCCCGGATTACAAAAGAAGGGAGGTGGCGCCGATGGATACATATCAGGTTATAACAGTATTGTTTTTATTTGGTAGTTTTCTGATTGCGTTGCTTACCTATATAGATAGGGAAAAATAAGCATTAAAAAATCCGCTCACGACTTAGCAGAACTGAAGCGGATTTCTTAATTCAATCCAGGAGGCTAACCACTTTGTGGGCGGTTGCTCTTTCATATGCTTATTATAGCATTCCGTAACCAGAAAATCAATCAGGAATTGGAACAAAAGGAGGATGCCAGTAACACCCTCCTTTTATGGTATAACAAATAGTAATGCTATTCGCTACCAAACCCATTGGATAGAGAATAGCATAATTATGAACAGATTGCAACAGCAGAGATTATAAATACACAAAAAATTCATGCTTCGGATCATCCGGAGCTTTTTTGATAAGGAGACATAATTATGCAGAGATTTGAAACAAAATATGATTTATTGAATGCAGCATACAGGGATAATGAATTAAAAAAAGGGTGTATCCTACTGTTACAGTATCTGGTATATAGATCAGATAAGGAGCGTTGTTTTCCGGCAGTAGAGACGATAGCAAAAGCATTAAACGTATGCAAGCGTACTGTCCAGTATAATATGCGTAAATTGGAAAAAGCCGGTTATATTATCCGGAAAGACCGTTGGTATAACCACCAGCAGCTGACCAACCAGTATGTATTTAACCTGGGTATCACAGAGGATGTTCCAGGACAGATCCGGTATACCGATGATGAAAAAGAACAGATTAGACAGGTTTCTTTCCATATCCCTAATGATGATATTTATATGAAAAATGGAATGAACCAGGATGAAAATGTTCCGGATAAAATAAATAAAGCAGCTGAGATTATGAAAATCTATGATATGGAGTTATCCGGAAGGGAAAAGCTGCTGCTGATCTATCTTATCCACAGGGCAGATAAGAAAGGCATAGCGTATGATATTCCGGAAACATTCATGAAAGCAATCGGTGTCGGGAACAGAACCTTTATGAAGCTCCTGAAAAAACTGCGGAATAAGAATTTGATCAAGGTAAGATATGCAGCAGTTTCTGGTAAAAGATTAATATTGATAAAACTAACTGGTAATATCCATAAAAAAGAGGAAAGAGAAGAGACTCATGAAACATATGGGGAAGATTCACAAGAGTTATCCTCTGATCAGTATCAGGAACTTGAAAAAGATATGCAGACTACACAAAAGAGAGGGAAAGTACAGATGCTTTTAAAAGTATGGAGCAATAAAATTGGGTCGGCAATACGTTCCGGACTGGAAAAAATCCGGAACATACTGCGGTTGTAACTGCTTTATGTCAAAAATTGCACCCTATCTAAACTATATTGGGATGATGAAAAAGAAGTAATTATTAAATAATCTATATTTTGATTAAATAAAAAGGTATGATGGTTGACCATATCCCATACATCAACAGGTTCATAGATATTATCTTGTGCATATACAAAGAAGTAATAATTGAATACTTTATATGCTGGTTACATAAGGCTACTTGCAAGACTTGTTAAAGCAGTAAAAACATCCAACCCAGAAGTATCAGTATTTTTCTTAATATTATTAATTACACCTAATTGTTGATTAAGTGTAGCAAGTTGCTTGTTTTGATAGTAGAGCATATTATTTCTATGAACGGTTTCTTCTAAAATATTTACTGCATCAGTCCAATTAGTGGCTCTGTAGTTGGCTAAATATTCGGTCATTTCTTCTAGTGCTACAGGTGTTTGATATTTAAGAGGAATAATATCTAAAGCAGGATTTTTTTCATGCAAGGATTGGATTTGGAAAAAGACATGATTTATTTTTTCTTGAAGCTTGCCAGTACCTCTGTTCTGGATAGCCTTCGAAATAAAAAATATTAGTGGCATAAAAGAAATCAAAAAAATATATGTAATAGTAGCCGTCATTAAGGATGCTTTGGTAGATTCAGAATATTCTTTATTGAAAATACAATAGAGAAAAAATATTAATGCTGGAGATAAAAATAGGATGGTCAATGCAATAATAATGGGAGTATTTTTTTCTGTTTTTTTTCCTTTTTCTTGTGAATCATTGAATATTGGGAATAAATCATCTAGTTTTTTAATTAAAAGAAATTGTTCATTAATCGCTGGTAAAGCGTCAGTAAATAACTCCATTAAAGATTCTCTGGTGTAATCAATTATTTCCATTTTATATTCTCCTTATTCATGTAAATGTTTTATATTTAATCTGTTGATATTAGTATTAATGGCTAAAATATATATCCCCCAACACTGAAGGATATACATATAATTATCCAATATTTCTTTTGCTGTTTTTCTTTTTTTTAATTTCGTGTTCTCGATGTAATTCTACCATTTTACCCATGATAAAATCCTGATCTTCTAGTGAGAGTCTATTGTAGTATTCGGTTAGTCTACTGTTTTTTGCACTCATTATTTCAGATTGGACAACTTTTTTGTAATTAGTTCTGCCGAGTAAAAAGTCAACAGAGACATTATACAAATCTGCAATTGATACTAAAATATTGATTGAAGGAGTTACAATACCACTTTCATATTTTTGATATTGTTGTTGAGACATATTTAATTTTTCTGCTATATCAATTTGCCGATAGTTATTAGCTTCTCTTAAATCACGAATTCTTTTATGCATATAATCACCAATTCTAAGTTACCACATTTAAATGTTTATAGTTTGACAAAACATATAATAAGTTGTATTATACATATTAAAGCGTGTTGCGGATGTATTATTTTATCAGAGCATTCTTCCGCAAGAATTCCCTGATAAGATAATATACAGTGAAGCTGCGGGCGGAGCAGCAATAGATGTATATTGCCGAAAGCATAATGAAACATATGTATTATGTGAATAAGCATGTACCTTTATAACTGAATAATATGATGTAGCTGCGGTTTTGTCATGATATGAGCAAAAATAACGCACCTGCCTGAGCATTGGAGCCAGACGGACGCACCGTCTACCAGATTGGGAAAAGGAAACAGTGTGGCACCCGGGCACGAAGGCATCGGGAGAGATCAAGAACTGGGAGAGCAGAAATGCTGGCTATTGAATATATTTTGTATAACTGAAACGTAAGTAGATAAAATGTATGTATATTTACGTTTCCGTTGTATTTACATAAACAAAGGGGAGGGGGAGATTTTTAATGAAGAAAAAGGATAATCCTTCTCTTAATTTGCAGACAAATTTAAAAAATGCTATGCTTAACAGTACTGTAAAGGGCAGAGCACAGAAAAAAATGAGTAAAAGGCGGAAAGCAACGTTAAGGAATGATGGACGGTGGCAGGTCTATGCTGATGTAGATGGTAGAAGAAAAGCCTGCTATGGAAGAACAGAATACCAGGCGAACTGTAAAGCGGATATATTAGAAGCGGATGAAGAAACAAAGAAGGAATTAGAAGATATAAACCGAAAATATATTTTTGAAAACTGTTTCTATCGCTATAGAAATTATGAGCTATTTTACGGAGTGATTGAACCGCAGACGGTAGATCGGTATGAAGCAACTTATATGAAATATTTTCCCAAAAGCAGGCTGGCCATAAAGGATATCAGGAAAATTTCGGGCAAAGACATATCTGATTTCATAGTCGGTATATTAAATGAATATGACCGTATAACCAATAAAGAGTATCAAAGGATTCGGCATATTATAAAAGCAGTAATGAATTTTGTATATGACGAAGAGCTGGATGAGGTGCAGCCACCAGTAATTGACTGGGAAAGAATAAGACGCAGGCTACCGAAAGGAAAGATATATAATAATGTAAAGCGTGAATACGCTGTATCAGACAACAACAAGATGGTTCTCCGGAATAAAGTATTGAATGAGAATATCTATCCGGAAAAATTTGCACATATTCTGATGCTGTTAATTAATTTTAGCCTTGGTTTAAGAATTGGAGAATTGGCAGCATTAACTGTTGATGATATTGATATGGAAAGACACATTGTATATATAAATAAATCCTGTAAACGTTATTATGCAAGGGATGAATACGGAAATAAGCTTACAAAATGTATTTATGATGTTGGAACTACAAAGACGCCCAAAGGCATAAGGGAAGTGCCTATGTCAGAGACTGTACAGTATTTATTTGACATATTGTTGAAATACCGTAGGGAAAAAGGATATCAATCTAAATATCTTGCGTATGACGGTGAAAGAGGCAAGGCAAGGGTAGCAGTATTGTCAAAAACTTTAAATAAGTTGTGCAGGAAATGCGGGATGGAAGAATTTAATACTCATATAATACGGAAAAGCTTTGCAAGTGCACTTAGTAAATGTCCAGATATTGACATTGCAACTATCTCGGAGTATATGGGACACGCACAGGTTTCTACTACATTAAATAATTACATAATACCTGTAAATGAAACAACTGATGCCAGGATTAAACAGATGTCGGGATACGTTTGATAAGTAATATAAGAACATGTAAAAATGACAACAAAATAGACACTTTATTGCTGTGTAACCATTGATTTTACTGGATTTTCAGGAATTGATTAATTGGGTTCAAGTCCCATCTCCCGCAGGACTAAGAAAAGTCTCAAATCTTGGAATTATCAGGGTTTGAGGCTTTTTTATATCATAGGAAACTGCTTCGTATTTCCTATGATATAAAAAACAATTATGCATACTCGTGTGAGAAGGTAATGTCACTGAGTGACCACATTCGGTGCAGCAAAGCAGCCAAGTCTCTCATGAATGAGGGATTTAGGGAGTTGATGCAGAATCCGGTAAAGCGAAGTTTTATGGTGTAATATAGTAGTGTTAATTACTGCCAGATCCATATGAATATTTATGTATTATATGTGTATTCTGTGTATTATTAAATTTTTGATGTTAATTTAGTAGCAGACTTTGCAAGGTCTTGGCTTGGGACAATTAGAGATTGAACCGCTGTAAATTGTACGGGAACGGCTTAATGTTGGACAGTTTTTTGTACCGTGATATACAGAGCCGTTTGGTGTCCAGTATACAGTTCCTTTTGAGGTAGTTTTATTGGTAGAAGCCCTCTTCTTTTTTGCCGTTGCGGTTACTTTGCATGTTGCTCTTTTGCCGGACTTTAGTATAATTGTTATTTTCGCATTACCTGTACTTTGAGCTTTGATTTTACCGCTTTTTGATACTATAGCCACTTTTTGATTACTTGATTTACATTTTTTTATGGAATCGCCTTTTGCGTATTTTATTTTCAAGGTGTAAGTTTTTGCTACCTGTATTTTTATAGTTTTTTTGGAAAGTTTAATAAATGGCTTTAATTTTGGAATTATATTTGTCTGGGTTTCGTCACATATAAGACATTCATGTTCTTTTAAACCGGTTTTTGAAATGGTTGCAGATTTTATCGTATACCAGTCATCCCATTGATGCTGACCTGTGGCAGGTATATCAGCATATTCACGTTCATAGCAATTTAAACAATATCGCTCCTGTTTTCCGGATTCCCCACAGGTAGGTTCCATAAATGTTTCCCATGCACTCCAAGTGTGAGTACAGGTATACTCTGTATCCTCTGCAAATGTTTGTAGCGGCAGAAAAGCAAGTAAAATCATTACAATTATCAGACTACATAGCTTCTTTTTCATAATATGTCCTCCTCGTATAATAGTATATAGTAGCTACTATTATACGACAAATTCCATATGAAAACAATAGCAACTGTGATTTTGAGATGAATTCATTGTATCAAAATGAATTCGGATTGTAGTAAGGGCGTTATTTATCCTGCTTATTGGCGGGGTAGCCGTTTCCCTGTAAGTCAGTAGCTGCTGACAGGGATTCCGTTTTCTTTTTATTCTTAGAAGGATTGCTTCCTTCCCAGACGCCTTGTGGAATTGTATTGACAGGTTTCTTTTTATCAGTAATTTTCATAAATAACCTCCAAAGTTTTTTATTAGTATTTCAGGATTAAGGAAAAAATATGCTGAAATATGAATAATATATTGATAGGATGAAAATTGTTCTTCGCTGCTGGTTCTATCATATGTCTGTTGTACATATATGCGGTATATGGTATAATTTTACATATAAACAAGAAGTAAAATAGTCTTGTAAAGGAAAAACAATTCATTTAATTAAAAGGAAGAGAGGATAAGACATTGAAACAGTTTTTCGGAATGAGTCAGAGTGGAAATCTGCAAGAAGCAGTCAAGGGGTTGCATAACCCCCAATTTATTATGCTATTATCTAACAATGACCAGTTTGAAATGCATGTAAAGAAGCTGGAAGAAATTTATCCCCAAATCCCCAGCATTGGGTGTATTGGAATGAGCTACGACAAAAAGGTAGTGGAAAAAGGTGTTGGTGTTGTTGCATTTTATGATGGAGTTACTGCAACCGCAAATGTGCTGGAAGAGGTATCTGTCATGCCAGTAAAATACATTGACCGGCTGGAACGGGATGTGCGCACTATAAATGGTTCGGTCAACGATACAATCTGTATTGACTTTTGCTGCGGCAATGATGCGTGTGTGCTGACTACCATACATAGTGTCCTTAAGCATAAAAATATTTCTCTGGTTGGTGGAACCGGTGATGGGGGAAAGGTTTCGGCAAATGGAAAGATTTATTCTGATGCAGTGGCGTATGGGCTGGTTAAGAATAATCATGGAAGAGTAAAAGCCTACAAGGAAAATATCTACAGGCAGATGGGAAATTATCGTTTCATTGCTTCTAACACAGACAAGGCAAATTATATTCTTGGAAGGTTGAATGGAGTTCCTGCCAAACAAGTCTATCAGGATATCCTGCATGTGACGGAAAAGGAGATATTGACGCAGACTTTTAAAAATCCCTTTGGAAAAATTAACGGAGATGACACTTGCATCATATCCATTAAAGAAGTGAGTGGTAATTCGTTAACTTGTTTTAGGCAGGTAAATGATTCAGATGTGCTCATTATGCTGGAATTAGGAGATTATAAGGCAATCGTGAAAAACACGATTCAGACGATCCGCAAGGATTTTCCTAAAATATCAGCTGTATTTTCTGTGAATTGTCTGTTCCGGTATTTACTGTTTACAGAGAATCATTATATGCAGGAATACCTGAATGAGATGGCAGTACTTGGAAATCATGCCGGTCTGGTAGGGTATGGAGAGCATTATAATAATCGATTTGTCAACCAGTCTATGACTTGCGTTGTGTTCGAATAAATGGAGGAATGGATATGATAATAAAGAAAAAATCTCAGGACAAATCTAAAAGCTTATATCCGGTATTGTATGTAATAGGGAGTCTTAAGGACTATCATCATGAGCTTGTGCAAAGCGAGGTGTCCTCTTTGTCGGAACTGAGCATGGTGAGTGAATCTTTTGGCAGTGTGCTTAATGAATCTGAAAACTTTAAAGATACGTTGAGAGGCTTTGGGGAAACGTTTTCAAATATTAATACGGTATCAGGGCAGTTTGCTGCTGTAAAGGATAATATTTCCCAATCTGTGGTTCAGGCACAGGGGGAAATCGAACAGCTTAAGCAAAGCTCTCTTATGGTAGAAACACATTTTGAAGAAATGCACAATACTTTTGAGGAATTTCAGAAATCATTAAAAGAAATTAAAGGATGTATGGGAAAAATCGTTTCTATTGCAGATCAGACCAATATCCTTTCGCTCAATGCTTCCATTGAAGCTGCCAGGGCAGGGGAGCAGGGAAAAGGATTTGCAGTAGTTGCTGAGGAAGTAAAAAATCTGTCGGATGAAATCAAAAATCTTGTGGCAGAGGTGGATTCCAGCATTGAGGATGTGGAGCAGGGAACAGAGCGTCTTAATACTAGCATAGGTACTTCTCATGAGGCTTTAGCGAAGAGCCTTTCCAAGGTGGAGGATACCTATGAAACATTTGACAGTATTACACAAGCAGCAGAAGGAACAACGGCTGTGCAGGCAGAAATTTCCCAGGTAGTTGACGATTCCAAAGCCTCGCTTCAGACTCTGTATGATTTTTTTGAAAATACGAAGAGGCAGTATCAGGAAGTCGTAAGACATATCAATCGTGCAAGTAATATGGGGACGACGAAGAGCGCTATGTTCGAGGATATTGACAATATGCTTTCACAGATTCCTCCTATTATAGAAGAGTATACCAACGATTGATAAGGGATTTGAGATAAATTTTTTGTCCGGTTTGGAAAGCTGTTTAGAAATTCTATTTAAGAATAAAAATTCCACTTTAAAATATAGGTATTTGAAATAAGATTAGGCATAAGGAATCTCCTTTCTTTTTGTTTAGTAGAATTATTTTGTGGTGATTTAATTTTACATCAAAAAGAATTGGGATTCTTTATATTTTGGGAAATTTTAAAAATTGTGGATAAAGGTAAATAGATGGGGTAATTTTATGCACAAGGAAAAATTATTCAAGAAGAAAAAGGCTGAAGCATAAAGATAAAGAAATGCAGGGTAAAGAGAAAGAACATGGCAAAAATGCTGTGGTAGTATTATCAGACCAGTAAAGTGTGATATCAGGAAAAGAAGGTTTGATTGTAGGAGTTTTCTTCTTTTTCTCTAAATATAGAGGGAATTGATTGTAAAAATTATTCAAATAATATATAATAATATACTAGGTTCAAGTTTAAGTAACATAATTACAATATAAAACAAAAGGAACTAAAATTATTGGAAAATCGGAGGAGAAAAATGAAAGAGGAATTTAAACCGTATATTCCGGCTGGAAAAGTAACACCGGAATTTACTGTAACATCTGTTATTATGGGTGTCCTGCTGGCTGTTATTTTTGGAGCAGCAAATGCCTATCTGGGCTTAAGGGTGGGGATGACAGTGTCGGCATCTATTCCGGCAGCTGTTATATCCATGGGTGTTATCAGAGTTCTTATGAAAAAGGATTCTATTTTGGAAAGCAATATGGTACAGACAATAGGTTCTGCTGGGGAGTCTTTGGCGGCGGGAGCAATTTTTACAATGCCTGTATTGTTTTTGTGGGCAAAGGATGGAATATCAGATACTCCAAGTATTGTGACAATTGCTTTGATTGCTCTTTGCGGTGGTGTTCTGGGTGTTTTGTTTATGGTGCCTCTTCGTAATGCATTGATTGTAAAAGAGCATGGTGTACTGCCATATCCGGAGGGAACTGCATGTGCAGAGGTGCTTTTGGCAGGTGAAGAAGGAGGAGCAAATGCGACAACTGTCTTTGCAGGAATGGGAATAGCAGCAGTTTTCAAATTTATCGTCGATGGATTAAAAGTGATTCCAAGCGTAATTGTGGCGCCTATAAAGGCATTAAAGACAGAGATTTCTGCGGAGGTATATCCGGCACTGATTGGCGTTGGCTATATTTGCGGAGTAAAGATAGCTTCCTATATGTTTGCAGGAGGTTTGATAGGATGGTTTGTGCTGATTCCTGCAATCATTACATTTGGTGGAGATACCTTGTTGTATCCGGGAACTGATACCATTGCCAATATGTATGCAGCAGGAGGTGCAAGTGCGATATGGAGAAGCTATATCCGCTACATTGGTGCTGGTGCGGTTGCAGCAGGAGGTATCATTAGTCTGATCAAATCGTTACCGTTGATTATAACAACTTTTATAGATGCTGTTAAAGGTATAAAAGGAGGAAGGGAAAACAAGCTATTACGGACAGATCGGGATTTGGATATGCGCTTTATCGGAGCAGGAGTACTTGTTATGATACTGGTAATCTGGCTTATCCCACAGATACCAGTGACTCTGCTGGGCGCAGTGCTGATAGTTTTGTTTGGTTTTTTCTTTGGGGCAGTATCCTCCAGAATGGTAGGTCTTGTAGGGAGCAGTAATAATCCCGTTTCAGGTATGGCGATAGCAACACTGTTATTTGCAACACTTTGTTTAAAAACAACAGGAGATAAAGGAATTCATGGCATGACAGGTGCGATTGCAATCGGTTCTATTATTTGTATTATTGCTGCCATGGCGGGAGATACATCACAGGATTTAAAAACAGGTTATATTCTTGGTGCAACACCAATGAAACAGCAGATAGGTGAGTTGATAGGTGCGGTCATTTCGGCTTTTACCATTGGCGGGGTATTAATTTTACTGGATTCGGCATGGGGATTTGGAACTACAGAATTGTCAGCACCACAGGCAACTTTAATGAGGATGATCGTGGAAGGTGTTATGGAAGGAAATCTTCCATGGGCACTGGTATTTATGGGAGTATTTATTGCCATAGTAATTGAAATTCTTGGCATTTCAGTGCTGCCGGTTGCAATTGGTTTATATCTGCCATTAGAGCTTAGTGCAACCATTATGATTGGTGGTCTGATTCGTTGGTTTACAGACAAAAAAGCACATAGTGAAGTGAAGAACAAAGATGCAGATACAGGTATTTTGTTTTGTTCAGGTCTGATTGCCGGTGAGGGTCTTGTAGGTATATTGCTTGCAGTTTTGGCAGTTTTTAAGGTTGCGGACAAGATTGATTTATCAAAATTGATAAATACCGGCATTATAGGCGGTATTGTCTTAATGATCATTATGGCTTTATGCGTGGTTAAATTTTCCCTTGGAAATAAAGGAATGGCGGATGGTAAAAGAGAAGAGTAAATCGAAAGTAGAGAATTATCTGGATTATATTCCGGTTCGTAATGAACGTCATAAATGGGGTTTGGATGAAGATGGAAATATTACTATTTATGTGAAGAATAATGGGGTATTTAACTGGCTTGCACAGAAATTTCTGGGGAAGCCGAAAATATCCCAGATTCATTTGGAAGAAATGGGAAATTTTATCTGGCCTCTTATGGATGGCACGCATTCTCTTTATGAAATTGCACAGTTTGTACATGAAGAATTTGGTGAGAAGGCAGAGCCGTTATATAATCGTTTTGTTCAGTATGTGAAAAATTTAGAAAAATGTGGGTTTATTTATATAAAACAGGATGAATGATAGGAAAGGGTTAGTATGCATATTGTTGAAGAAGATCAATATAAGGTGTCCTGCCGTGTGGACAGGCTGGACTTAAAATCCCATGGGATTACTGTGAACGATCTGATTAATCGTACTCCTCTTGGGCGCATTTTTATTAAAAAAGCGGTGGAACTTTCAAAAGGGAGTACAGGTTATGAATGGCCGGGGTGTGCATTATCTATGCAGATGGATTTTTATCAGGATGGTATTGTGCTGGTATTTTCAGAGAGGATCGATGATTATGTGTATAATCTGAAACAGTCTGTTCTGGCCCTGCCCAGAGAACAGGCAGACAGATTAAGTAAAATGATTGCAATGATTTCCATATCAGAAGAAGGAAAAGCCAGAGAAATCATTCGGGAATTTGAGAGCAATATAGAGGAGGCAAAACAGCAATTATGAAAAAAGGCATTAAGATTACATCAAAGATTATTATGATGGTTTTGTTCCCGTTATTTTTTATCAGTATGACAGGAATCATCATGGGGGGGAACAATCAGAAAGAAATAGCCTACAGACTGATTGAAGAGAAACTGGCGGCAGTTGCAATGAATGTGAATACTCTTTATGATATCTATGGGGAAGGAGATTATTCTTATGAGGAGGGAATATTAAAAAAGGGGGAGAAAGATCTTTCCGAGGATTATGCCCTGATTGATCAGATTAAAAAAGAGTCAGGATTGGAAGTAACACTTTTCTGGGATAATGTAAGGGCTATTACCACTGTAACAGATTCAAAAGGGGAACGTGCTACTGGTACGACGATTGATGCAGATTTTGCAGAGGATATATTAAACGGAAAGAGTGATAAATATTTTGCAAAGGATATAGAAATAGCAGGGGCAGCATATTGTGGCTTTTACATACCAATGAAACAGGATAATGGAGATATCGTTGGATTGGTTTTTACGGGGCGTGCAAAAGAGGATGTTGAAAAAGAGATTAAAAAAAGTCAGATGAAAATGGCTGGCGGAATGATGATTATCTTTATACTTACCTTTGCAGTCATAGCTATATTGGTGCAAAAAATTATAGCAGCATTGAAGCACACAATTGAACGTTTAGATGATGTGGCAACCGGAAAGCTGGATTTTGAAATGCATTCCAGGATGATGCAGCGTGCAGATGAGATAGGAGAAATGTCCCAGTCTATTCAGGGTCTGATTAATGAATTTAAATCTATCATAACAGATCTGAAAGTCAGTTCGGACGAATTGGATCACTTTTCTAATGAATTTGAGATGTCTTTTGATACGATCGCAGAGAACATTTCCAATATCAATATAGCGGTAGATGAGGTTGCAAATGGTGCCACTTCCCAGGCAGGGGAAACTATGGAGGCAAATAACGAAATCGCTCATATGGGAAGTTCTATTGAGGCTGCTGCGGATGATATCCAAGTATTAAACCAGAATTCGGTAAAGATGAAGAATTATTCAGAGTCAGCAGAAGCTACATTGAATCAACTGGTAGTCATTTCGGAGCAGACAAGCCGGGCGATTGATGAGGTCAGAGAACAGACAAATCTGACAAATGAATCTGCACAGGCAATACAGACAGCTACAGATATGATTACAAATATTGCGGCACAGACGAATATGCTGTCTTTAAATGCTAGTATTGAGGCGGCAAGGGCAGGAGAGAATGGAAAGGGATTTGCAGTGGTTGCAGATGAGATACGCCATCTTTCTGAACAGTCAAGGACTTCAGCAGAAGAGATTCTGGCAATCGTTTCTGAATTGATTAGAAATTCAAATACCAGTGTGGAAGTAATGAACCGTGTTTCAGGCAGTGTGCAGGAGCAAAATGCTAAGTTAGCCAATACAAAGGAGATGTTTATTTCATTAAATAATGAAATATCTTCAGTATCCATGGGAGTAAACCGGATTCGGCAGAGTATAGCGGATTTAGGAGCTATGAAAGATTCTGTTATGATGAGTGTAGAGCAGTTAGCTGCAATTGCTGAGGAAAATGCAGCATCTACAGAAGAAACATCTGCTTCTATGACAGAACTTAGGGATATTGTAAAACAATGTCATGATGAAACGCAGAAGCTGGTTAAGATTTCTAATGATCTCAATGCCCATACAAAGCATTTCAGATTATAATAAGGATATAGTATTTAAGAAGCTGTCGTACCGGATGATATTTATTTTGGTACGGCTGCTTTTCTTTTTTGAATATGTTAAAAAGGCATAAATTTGGGTATGGTGGAATACTTTGCACAATAATTTCGGTTGTAAATATTTTGATGATAACATATAATAGAGGGGACTGGCACATGGTAAGTTGATTTTTTAAGGAAGAAGCATATGAATGAGAATATACATAATATAGTATTTGATGTGGGGATGGTATTGATTGATTTTTGCTGGGAGAAGTGCTGTCGCAGACTCGGATTTGATGAAGATGTTATCAGGGCATTTCAAGTAAATATGATTGATTCCGAGTATTGGAGCCTGATGGATGAGGGATTGATGGAAGAAGAGGATGCAGTCCGTGAATTTATAAAGGCAATGCCTGTTTATAAAAAGGAGATTGAGAGGTTTTGGAAAGAACCAGAATATTTTGTAGAGGAATACAGGTATGCAGCACCAATGATCAAAGAATTAAAAGAAAGGGGATACAAAGTGTATCTACTTTCGAACTATCCTTTGAATATGTATAAGCTGCACTGGCCGGCTTTTACATTTTATTCTATGGTGGACGGATATGTAGTATCAGCAGTAGAAAAGCTGAAAAAGCCAGATATGGCAATTTATAAGCTGTTATGTGAACGCTATCAGCTAAGACCGGAAGAGTGTCTGTTTATTGATGATAGAAAAGCAAATACAGACGCAGCAAAAGCGTTGGGAATGCAGGCAGTTCTTTTTGGTGGTCAAAAAGATTTAAAAGAGTATCTGAATTTAAAATATGAATAGGTATTGGTATGTTTTGGAATAGGGAAGCACATAAAAAAGAAAAGGAACATAGAAAAAAAGCATATGAAAGAGTATATTTCCTGCATGAGAAAGCAGAATTTCTCTGTTATATTAATGATGCTTATATGGAGAAATTTGACGGAGCAGAATCTGTCAAATTAGAAGGGATAGTAGCAAAAGGGATAGGAAAACTGGAAGACGTTTATTTGTTATATGATTGTGAGGGGAATAAAAAAGCAGAAGTCACAATGGAAGAATTATATCTAGGAAATAATCCGGTAGAACAGCTGGAAGGAGGAGATAAGAGAGCTGCCTTATATCCAAAGGAGCAGGATATTACCTATCAGGCCGGAGATATATTATGTAAACTATAAAAGAAGAGAGAGAGAATATATGCCACCAATTACAAACGACTGGGCACCAGCATTGAAGCCCGAATATAAAAAAGAATATTACAAAAGATTATACGAAAAAGTAAATGAAGAGTATAGCAGCGGGCGGACTATATTTCCACCGTCTGATGATATATTTAATGCATTTCATTTTACGCCTCTTCATGAGGTGAAATGTGTTATAATAGGACAAGATCCATATCATGGGGTGAACCAGGCACATGGGCTTTGTTTTAGTGTAAAGCCGGAGGTTGAGATTCCTCCGTCATTGGTTAATATTTATAAAGAATTGCAGGATGATTTGGGGTGTGAGATTCCCAATAACGGTTACCTGGTAAAATGGGCAAAGCAGGGAGTTCTTTTACTGAATAGTGTGCTGACTGTTCGTGCCCACCAGGCAAATTCTCATCAGGGAATTGGCTGGGAACAGTTTACGGATGCGGTCATGGATATTTTAAATCAACAGGACAGACCTATTGTATTTCTTCTGTGGGGAAGACCGGCACAGCTTAAGGCAGCACGGCTTGATAACCCCAATCATTTGATTTTAAAAGCACCACATCCAAGCCCGTTATCTGCTTATAGAGGTTTTTTTGGTTGTAAACATTTCAGTCAGGCCAATGCGTTTTTGGGAAAAAATGGATTAGATCCGATTGACTGGCAGATTGAAAATGTGTAATATAACAATATAAATTGGAATGTGAGAGGTTTAGCATGGAAATAATAAAAGTTCAGCGCGATCAGGTGATTGCAAGAAAAAATGATAAGGTAAAATACTGGTACTTGATTCAGGAAGGCAGCGTAATTCAAAAGTTTGAATTTTCAGAAGTCAGATTGGAAAAGAATGCGATTATTGGTATTCTTGAGAAAGATATATTTTTATGTGATTATGTAGCAGGCGAAGATACGGTTTTAGCAGGATTTATCTGCGAAAATTCTACGGATTTAAAAAACATACTGACAGGGCAGGAGAAAATTCGCAACGTTTTTTTGAGGGCTGCGATTGAACAGCGTCATCAGATGTTATGTCTGTATTCAGATTTAAATAATAAGGCACGGCAGTTTCATATGTTCGTGGAGACGGTTTATAATGACTATACAACTTTTTGCAGTAAGTTTAAGATTGAAGAGCAGAGTTTCCTGAGAATGGAACATTTTAATCCATTGGAAATGCATCATAAGGCAGAGCAGTGGGAAGTAAATAACAGTATCAGCATTGTAAAGAATTATATGCAGGAATACCTTCAGTTGATGGAAAAGGATGACAGTCTCACAGTAGGTGCCATTATGGAAGCTGCTGCACAGATACGAAGATTTACTCTGGGTATTGGTGAGATGGAGGCGTACCTTTCCTATAATAAGGATATTCTGGTGGGTGAGTCCGGAAATGATCTTTTTAAACTTTTCTTTGATTTATCTATCAAGACCTATGCAAAGAAATATAATATTGAACCTGTTACAAAAGAAATTACTTTGATTGCAAAGGTTGCTGAAAAATTAAATATATATAATGCGAGAATGCTTGCAAGACGGTTTAATGAATTTAAAAATTATGATTATGACGGAACGTCTGATAGTGCAAATGGAGAAACTCCCAGAAAAGAAATTGATATTACGACAGAAGACTGCCTGAATCATATTCTGGAATATGCCGGATATAAAGATGATGATTCGGAAATGATCTGTAAACTGGTTGAAGAGTATCAGAATATGCCGGATATGACTTCTACAAGTAATGAGGCATATGCACTTAGGAAAAAATTAACAACAGTTTATTACGATATTTATTATAAAGTGTTTATACGTGCAGTAAAAGATGAAAGTACACTGACGCCTATTTTAGAGATGTTTTTAAATTTTGGGTTTATGGATTTATCTTTTGTAGGTGAGGAGCATGCGAAAGCACTTTATGAGCTGACAGCACATCTGGATATTTGCAGTTCGGATCATATTTATACTATTTATGAATGGCTGAAATGCGTATACAGAGGAGAAAAGCAGGCTTCCAAAAATGAATTTGATATGGATTATCCTGCTTATCTTGCAGATTTGAAAAAAAGCGGTGAGATTACGCAGGAGCAGTTGGTTGAATACCAGCAGGATAAGGAAAAACGAGTTGAATTTGAAATTAAAAATATGTTTACTTCTGTCAATAAAATAACTTATGGCAAGATTACTACGTTTTGTCCAATTCTGAATAAAATGGATTTGATTAATGCGATAGATAAAATGCTGGTTACAGCTGAAAAGTTGGAGAATGCATTAAATGAAATTAGAAAAGTTGATTATTCCGTATTCTACCGGGAAGTATTGTTTGCAGATCCGGATAAGGGCATTAATTATGAGAGGATTATGAAAGAGGTAATACCGGATATTATCTTAATGCCGAATGCTGGCAGCAGGGTTACAATGTGGCAGGAGACAGAAGGCGTTAAGAACGATACACCAGGCAGAATTATGTTTCCAATTTTTACGGCACTGGATCTGGATGATTTGATGTTAGGTGCTATAGGCTGGTTTAGATGGGAAATGTGCCGTAAGATACAGGGTATCCATTGGAATGATGTTCGTGAAAAGTCATTGACAGCAGAGTATTGTACGTATATACAGTTTTACCGGAAAAATCATGAATTATCAGCAGATGCTAAGGAAAAGATTAAGAATGCCTTGGCACGAGCAAAGAATAATTATCGAGAAGTGTTTGTAAAGGATTATGTAAGCTGGATAAAGTTTGAGTCAAAGGGAAGTTTCCGTTTGAACAAAGTATCAAGAGATATCCTGATTCGCTATTGTCCGTTTGCAAAAGCTGTGCGAAATGAATTAAAGGCAAATCCATTGTATCAGGCATCTATTTCAAAGTTTGATGTGGAGACGGCAAAGAAATTACAAAGATATAATAGTATTTATGATAAGTATGAAAAAGCAGGTGGGGTAATTACGCCAGAATTAAAAGAAAATCTGTTGTTTTATCAAATGTAACATGCTTATCATGGGTTTTGCCCATGAGATACGGAAAGGAAAGATTTATGGAAATATATATCGTGCGCCATGGTCAGACCTTATGGAATGCCGATAATCTGTTACAGGGAAGTGTAGATATAGAATTAAATGAGAGGGGAAGAGAACTGGCAGGACAGACCGGTCAGAATTTGGAACAGACAGTTTTCGATAAAATATACAGTTCCCCTTTAATTCGTGCCTATGAGACTGCATGTCTGATCAGAGGTCATAGGAATATTCCGATTGTCCGTGATGAAAGATTGAGAGAATTAAATTTTGGGGTAAATGAAGGTAGAAATTTTAAGGAACTGCTGGCAGATACCAGTGATCCATTTCATCATTTTTTTGACCGTCCGGATTTGTATCGGGCACCCCGGCAGGGAGAGACATTAGAGCATATCTGTGAACGGGCGGCAGAATTTATGAAAGATGTGATAGAACCGCAGGCACGGGAACTGGAGCGTATTATGATTGTAGCACATGGAGCGATTAATAAGGCTATCATGTGTCATGTTAAACAACATGGAATTGACCAGTACTGGTCAGGCGGACTTCAGCGAAACTGTAATGTTATCATTATAAATCTTGATGAGGACGGATATCATGTGATAGATGAGACAAAGATTTTTTATTTCCGTGAGTAATGAGCAGGGTAGATTTCATATTCTATTCATTTGCGGTGTTGTGGATATCGTGCCATTACTTGTGGCGGGGTAGTGAAAATGGTTAATGAAAGGGCTGTCGCATTAAGGCTTTACTCTATGTGGTATAAGAGAAAAGTTTTTATGCGGCAGTTCCTTTTTATATTTGTTCAGTATTGTGATGACTTATTTGGATTTAATTTCTTTCCAGAGTTCATTATAGATATAGTCGGCATCTTCCCCTAAATACTGATAAGTTTCCAGATTATTATATTGGGAAAGGTCTGGAAATGCAATCTGGCTGTTACGGATATCTTCATCTTCTATCAGTTTTCGGGCTTCTGCATTAGGTGTGGAATAGGTGATATATTCAAAGTTCATAAGTGCAATATCCGGGCGGCAGAGGAAATTAATAAATTTTTCTGCATTTTCTTTGTTGGGAGCATTTTTTAAAATGCACCAGGAATCAATCCATACATTGGTTCCTTCTTTTGGAATCACATATTCCAGATTTTCATTTTCTCTTTGGCTGTAAATAGCTTCTCCAGAATAAATGACACCAATAGCTGCCTCATTTCCGATCATTTTATCCCTTACCTGATCCACAACATATGCCTGTGTCAAAGGTTTTTGTTCGATCAGTGCTTCTTTTGCCTCTTCCAATTCTTTTTCATTGGTGGAATTCATGGAGTATCCCAGCTTTTTTAGTGCCACCATGAAAGCGTCTCTTACGGAATCCTGCATTAGAATATTATCGGCATATTGTTTATCCCAGAGAACGTCCCAGGAATCAATCGATTCCGTTACCATGGATTTATTATAAAGAATGCCGACAGTGCCTACACAATAGGGGACACTGTATTTGTTGTCCGGATCAAACTCTTTGGATTGTTCCATATAATTGCTGTCAATATTCTTGATGTTTGGAATGTTGCTAAAATCAATTTGGGCCAGTAAGTCTTTTTCGATCATTTTCTGAATCATATAGTCGGAAGGACAAACGATATCATATTCGGCAGCACCGCTTTCAATTTTAGGATACATATTTTCATTGGTTTCATATTCATCATATATGACTTCTATTCCTGTTTCTTCTTGGAATATTTTCAAAGCTTCAGGATCCAGATATTCGCCCCAGTTATAAACGATAACCTGACCGCCTTCTTTATCCTTTGACAGATTGCTGTAAATCAGAGTGCTTATAACAAGAATGGATATAACGGCGAATGCTACAGCTTTTTGGGGGAGCGTGTGCCGCTTTTCTTTGGAAATAATCTGTTTCTCCTTTTTTGCCGGAGCAAGGTTTATAAATAATAACAGAACAAACACAGTTGCAAATATGATAGTGGACAGTGCATACATTTCTGGTTTGATTCCTTTGCGGACTTCGGTATATATTTTAGTGGACAGTGTATCTACACCGGCTCCTTTTGTAAAATGAGTGATCACGAAATCATCTAACGACATGGTAAATGCCATTAAAAATCCAGACAGGATTCCCGGCAAAATATCAGGAAATATTACCTTAAAGAAGGCATATACCGGAGAAGCACCAAGGTCCAAGGCAGCTTCATAAGTATTTGGGTTCAGCTGGCGGAATTTTGGCATTACATTTAGGATTACGTATGGAATATTAAATGTAATATGGGCGAGTAAAATGGTATGCATTCCAAACCGGAATCCGAAGCTGATAAATAGCAGCATGAGAGAGATACCGGTTACGATATCTGCATTTAACATCGGAATATTATTGATTCCAAGTAAAACTGTACGGGAATGTGACTTCATATTGCTTAGGGCAATACAGGTAATGGTTCCAATTATGGTAGCGATTACAGAGGATACGATAGCAATAAAAAGAGTATTGTAAAGAGCCTCCATAATGGCCTGGTTCTGGAAAAGAGCCCGGTACCATCCAGTAGTAAAGCCGCCCCATTTTGCCCTTGTTCTGCTGTTATTAAAGGAAAGAACCATTAGCATGACAATAGGCGCATATAGAAAAATGAATATAATAGCGATATAAAACCGTTCTAAAAATCGTTTCATCAGATCAAGCCAGCCTCCCCATTTTTATCAAATATAGTGGAAGCTCCCATACTGATAATAATAAATATCATCATGATCAGGGACAGACCACTTCCTAAATTCCAGTTACTTGCGTGGGTAAATTCCTGTTCAATTACATTACCGATGAGTAATATCTTACTGCCCCCGAGCAAGTTAGAGATAACAAAGGTAGTAAGTGCAGGGATAAATACCATAGTAATTCCACTAATCACACCGGGAAGTGTCAGAGGAAAAATAACTTTTATGAAGGTCTGGACACCGTTTGCCCCCAAGTCCCGTGCCGCATTGATCACATCCTTGTCAAGCTTGATTAGGGAGTTATAGATAGGCAGTACCATAAAAGGCAGGAAATTATACACCATACCAAGTATAATGGCATATGGAGTATTGATGATATTTAATGCAGGCAGATGCAGGAATGATAAAATGGAATTAATGACCCCGGTTTTCTCTAAAAGAGTCTGCCATGCAAGGGTGCGAAGTAAAAAGTTCATCCACATGGGAAGTATGAAAATTAATACAATAAAGCTGTTCTGATTAACTCCCAGCCTTGATAAGATCATGGACAGCGGATAGGCGAGAATTAAGCAGATGATTGTTGCGATCATGGACAATAAAATAGATAATCCCAGAGCTTTCAGGTGTTCCGGTTTCATAATAGATAGAATATTTTCTGTGGTAAATTGTCCGGATTTATCCACAAAACCATAATAAAATATCATAAAAAGGGGAATTAGTATGAAAAGGATTGACCATGCCAAAAAGGGCATGGAAAGCCATTTGCTGTGTCTACTCTTCAATGTATGCCACCTCCTCATCTTCAGATTCTGGTTTGTTCATAATTTGGATATTGAAGGGATCTACAGTGATACCGACTTTTTCTCCTACAGGATGCATAAGTGTGGAATGAACAAGCCATTCAAAATTACCGGCCATAACTTCCATTTCGTAGTGGACCCCTTTGAAAATGACATGAGTAACCTCACCTGAAATCGTTCCGTCTTCAGGTTTACATAAAACAACATCTTCAGGGCGTATGACCACATCTACCGGTTTGTTGACACCAAAGTTTTCGTCTACACAATTCCATTTTGCATTTAGGAAAGAGACCAGCCGGTCTTCTATCATAACCGCATCAATTAAATTGCTGTCGCCTATAAAATCTGCCACAAAAGCATTCTGGGGTTCATTATAAATATCCTCTGGTGTGCCAATCTGCTGAATATATCCCTGATTCATAACTACAATGGTATCACTCATGGTAAGAGCTTCTTCCTGATCGTGGGTCACATATATAAAGGTGATTCCGAGTTCATTTTTTAATCGAATCAATTCGTACTGCATATCCTGACGGAGTTTCAGGTCAAGGGCACCAAGAGGTTCATCCAGTAAAAGGATTTTAGGCTCATTGACAATGGCACGGGCAATAGCGATTCGTTGCTGCTGACCACCGCTTAACGAATCCGGTTTACGATTTCCATAACCATCCAAATTTACTAGTTTTAGAGCATATTTAATCTTATCATCAATATATGTTTTGCTTTTGTTTTTCAGTTTTAGACCAAAAGCAATATTTTCTGCAATCGTCATATGGGTAAAAAGAGCATATTTTTGGAACACGGTGTTTAATTGGCGCTTATTCGGTGGTACATTTGTGATGTCTCTGCCGTCTAACATAACTTTGCCGGAATCCGGTTGTTCAAATCCTCCGATAATCCGGAGCGTTGTGGTTTTTCCGCAGCCCGAAGGTCCTAAAAGGGTTAAAAATTCATTTTCCCTGATGTATAAGTTAAAATCGTCTAATACGATATTGTTATTATAAGATTTTGTGATTCCTAAAAGATCAATTAGTTTGTTAGCCATGGAATCATATCCTCCTTCTGTCATGATAGTGAAAGGTTGGTTAAAATGTTAAAAGCTTGGGGGACTGGAAACCCATATCAGGGCTGCACCGTTTTTGCCAGCTTCTATATAATGTCTGCCGGAGGGGGTGAAGTAAAAAGATTCCCCCTTTTTGGCTTTATGGCATTTACTTCCTATGTGTATTAAAATATTGCCGCTTAGAACATATCCGAATTCTTCACCCTCGTGCGGAAGGTCGGGATAAGTGGAACCGCAAGGGGATAAAGTTAAACGGATGGGTTCCATTTCATTTTTCTGGGCATTAGGTATGATCCACTCTATTTTGTTACCTAATTCTTCATCCGTCTTTTCAAAGTAGTCCTCCTTTTTAAAAACTATCTGTTCTTCTTCCTCATCGTTAAAGAAATCTTTTAGATTGGTTCCCAGACATTGCAGGATATCTACCAAAGTTGCAATAGAGGGAGATGTAAGATCCCTTTCCAGTTGTGAGATAAACCCTTTAGAAAGCTCTGATCTGTCTGCAAGCTCTTCCTGTGTTAGGCCTTTGGCGACCCGGAGAGTTTTTAATTTATAGCCTATGTTCATATTGTCTCCTTTTTGATATACCGATAATCACATCGGATTGTTTCATGTCTTATACTAAATAATAAACATAAAGTTTACTTTTACTAAACAGACACAAAGGTTATTATACTCATTCTGAAAGTGAAGTCAATACTAAACTTGCAGATTAGTCAATCTAAACTTATATTTTGTGAATGGGAGTATCCAAAACTGGTAAAGTGTGTTAGAATAAACAAATAGATATACATGGGTTTTGAAAATAGAAGCAGCTTATTGACAGATAGGCAAATTACCGGAAAAGAAGATGAGATTATGGGGTTGTTAGAAGTAGAAACAATTGAAGATCTGCTGCATAGTTCCAGTATTTCTAAAGGGATTGAGCGGACTATGGAACGGATGATAAATGAGTTAGGACTGGATAGTATGTATATTATCCATGATGAAGAGGTCAGGGAACCCGAGATTGTTTTTGATTGGGAAGGAACCGAGAAGAAGAGGAATATTGATTTTCAGTCGTATATTAAGATGATTAAGGAATGGTATCATTTTGAGGAAGATGATATGTTTGCTGCACGGGCAACCGCAGTCCTTCCGGGAGCTGAAAGAACACTTTATAAGGATTGTGGTTATGGAGCTGTAGTGGAATTTCAGATGACGAATCATGGTAACATCATTGGTTATATTATACTGGGATGGGAAAGCATCAAGGATCTCTCTGATGAAGAGATAGATGCAGTTCATGTTCTTTTAAAACTGATGAATGAAATGTTGATTAAACAGTTTTACAAGGATGTAATGGGAGAAAATGACTGGAGATTGTTCAAGCTGGCGAGTTCCATGACAAAAACAATGCTTTACATGGTAGACGATGAGTATAAGATTCAGTTTGCAAACAGCTACGCTAAGCAGGAATATCCTAATATCAAGGCAGGAGATTATTGCTATAAGGCATTTAGAGGACAAGAAGAACCTTGTAGAGATTGTATGATCAGACAGCTGGATTATAATCAGGATTTAGACAGATTTATGGACCTTCCATATCTGGAGGATTCTTTTAGAGCAAATACTGCAAAAGTAAAGACAAAGGATAATCGTGACGGATATCTGTTTACACTGCAAAGGCAGGCGGATTTGCATTTTTTAGGAAAACGCAGGATAACGGACCGTAAATTTATATTTTCCCTTCGGCAGTTATACAAAGATATTATTGCAGTAGAAATTCGAAAAGACATCTTTTATAATTTATTTCAGGAAGATGCAGAAAATAAATATTCTTACAGCATGGATTTTGTATTGAAATGGCTATCCAAGGTACATTTAGACGACAGGCAGAAGTTTTTAGAGTGTTTTGATATTAATTTTTTACAAAGTGCATACCAAAATGGAATGACAAAAAAAGAGATGGACTTTAGATATCGGACACATGAGGGCAGTTATCATTGTATGAATGGACAGATTCTTTTTGAGCAAAATACCAATAAAGAAGTAACTGTTTATATCCTGTTCCAGGATGTGGAACAGGTGAGGAGTATACAGATTGAAGAATATAAGCAGTTACGGGATTCTTTAATGGCTGCAAGGTCTGCGGCAGAATTAAAGGGAGAGGTGCTGGCCAACATTTCCCATGAAATCTGTACCCCGATGAGTGGAATTATTAGCATGTCCAGTGTGGCAAAACAAGTATATAAAGATGAAAAGAGATTGTTGGAATGTCTTTCCAATATTGATAATTATGCAGCTCATATGATGCAGGTGATGAATTCCCTGTTAGAGACTGTTAAGGTAGATAACGATACAATATCTATTGCAAAACAGCCGTTTCGGCTGGAGAATTTCCTAAATCGTATTGATATTGCAGTAAGGGAGAAGATAGAAAAGAAAAATGTACAGTTTTTTGTAGATTTGAAATGTCAGTACAGGCAACTGCTAGGAGATGAGATAAGGCTTTATCAGGCAATGAGTGTTCTCATTAACAATGCTATTTCATATACACCGATTTCCGGAGTGATAAGGCTTACCGCAAAACAGGTAGCGGTGGATAATAAAACGGTATTTGTCCGGTTTATTCTGGAGGATACCGGTAAAGGATTAACGGAACGGATGAAAGAGAGTATATTTGGATTTTCGCATAATGCAGGGAACGGTATCATTGATGAGCAGCATTTTGATCTTTCACTTGCTTCTAGGATTATCCAGCTTATGGGTGGTCAGATTGGAATTGATGCGAATGCAGAAGGTACACATTTATATTTTACACTTCCGTTTGGCCTGCAGGAGCAGGAAAAAGTAAAATCAGTTAAGAAAAAGGCAATACCGGAAGCTGGTGATTTTTCCGGGAAAAAAATTCTGCTTGCAGAGGATAGCGAGATGGCACAAGATGCCATCCGTGCAGTATTAGAGGTAGTTGGATTTAAAGTGGACGCGGCGGAAAATGGCAGGAAAGCTGTTATCCAATTTATCTCCAATCCGGCATTTACCTATGATGCTGTTTTAATGGATGTGCATATGCCGTTTATGGATGGAAGAGAGGCTACCAGATGTATTCGTATATCCGGCAAAGAGGATGGCGATACTATTCCGATTATCGGACTTATGACAAATACTTATGATGAAGATGTTGAAGAATCCCTTCAGGCGGGGATGCAGGCACATCTTGCAAAACCGGTAGATGTGGATACTCTGTATAAAGTATTGAAGAAAGTGATTCCTGATGAGGAAGAGAAAATATATAAATAATAAAATTGGCTGCAAAGGTTAGGAGGCAAAAAATGAGTTATATGTTAGTAAGTGATGCAACCCTTGATTTACCGTTGGATTTAGTGGAAAAGCATAATATTGCTGTTGTGCCAATGGCATTTACATTGGATGAAAAAGAGATTTTACATTATCCAGATGAGCGGAACATGACAACAGAGGAATTTTATGAGGCTTTAAAACAGGGGAAAAAATCAGTAACTTCTCAGATTAATCCGGCAAATTATGTGGAATTTTTTACGCCGTTGCTGGAAAAGGGTGAAGATATTCTATATATATGTTTTACATCAGGTCTTAGCGGCACATATCAATCTGCTTTGATTGCAAAAGGCATGCTGGAGGAGGATTTTCCGGAACGTACGATTCATGTGGTAGATTCTCTTTGTGCTTCAGCAGGTCAGGGGTATTTTGTGTATCTGGCAGCACTTAAAAAAGAAGAAGGATTGTCATTGGAGGAATTAACGGACTGGGTGGTTGCAAATCGCAGCAGAGTAGCACATTGGTTTACGGTAGACGATCTGTTCCATCTGCAAAGAGGCGGGCGGCTTTCTTTTGCAGAGGCGATGCTGGGAAGTGCCCTTAAAATCAAGCCGATTATCAGTGTAGATGATGAGGGAAAACTCTATGTAGAAAATAAAGTCCGTGGAAACAAGAAAAGCGTGGAATACATGATTGCCAAAATTAATGATACAATGGATGATGAAGAACGTACAGTGTTTATTGGACATGGTGATGCCGAAGATCGGGCATTGGATTTAAAGGAAAAGCTATTAGAGAAGACGAAGGCAGAGAATATTCAGATTACAAAGATTGGTCCTATCATAGGGACCCATACAGGACCGGGCATGCTGGCAGTATTGTTTATGAAAAAATAAGCAGAATCCGGCATATATGGAAAAAGCTTCCGTGCAGGCAGATTAGCCGCAGGGAAGCTTTTTGCAGTATTGGTACAGTGGGAGTATTATAAACAGGTTGCTTTTTTATCAAAGGCTGAATTGAAAGCATAAAAGTTTTTAGAATCCAAGTCATCCTGTATCAGGCGAAGGCTTTCGCCAAATCTTTGATAATGTACCATTTCGCGTTCTCTTAAGAACTTAATGGCGTCATAAACATCCGGTTCATCCTTGCAGAGTCGGAGTATGTTGTCATAAGTCAGGCGGGCTTTTTGTTCAGCTGCCATATCTTCATGCAGATCGGTAATAGGATCTCCGGTAGACTGAAGAGTAGTAACCGAAAACGGTGTACCGCTGGCAGCCTGTGGCCAGATTCCGATAGTATGGTCTACATAATATTGATAAAATCCGGAATCTTCGATTTCTTTCATGGTAAGATTTTTGGTAAGCTGGGTAATAATGGTGGATACCAGCTCCTCGTGCCCCAGTTCCTCAGTTCCCAGAGAAGCATCGGTAATGTTCCGCTTACTGTATTTTGGGACGGGCATGATGCGGTGGGATTCCCGATACATAGCTTTTCGACGTTTGAGAGGATAAAGAAATATGATGAAAATGAGAATGCGGGGAATGTCGGAAAGCCTTATTCTATCGGGGTTAGAGATACGGAAAGAATGATAACTATATATGACATTGATTTAATGAGATTTGATATAGCAGGTTAAAATGTTTCAGACCTATTTGTTTTATTATGGACAAGTAGGTCTGATTTTTTGAAGTAAATCACACAAGTATAAGATTTGAAGTTGTTCGATTTGATTCGCTTGATTTTTTTGCGTTGAATAGATATAATGTAGTAAAGCACACAAGAGATAAAAAATTTATGCGTATTTTAGTGCAGAGGTGAAAGTTTGGAAGTAAACTTCCAAATCTACCTGAATGACGCAGTAAATGTGTCAGAAGGAGGAAATAATGCTAACACAAAATGATATAAGAATACTAAGCAAAATATTTTCTGATTATGGCTATGTCATGACAACGGCACAGCTTACAAATGAAAAATTGTTTTATAGAGATATTCAACGTATGCTGGAACAAGGATTGATTGAAAGAATAAAAAGGGGCTGTTACCATTGGGTGGATGACTATGGTACGAGTGAGGTGGTTATTGTCAACCGCCTGTTCCCTGATGCAGTTCTTTGTATGGAAACAGCTCTTTTCTATTATAGATACAGTGACAGGAATCCCGCTGAATGGAATATTACCATTGACAAAAATACTTCCAGAAAGCGTACAAATATTGATTATCCTTTCATTAAGGCTTATCGGGTTGAGCCAGAGCTGCTTTTCGTTGGAAAAACAAAAGGAGAAATTGACTTCCAAGAAGTTCATATTTATGACCGTGACCGTACCATTTGCGATGTGCTGAGGAATATGAATAAGATGGATAAAGAGATTTTTAATAAGGCAATACAAGGCTATGTAAAAGACCAGAAAAAAAATATTCCGAACCTTATGCAGTACGCAAAGACTTTGCGGGTGCAAAAGCGTGTAAAGGATTTGATTGGAGTGTGGTTGTAATGACAGATAAGGCGGCGTCTGTTCTTGCAAAATTGAAAAACAAAGCTAAGATTTCTGGAATCAGCTATCAACAGTGTTTGCAGTTGTTTATGCAGGAGGAATTTTTGCGGAAACTTTCAAAATCTGGTTATGAAGACAATCTTATTTTGAAAGGCGGATTGTTTATCTATACGCTTACCAATTTTGAAAGTCGGGCAACGATAGATGTTGATTTTCTGCTTCGTGGATTTTCCAATTCCATAGAAGATGTAAAAAGTATGATTGGTAAGATTATTGAGACATCAACAGGAAATGATTTTGTTTCCATGACAGCAAAGGGATTTGAAGAAATTTCCCCACAGAGAAAATACCACGGCATCAGTACTCAAATTATCGGTCAGATAAAAAATGTCCGTGTGCCGTTTAATGTTGATATTAGTGTGGGAGATATTATTGTGCCGAAAGCGGAGGAAAGGAGAATCAATACACAGCTTCCGGATTTTGAAAAGCCAGTGATAAAAACTTATTCTTTGGAAAGTACGATAGCAGAGAAATTTGACGCTATCTTGCAGCGATTTGAATTGACTGGCAGGATGAAAGACTTTTACGATATATATTATCTGGCAAGAACATTCGATTTTGAGGGAGCGAAGCTGCGGGCGGCAATTTTTGAAACATTGAAGAAAAGAGAAACACCTTATGACAGAGATAGCTTTAAGCGTATTCTGGCACTTTCCGAAGATGAAGATATGCAGAAGCGGTGGAGATATTTTTTGAAAAATATTAAAGATGTTACGCTTGAATTTGAGGTAGTAATTGCGGAGATTCAGACTTTCATTGAGCCTGTGTTTGATGCGATAGTGGATGAGGGAGAATGGGATAAAGAATGGAACAGCAATTCAGGCACATGGTTGGATTTGAAAGGAGGTATCGAAAGTGACAAGAGCAGTTAATGATGCAACACTAACCAAAGCTGGCGACATTTATCAATATCTAATTGCTTTAAGAGATTGCTTTGAATTGAATGATGGTGAGACTCTTCAGATGGAGATAAATGGTGATGTAACCAATATATCTGTTGGGAACAGAGTATTGACCCTTGTTAAAGCTTATATGGGAGTTCTTGCCCGCCTTATGTCCGTAAGACCATTCACACACCTCGTAAGGGACTGACGGCAGGGCTCTCAGATAAGCCTTTTCCTGCGTATTGAAAACAGTGCTCCTGCTTCCATCCCTTTTCTGGAACGGTCTGTCATTGTACTCCTTTACAGCCTTGCGAATAGCTGAGTTTAGCGATCCAAGTGATGTAAATATCTCATTCCTAAGCTTTGCTATAACAGCCGTCGCAATCTTGCCTACGGAACCTTCTACGCTGGCTTTCTGCTTGGGCTTTTTAACGCCTGTAGGCATGATGGCGGTCATGTAATACTCCCCCAATGCCAGATATGCATCATTGAGGATGATCTCGCCCTTCTTAGGATGGGACACAACACCAGTTTTCAAGTTGTCGCAGACAATCTTCACAGGCGTGCCTTCAAAGAATTCAAACATATGCACATGGCATTCAAGCCACGCCTTTTCTTTCATATCCGTGGTGGCTTCCACATACCCATACTGGCTGTATGGCAGTGTGGCGACAAACAGATATGCGGTTATGATTTCTCCGGTATCCACGTCCACATATGACATTGTAGGACCAGACCAATCCACCTCTGCCTCGACTCCCGGCTTGTGCTGTATATGGCTGGTATAATTCTTCTCGCCAGTGTATTTGTAATAATTGACAGTAAATGTAGGATACGCACAGTATTCCCTGCCCTCGCTCACGCATCTGTCCCGATACTCTTCCCACAGCAGTTTCATAGTCACTCCAGTTTTCTTGAGTTCTGAATGTACGTATGCATAATCGACAGGCACATAGTTTGTTGTCCGCTTGAATTTCTTAGGATATAAAATATCGTACAACCCGTCATCTGTCATATCCTGAATGTCATCCCAAGTCATGCCTTGCTGTCTGCAGAGTTCCTTAATTTCAGAGACTGTGTTTCTTGAGCATCCAAGTATTGCCGCCACCTCCCTTTCGCTTAGATTTTTGTTTAGAAGCTCCATTACGCTTCTGGGTTTCGTCTTTTTGTACATAATAAAAGACCTCCTATAGATTTATTAAAAGCACCAGGCTTTCTATCAAAATCTATAGGAGATCCTATATAAAATCAAATATCAAAGACCACTAGATGTTGTGGTGGCTCTCAAGCATTAGAATACCAAAATCAAATGGCTCTCAAGCGATAAAACGGTGGCTCCGAAGCGTTAGAATATTCATGTCCACCGCCTGTTCTGAAATTTGTTATGTTCCATTTTACAGAGATAGAAGTTCCTATTAAACGAGATACAATCTCTACATATAGGAACTACAAATGCTATATAGGAGAACAAATAGTACTGGATGATTGAGTTTAAATATAAAAAGTGCTATAATACAAAAAATTCTATTTCATATCAAAAAATGATGAAAGGGAACATGCGAAGAAAAAGGTTATTTGATACTTTGATGTGAAGCTATCGTTTGGAGGATATTATGTGTAGGAATA
>CAJUFL010000008.1 GCA_910585605.1 uncultured Lachnospiraceae bacterium | reverse complement strand
GAGGGTAGCCTGCTTGCAGGATAGCCTCTTATGTACCGTTACGTTGGAATATTGAACGCAAGTGTGTCTTTCGTAGAACCCTATATCCATAGATTCCTGCGTCCGTCCTCACCCGCCATGTAAGCGTCCCCAGTAAGCTAAATAAGAATTTAAAAAAATAAAGATTGAAAGGAAGGATGATAGATGTACAAGATGATGACCCCCGGTCCCACTATGGTTGCCGAAAATGTCAGAATGGCAAGAAGTGTAGAGACCGGTAATCCAGATTTGGATCAGGAGTTTTACGATTTTTATAAAGAGACATGTGAGCTATATAGTGAACTGCTCCATACGGAAAATGAGAGTTTGATTTTAAGTGGGGAAGGGATTCTGGGTTTAGAGGCGGCAGTTGCTTCCATTACAGAGGCAGGAGACCGGGTACTGGTTCTCGATAATGGTGTGTTTGGGAAGGGATTTGCAGATTTTGTAAGTATTTATGGCGGTGAGCCGGTGCTTTATACCACTGATTATAAAAAAGAAATTGAGGCAGATCCGTTAAGGGAATTTTTGGAGAAGGATTCGGATTTTAAGTATGCTACAGTCGTGCACTGCGATACTCCCAGCGGAATGTTAAATGATATTTCCGTTATTTGCCCCCTGCTAAAAGAATATGGTATTTTAACGGTTGTGGATTCTGTTTCCGGGATGTTCGGAAATGAGGTAAATGTAGATGCTTCCCGCATTGATATTCTTTGCGGCGGTTCCCAG
Organism: uncultured Lachnospiraceae bacterium; assembly: GCA_910585605.1. Taxonomy (GTDB): domain Bacteria; phylum Bacillota; class Clostridia; order Lachnospirales; family Lachnospiraceae; genus CAG-590. Next base: position 84,019 of record CAJUFL010000008.1, on the reverse strand, counting down.
AAAGCCATTTCCTGTCCGATTGGTCTTACACTTGTGACGATAAGTGAAGAGGCGAAAAGGATGATGGAGAACCGCAAGACAAGGATTGCATCATTTTATGCGAATCTGCTGGTCTTTAAGAATTATTATGAAAACAAATGGTTTCCTTATACAATGCCGGTAAGTGATATTTACGGACTTAGACAGGCATTGGAAAATATAAAGGATGATAAGGATATTTTAAAGCGCCATGAGAGGATAGCGGTAAAAACAAGAGAAGCACTGCTGCGGGCAGGGTTGCATTTATACGCACAAAACGGATATTCCAATACGGTTACGGTATTTACTATACCAGGGGGGGCGACGGCAGGAGATATTTTGAAGTTAATGAGAGAGGAGCATGATATTATGCTGGCAGGCTCGTTTGATGTGCTGGCAGGTGAGGTCATACGAATCGGACATATGGGGTATAACTGTACAGAAGAAAATATGAGAGAGACACTGGCTGCATTAAATGTAGTGCTTGAAAAGCTTGGGATAGAACGAAAAGATGTTTTAGAGTATAGAGGATAAAGATGGGAATAAGCGATGGAACTAAATGTATTAGGACCACCGCTTGTTTTTATAATGTCTGGTCTTCGTCAGATGGAACATAAACCGCTATATCTTCAAGACGACAGTTGAGGATCCGGCACAGGTCATTTAAAGTTGTGGTATTCATAGGCTTGTTTTTTCTTAATTTATCTATAGTGGCGCTGGATATATGATGGTTGTTAATCAAAGTATAAGTGGTTTCTGAAGATTCTTTTAATGTTTTCCAAAATGGATGATATGTGATCATGACCGGACCTCCAATCTTTTGTTACAGTTTACCGTCCTTAATGTGACAATAATAATTTCTATGTTATATAAGCATAATAAGCAGTCTTTTACTTGACTATAGTCATTAAAATGACTATAATATATAGAGATACAGATGATATCAGTATGTCCATGGTAGTAAGAGAATATCAAGAAGGACGGGGAAACTATGAAAATAATATTTTTAGAAGGGGCTAGACAATCCATAGTATTCAAAAGAAATATAGTCATAGTGGCAGTAGTGATAGGAATGGCAGCTGGATTTTCAAGGATGCAGGGTATAGATTATATTAGAAGGCCTTATATTGTGCAGGCTGAGGGAAACACAGAAGATGAAGAGAAACCGGTGCTCAGATTGAGTGGGAAAGTTAAACTGACGGTGGAAAAGGGGAAGGAAATAAGGCTGCCCAAGACAACGGCAGAAGATAACATAGATGGAAATATAACGAAAAAAATAAAGGTGGTTGTAAAAAAAGGGACAAAAAAGTATTTAAAAATGGCAAGAGCGGTAAAGCGGAATAAAAAGATAAAATTTACAAGCACCGGTAATTATGTGATAACATATACAGTATCTGATACGGCGGGTAATAAAGCAGAGAGGAAAAGATACATAGCAGTAATCAGAAGGCAGGAAAAAACAAGCGGAAAAATTCCATGAATGACAGAATTTTATTTAAACAGGCAGATTCCAGATTATGACTTGGAGTTACGCTTGTTTTTTTCTGTGTTGAAGTTAAAAAATTTTTTATAAATAAAAAAAGGAGTTTTCAAGTCTGTGTCGTATATTTAAAAATGGACAGAAAAATACTAGTTATAGTGTTTATAGATAGATTTTACTTCGGAGGAAAGGTAATAGGATTATGAACATTCGGGAAAAATTAGAGGCATGGGAGCATGAGTACTTATGTGGGTATGCATCTTTTAGTGACCAGTCAAAGGGCAGGGATGTTCCGGAACCAATGTGTGATGTGAGGACAATTTATCAGCGTGACAGGGATCGTATACTGCATTGTAAGTCTTTCCGCCGTTTAAAGCAAAAAACACAGGTGTTTTTATCGCCGGAAGGAGATCATTACCGCACGCGTCTGACCCATACGCTGGAGGTGGCACAGACCGCCAGAACGATTGCCAGAGCACTCAGACTGAATGAAGAATTGACTGAGGCTGTTGCGTTAGGTCATGATCTGGGGCATACACCATTTGGACATGCTGGAGAGAGGGCATTGAATGAGGTGTGTTCGAGAGGCTTTAAGCATAATGAACAGAGTATCCGGGTAGTGGAACGGCTGGAGAAAAAAGGAAAGGGTCTTAATCTGACAGCGGAAGTCAGAGACGGAATTCTTAATCATAAGACAACCGGAACACCGGTCACCCTGGAAGGGAAGATTGTCCAGCTGGCTGATAAAATCGCTTATATCAATCATGATATAGATGATGCGATCCGGGGCGGTATCCTAAAGGAAGAAAATCTTCCCCAAAGCTGTACCGAAAAGCTTGGGAACAGTACCAGAAACCGGTTGAACACGATTATACATGATGTGATTGCCAATAGTGAGGGGAAAAATGACATTGTATGTTCACCGGATATCAGACAGGCAATGACGGGGCTTCGCAGTTTTCTTTTTGATACAGTTTATACGAATCCTGTGGCTAAGGGAGAAGAGGGCAAAGCAAAAAGATTGTTACAGGAATTATTCAGTTATTATAATTCCCATCCGGAAATGATGCCGGAGGAATTTCTGGCGATGATAGAGTCAGGAGAAGATAGAGAAACTGTGGTCTGTGATTATATTGCAGGCATGACGGATAATTATGCTGTATTGAAGTTTCAGGAAGTGTTCGAACCAAGCGGATGGAAACGCTGATATATAACAGCAATATAGCATTCGAGATAAAAGGCAGGTGGTGGAGAAGGTGTACTATGCAGATGAGGTGATAGAGGAGGTACGTTCCCGAAATGATATTGTAGATATAATAGGAAGCTATGTTAATTTGAAAAAGAAAGGGAATTCTTATTCTGCCTGCTGTCCATTTCATCATGAAAAGACGCCGTCTTTCCATGTCAGCCGGGAAAAACAGATGTATCATTGTTTTGGATGCGGTGTAGGAGGGAATGTATATACCTTTTTGATGGAGCATGAAAATTATTCTTTTCCGGAAGCGGTGGAAGCATTGGCCGAGAGAGCAGGTGTAAAGCTGCCGGAACAGAGTATGACTCCGGAAGCAAAGCATCAAGCAGATGTCCGTACGAAGATTAAGGATATGAATAAACTGGCGGCAGGTTATTTTCATTATCTGTTAAAAAATGAGCATGGGGCACATGCTATGGAATATTTAAAAAACAGGGGACTTACGGATGAAACGATTCAAAAATTTGGTTTGGGATTTTCTGATGTATACCGGGATGATTTATACAAATACTTAAAAAGTAAAGGATATAAGGATGAGGAATTAAAAGATTCCGGTCTTATAAAATACGATGAAAAACAGGGAGCTTCTGATCGTTTCTGGAACAGGGTCATGTATCCGATTATCGATACGAATAACCGGGTGATAGGTTTTGGCGGAAGAGTGATGGGAGATGCGAAGCCAAAGTATATTAATACACAGGATACTCCTGTTTTTGATAAAAGCCGGAATTTATATGGTTTGAATCTTGCAAAAAAGAGCAAAAGACCCGGAATTATTTTCTGTGAGGGTTATATGGATGTCATCTCCATGCATCAGGCTGGGTTTGATAATGCAGTAGCATCTTTGGGAACAGCACTGACCGTTGGACAGGTGAATCTGGTCAAGCGATTTACGGACAGGGTTTATCTTGCGTATGACAGTGATGAAGCGGGAACCAAGGCCGCACTCAGGGCTTTGGAAATTATGAGGGAGTTTGAAATGCCTGCAAGGGTGATTTCCCTAAAACCTTACAAGGATCCCGATGAATTGATTCAGGCAGAAGGAAACGAGGGCTTTGAAAAGCGGATTGAACAGGCAAAGAGCGGCATTATGTTTGAAATTGATATTTTGGCTCATAACTATAATCAAGAGGATCCACAGGAAAGGACGCAATTTCAAAAGGAAGCGGCAAGACGCTTATCTGTGATTATGGACCCCATGGAACGGAAAAACTATGTGGACAGCGTAGCGGAGCAGTATGATATTGATGCCGGCAGCCTGAAAGAAGCAGTTACCCGTTTTGGAACTGCCGGTGTCAATAAAGTCGATACAACGGTATTCCGGGATAACAGGAACCGCAGATCACCGGAGGAAGAAAAAGAATTAAAACAGTTAAAGACGGAAAGACTGTTAATTACCTGGCTGATTAATGAAAATGCTTTGTTTAATAAGCTGGAAGGGAAAATTTCAGCAGAAGATTTTCTGGATCCGGTCTACCGGGACATTGTGAAAGCACTGTTTGAACAGTATGCAAATGAAGGGAAGGTAACACCTGCGGCTATTATCAGTCATTATCAGAGCAAAGAGGAGCATGAAAAGGTATCGGCAATTATGCAGCAGGACTTTGATATGGAGATTGCGCAGAATGAGAAATCCAAAGTAATAACGGATTTGGTACGGAGTATCAGACATCGAAGCATACAGCATCAGATAGAACATGCAAAGGGAGACCTGGTAAAGACCGGACAGCTGATGCTTGCGAAAGCGCAGATAGATAAATTACAAATTATTTTATAGTTTGATATATATAAAATATATTGGCACAGAAAATAGAGAAAGGCTTAAAACAGCTATTTTAAGGAAGGATGGAAAAATGGAAGAACAAAAAAATATTGCAGAAGATGAAAAGTTTCAGGACAAATTAAAAGAATTGCTTGTTCTTGCAAAGAAAAAGAAAAATGTAATTGAGGACAATGAAATAATAGCATGTTTTGCTGGCAGTAAGGAAGTGGAACTGACAACAGAGCGTATGGTAGAAATCTTTGATTTTCTTGAGGCAAACAAGGTAGATGTTTTAACGATTTCAGAGGTAGATGAAGAACCTGATGAAGATGCCCTTTTGGAAGTAGAGGGGGATGAGGAGCTTGCAGTCGAGAAAATTGATTTATCTATCCCGGAAGGTACGAACATAGAAGATCCTGTCCGAATGTATTTGAAGGAGATTGGGAAGGTGCCGCTTCTAAGTGCAGAGGAAGAAATAGTGCTGGCCCAGAAAATGGAGGCAGGAGACTTGGCAAAGACCCAGTTGGAAGAAGATGATGGAGATTTAGACGAAGATACAAAAAAACAGCTGGAAGATTTGGTAGAACAAGGGGATTACGCCAAGAAAAAGCTGGCAGAAGCGAACCTTCGACTTGTCGTAAGTATTGCAAAACGTTATGTGGGAAGAGGTATGCTGTTTCTGGATCTGATCCAGGAGGGTAATCTTGGATTGATCAAAGCGGTCGAAAAATTTGATTACCGTAAGGGATATAAATTTTCTACTTATGCTACATGGTGGATCAGACAGGCGATTACGAGAGCGATTGCAGATCAGGCAAGGACAATTCGTATTCCTGTCCATATGGTAGAGACGATCAATAAACTGATTCGGGTATCACGTCAGCTGTTACAGGAATTGGGAAGGGAGCCGTTACCGGAAGAAATCGCCGAACAGATGGATATACCAGTGGAGAGAGTAAGGGAGATTCTTAAGATTTCCCAGGAGCCGGTTTCTCTTGAAACACCAATTGGTGAGGAAGAGGACAGCCATTTGGGAGACTTTATTCAGGATGAGAATGTTCCTGTACCTGCGGATGCAGCTGCATTTACGCTGTTAAAAGAACAGCTAGTGGAGGTATTGTCAACGTTGACGGAAAGGGAACAGAAAGTATTGAGACTTCGGTTTGGTTTGGATGATGGACGTGCTAGAACCTTGGAGGAGGTAGGCAAGGTGTTTAATGTGACAAGAGAGCGGATTCGTCAGATTGAAGCGAAGGCATTGCGTAAATTGAGACATCCCAGCCGTAGCAGGAAATTAAGGGATTATTTGGAATAGGACAACTGGGTAAATAATATGAAAGATCTGGTGTTATCGAAAAGAATGGAGGCTGTGGTGAATATGATTTCGCCGCAGTCCTTTACTGTTGCTGATGTTGGATGTGATCATGCTTATATATCTATTGCTCTGATAAAGAGAAGTCTTGCCAGCCAGGTGATTGCCATGGATGTTCGCAGGGGACCTCTTGAAATTGCAAAGAGAAATGTAAAAGCTTATGCCATGGAAGAAAAGATAGACCTTCGTTTGAGTGATGGGCTGGATAAACTGGACATTGGAGAGGCAGATACCATTATCATTGCAGGAATGGGTGGATTACTGATAAAAAGCATTCTGGAAAAAGGAAAAAATGTTTTATTGGATGCGAATAAGCCCCCGGCTTTGATTTTGCAGCCACAGTCGGATATTCGTGAAGTGAGGATATTTTTGCATACACAGGCATATCATATTGTGCAGGAAACAATGTTAGAAGAGGAAGGGAAATATTATACGGTGCTAAAAGCCATGCCAGGGAAGAAGGACGGATGCTTTTCGGATGCAGAATGGTTGTATGGTAAGTATAATTTGGAGACCAGATGTGCTGTTTTGCAGAGTTATCTGCAAAAAGAGAACAGGGTTTTGGATAATATTCTTGCCGGATTGCAGCAGACAATAAAAAAAGCAGGAGAAAGCGGGACTTTTGTGCCGGAAAAAACACTGGAACGAATGGATTCCGTGAAAAAGGAGATTGCCATAAATTTATCGGCAATGGAATATTATAAAAATACATAGGTGGTGACAGATAGATGAAATGCAGTGAAATAATTAAGAAGCTGGAACAGCTCTCGCCAAAGTCATATGCCTGTTCATGGGATAATGTGGGACTGCTGGTGGGACGTGCGGATAAAGAAGTACAAAAAATCATGATTGCACTGGATGCGTCGAAGGAAGTAATTGACTATGCGGTGAAAGAGAATGTGGATATGCTGATTACGCATCATCCGATGATTTTTTCTGCCATAAAGCAGGTGAATGAGGAACAATTTACTGGTGAAAAGGTGTTAACACTTGCAGAACATGGAATCTGTTATTATGCGATGCATACAAATTTTGATACAGCAGGAGGAATGGCAGAGCTGGCGGCAGGAAAACAGTATCTGAATTTGTCGGATACCAGTCCAATTGTATGTGAAGAGGACGGAGAAACAGGGATGGGACGTTTTGGGAAACTTCCAAGACCAATGACAGCAAAAGAAGCGGCAAGCTATGTAAAAGAAAGGTTTCGGATTCCGTTTGTCATGCTTTACCAAAGAAAGGAAGATGCAGACAGGGTATATGATGAAATTGCAGTAATGCCGGGTTCAGGCAAGAGCGAACTGCAAACAGTCAGGGAAAAGGGATATTCTCTTTATCTTACCGGGGATTTCGGGCACCATGAAGGTCTGGATGCAATGGATATGGGAATCAGTGTGATTGATGCGACACACTATGGTCTGGAACATATTTTTATTTCCTTTTTAGGAAGTTTTCTGCGTGAAATACCCGGAGAAGATTTATTGCTGATAGAAGCTGATATGGGATGTCCGGTCAAAGTACTTTAAGGAAGGGAGAACGATGAGTATGATTACGATAAATATTGATCATTGTGAATATGAGATAGAAGAAGGAACCCGTCTGGAGGAGATTGCAAAGAAGTATGGAGTTTGCGAAAAGGGAGAGATTGTACTGGCTTATAGGAACGGTCACTTGTGTGAACTGTATAAAAAAGTAAAAGAGCCGGCAGAGATTTCTTTTGTGAATACAGCAGATAAAATTGGTTTTGATACATATAAAAGAAGCATGATTTTAATGATGATGAAAGCATTCAGGGAGGTTTTAAAAGAAAAGGGGACGACGGGAAGAATCCGCGTGCTTTTCTCTCTGGGGAAAGGTTTTTATTGTGAACTGGACAGCAAAAAGGAACAGGTGTCGCAGCAGCTTTTGGATGAAGTGGCATCTAAGATGAAAGAACTGGTAGAGGCAGATATACCCATTGAAAAACATACATACCAGTCATATGACCTGATGAAACGGTTTACTGCACAGGGAAGAACGGATAAGGTACGTTTGTTCAGATATCGCCGTGCTTCCAATGCCAATGCATATTGTCTGGAAGATTTTGAGGATTATTACTATGGTTTTATGGTGCCGTCTACCGGATATTTACGGTATTTTGCACTCTATGCATATGAGACCGGATTCGTGTTACAAATGCCGGACAGAAAAGAACCGTCCCTTATTCCAGAATTCAGACCGCAGCGTAAGCTGTTTGAAGTTTTAAAGCAGTCTGATGAATGGGGCGTGATGCTGAATGTAGATACAGTGGGCGGATTGAATGATGTGATAGCCAATGGTGGAATTAATGATCTGATGCTGGTGCAGGAGGCACTTCAGGAAAAAAATATTGCTGAAATTGCGGAAAGAATCAAACGTGAGAATAAGAAAATCATACTGATTGCAGGACCCAGTTCGTCGGGGAAAACATCATTTTCCCATCGGCTTAGTATTCAGTTGAGAGCCATGGGGATGTCACCACATCCAATCGCTTTGGATAATTATTTTGTAAACAGGGAACTGACACCGAAAGATGCAGATGGCAATTATGATTTCGAGTGTATAGAAGCTATGGATGTTAAGACGTTTAATGAGGATATGGCAAAGCTGTTAAATGGGGAAGAGATTTCAATGCCTACTTTTAATTTTCTGTTGGGAAAGAGAGAATACAGGGGAGATAAGTTAAAGCTTCAGCAAAATGATGTATTGGTAATTGAAGGGATTCACGGGCTGAATCCGGTAATGTCAGAAAAACTGCCTGAGAACAGTAAATTTAAAATATATATCAGTGCACTGACCCAGCTGAATGTGGATGAACATAACCGGATTGCCACGACGGATGGGCGGCTGATCAGAAGAATCGTAAGAGATGCCAGAACGAGGGGGAACAGTGCACAAAAAACTATAGAAATGTGGGCTTCCGTAAGACGTGGGGAGGAACATAATATTTTTCCGTATCAGGAAGAAGCAGATGTTATGTTTAATTCTGCACTGATTTATGAGTTAAGTGTGATAAAACCCTATGTGGAGCCGCTGCTTTTTGCGATTCCCCGTGAGGCAAAGGAATATCAGGAAGCGAAAAGACTGCTTAAATTTCTGGATTATTTTCTGGGAATCAGTTCCGAAAATATACCCAATAACAGTATATTAAGAGAATTTGTAGGAGGAAGCTGTTTTCCAGTGTAAGGCATTCTGTTAAGTTATGCAACTTTTGTCGCATAACCAATAATGTTGGAATATTTTGTGAAATAATTATAAAAATACTAAAAGAAATTGTGCAATATAGTGACAAATTAATTCGCATATGTTATAATAAGAGTGTTAAAATTTAGTATTTTATTCTTTAAGGAGGGCTGTTTTATGGGTACATCAGGACAAAAATTCGACTTACCACAGATGAAAGAGTATTTTGAAAAGCAGATACCGAATATCAGGCTGTTAAGCGATATGACTCTTAGCGAGACTGATTTTAAAAGCTTAGGCGCCAAACTTAAATCAGCCTTTTCTTTTACGGAACGCAAAGAGGGTATTGGGGATATCATGATATGTTATCTGGTGTATTGGGTATATGCATTGATTTACTGGAATGAAGAGAACGGGATTCATGATGAACTGACAGATTTTTGTGCAGGACTTCCGCAGTATCAATTAAGACATCATTTTCAGCTTTTGCTGGACACATTTGCAGATTATAATATAGATAAATTTGATTATTGCGGTAATAGTGTAGAAGAGCTTTGCTCTATGCTGATTGCAAGGCATGCAGGAATCCCTAATGATGAGAAGTATCAGGTTTTTGAACTTATTGATGATTACAGGAACCAGAATGTTTCAGTAGACAGGATGGTGTCAGATATTTATGCGCATCTGCCCTACAAGAGTCAGTACATATTTTCTTTACTGGATAATGATACCAGGCAGGACATCATATGGGAAATCCGGACGATAATCGCTGAGATTTGTGCAGGGACATATTCAAGAGATGAACTGCTTTCCAGGTATCCGCATACGTCTGTCAGTTTGATTGATTATTGTTTTTACTGGCAGGAAGGTAAAGCGCTTTTAAATCAGGCACGATAATTCCAGCGGGTAATGAGCCGATCTGCGTGTTGCTTAGAAATAGGATATATAATTTAGAAGGGACTTAAGCACTGAGATAATTTCTCTTTTTGCTACAGTCCCTTTGTTTGTTTGAAAGATGACTCAGACGATAAGCCGGGTTATGTCGTTGAATGATCATCTATCTAGACCTGCCGTTGCCGACAGGTTCAAGCGACCTACCCGGGAACGTGACGGGCCGCCACATTGTTCCCTGTTCGGTCTTGCTTCGAGTGGGGTTTACAGAGCCTGTTTTGTTACCAAAACAGCGGTGAGCTCTTACCTCGCCTTTCCACCCTTACCATAAAAATGGCGGTATATTTCTGTTGCACTAGCCTGGGAGTCGCCTCCACCGGACGTTATCCGGCACCCTGCCCTATGAAGCCCGGACTTTCCTCACCTGCCGCCTTTCGGCTGTTGCAGCCGCGATCATTTGTCTGAGTCGGTCTTGATTTTAGCATAACATTCAGGTTTCTTCAATCATTTTCTCTGTATAGTGCAAAATACGCTCGGAGACAGGTATTTGTTCATATGCGTTTTGGTATTTTTTTGTGGAATATTCATTAATGTAATTTTTTACATATTTTTTATGAATGCCATTGCCGGCTAAGATATCTACAGCTTTGTTGTAGGCTATGGCAGCGGTGATTTTGTCTGCATACCGCCCAACGAGATAATTACCATGGATATGGATGACGCATTCATAGAAAACCTGTCCGTTTTGTTCTATGCGTGTTACGCCCATATATTCGTTTATTATTTTGATATTTTCGTACCGGAAATCGCATTCGTTGTGATTTACGAATATATAATCAATCCCTTTTTTAGCATAGTTTTTGATACCATAACGGGAAAGAATGCTATACTGGCTCCCATAGTCACAGATAAAAAAATAACCTCCGCGGATTTGGATTTTATGGTTGGCATAGAAGAACAGGTCTTCCCTGTCAAAAATAAGAAATCTGTCAGGAGCAAGATAGTAATAGAAAAAACCTGTTTGCAGGTAAATAGGGGTTTTAAAATAAATTCCTGAATTTCTGTAATTCATTAAGACTATGAATTTACTAAAATCCAGAGCAAAATCTTCTGTGTAGTCTGTCAGCTGATATTGTTTCTTACGTATGATATTGCAGGCTTCCGTATAGGCTTTCCCTGCCTTTTGGGGAGAGTTGAAACTGCCTAAGCTTATATGTTTTGACAAAATGGTGATAGAAGAACGGTAATAGATACTTCCGTCTTTTCTTTGGGCTTTTGTGACACCGGGAAAATTTGGCATATGTGTATTCTCCTTTATATTATAAGATACGCTCTTGTCTGTATATTATAATAGATAATAATGAAATATAAAATGCTTGACCTTTTGTTTGTGAAACAATATAATTTAAGCGTATATGTCTATTAGGAAAAAGGTTGTGTGCTAAGGAATAAGGTGATCTGGAATGAAAAAAAAAGGTAATTTAAAGACTATCATATGGATTCTTGTACTTTTTCTTTTTGCAGGCCTGATAGCGGTATTTGGGTACAGGGTAATAGTGACTGCGGATGAGGTGCCGGGGAAATTAAGCAGTATTTCTGTAGCTGCCGGCAACTTAAACTATTCCGGCTGTACCATGAAAAAGGTCCAGAAGGTAAGCTATGATGTGATGAAATATGGATATATGGATGATCTGCTTCTGGCCCAGATGGATACTCTGGATGCACGGTATGAATTTGAAAGGATGGAAGAGATTCGTGCCATCAATAATCTGACAGCCATGAGTGAAAAAACAGCAGATAAGCTGGCTTACCAGCAGGCTAAGGCACAAAGGGAAGAGGCAGAAAAGATTGCCAAAGAAGCAGCAAGGCTGGCTCAGATGGCGAAAGAGGCTAAAATAAGAATGGTCGCACAGCAGATCCGCGAAAAGGAAGAGGGGAATTCTACGGTCAGTACCGGAGGCAGCGGGAATACCGGTTCCGGTGATACAGCTTCTAAAGGTGGTAAGAAAGGAGAACCCGTATATGCGTCGACCCACGGTGACAGTTTAGGGAAATTTGTGATTACGGCATACTGTACCTGCCGTGTATGCTGCGGTGTATATTCAGGCGGCAACCGTACTGCAAGTGGAACGGTTCCTACCTCCAACCATACAATTGCGGTAGATACCAGTGTGATCCCATTTGGAACAAAGGTTGTGATCAACGGACAGGTTTATGTGGCAGAAGACAGAGGCGGTGCTATTAAGGGCAAAAGAATAGATATGTTTTTTATGACACACAGTGAGGCGCTCCGATGGGGAAGAAGAACCATGGAGGTCTATCTTGCAGATTAGACAGAAGATGTATGATACGGATACAATTTTGCAATGAAAGCAAAGTAATGCTGGATATAGAATCATTTTAAGAAAAGAGGATAAACAAAATGGCAGTAACTTACAAAAGTACACGTAACAGTAAAGAAACAGCAACTGCGTCTCAGGCGATATTAAAGGGTTTGGCAGAAGGTGGAGGTCTTTTTGTACCGGATAGCATTCCTGCATTGGATGTGGATTTCAATAATCTGGCAAAAATGGGTTATCAGGAAGTGGCATACGAGGTGATGAGTCGTATGCTGACGGATTTTACGGAAGAAGAATTGAAATATTGCATTAACAGTGCATATGATGAAAAATTTGATACACCTTGCATTGCTCCGCTGGTAAAAAAAGCAGGTGCACATTATCTGGAATTGTTCCATGGTGCGACCATTGCGTTTAAAGATATGGCACTTTCCATATTGCCGTATTTACTGGTTACTTCTGCAAAAAAGAATAATGTAAAAAATGATATTGTTATTTTAACCGCAACTTCCGGTGATACTGGCAAAGCAGCACTTGCAGGGTTTGCGGATGTACCGGGTACCAGAATCATCGTATTTTATCCGAAAAATGGGGTAAGTCCGATTCAGGAAAAACAGATGGTAACCCAGAAAGGGGATAATACGGCAGTTGTCGGGATTATTGGCAATTTTGATGATGCCCAGACAGGTGTCAAGAATATGTTTAATGATAAAGAACTTGCAAAGATTATGGATGAAAAGGGATTCCAGTTTTCTTCTGCAAATTCCATTAATATCGGGCGGCTTGTACCGCAGATGGTTTACTATGTTTATGCATATACTCGTCTGATCGCAGATGGAGAGATTAAGGCGGAAGACAAGATTAATGTAGTAGTCCCTACCGGGAATTTTGGGAATATTTTAGCAGCTTATTATGCAAAGGAAATGGGACTTCCTATTGCGAAATTCATATGTGCGTCTAATGATAATAAAGTATTGTATGATTTTTTTGAGACAGGGATATATGATAAGAACAGGGACTTTATCTTAACTACATCTCCGTCCATGGATATTCTTATTTCCAGTAATTTAGAGAGATTGATCTATCGTATTGCAGGGGATGATTCTGATAAAAATGCAAAGCTTATGGAAGAGCTTGTTGTGGAAGGAAGATATGAAATTACGGATGAGATGAGAAAGAATTTATCTGAATTTTACGGAAATTACGCAAGTGAGGAAGAGACTGCCAGGACAATTAAAAAGGTATATGAGTCAGATCATTATATTATGGATACCCATACTGCTGTAGCAGCTGCTGTTTATGACAAATATGTGGACGTAACAGGAGACCAGACGCCTACGGTGATCGCATCTACTGCAAGCCCATATAAATTTACCAGAAGCGTTATGGAAGCGATTGATGGGAAATATGCTTCCCAGTCTGATTTTGAATTGGTAGACGAATTAAACAGATTGTCAGGTGTTAAGATACCGCAGGCAATTGAAGATATTCGCAGTGCAGAAGTATTACATGATACAGTATGTGATAAGAGTGAGATGAAAACGACGGTTTGTAATATTTTAGGACTTTAAAATATTTCATTGAAACATCTAATATGAACGAATCGGAATTGGCAGACAGTTCATTAGTACCATCCTGTCTTTAAACAAAACTAGGGCTGAATAAAGTGATAGAAAACAATGATGTCATTATTATGCAAAAAAGCACTTATATTCAGGTATAGTTTGGATATAGGTGCTTTTGACTTTTAAAACTGTTTTGGATTGTCTGATTTAGAAAGGTCGGGAAAAGGGGAAAGATATGTATACATTACAGGCAAATGCAAGCTTTGACAGTGCACATTTTTTAAAGGGATATGAAGGGAAATGCAGTAACATTCACGGACACCGGTGGGTTGTAGAAGTTACGGTGGGATCTGAGGAAATAGCGGAAACGGGGCAGAACCGTGGAATGGTGGTTGATTTTAAAGATTTAAAAGAGGATTTAAACCGACTGGCGGATGAACTGGACCATAGTCTGGTGATTGAGAAAGGAAGTCTTAAGGAGTCTACAAAAAAGGCATTGCTGGAGGAGGAATTTCGTATAATAGAGCTGCCGTTTCGTCCAACTGCTGAAAATCTGGCAGAATATTTCTATGATGCAATGGATGAAAAAGAGTATCAGGTGGTCTTGGTGAAAGTGTATGAGACCCCAAATAATTGTGCAGGATATAGCAGATAAGGAGAAGTTATGGGAGAATTTCATGTAGTGGAACAATTTGCAAGTATTAACGGTGAAGGAAAAAGAGCCGGACAACTGGCATATTTTATCCGTTTTGCAGGTTGTAATCTGTCCTGTTCATATTGTGATACCAGGTGGGCAAATGAGCAGGATGCGGATTATGAGATTTATGACGAGGGAACACTGTACCAGATGATAAAAAAATCGGGAATAAAAAACGTTACCCTGACCGGAGGCGAGCCGCTGCTGCAAAAGGATATAAAGGAGCTGTTAAGATTGCTGCGGAACGATAAGGAGATTCTTGTTGAAGTTGAGACAAACGGAAGTATAGATATTAATCCCTTTTTGCCAGAGGCAGAGGATGATAACAGGGAGCTGGCAGAAAAAAACGGAGAAAAGGATAATGTTTCCTTTACGCTGGATTACAAATTACCGGTAAGCGGAATGGAACAGAATATGTGCCTTTCCAATTACAGAAATGTAAGGGCTTTGGATACTGTGAAATTTGTTGTGGGAAGTAAAGAGGATTTGATTTTTAGCCGGAAGATAATCAAGACTTATCAATTGATAGAAAAAGGCTGTGGGATTTATTTAAGTCCCTGCTTTGGTGTAATGGAAGCAGCACAGATGGTAGAATATCTGGTTGAGCAGAATATGAATGATGTAAATATACAGTTGCAACTTCACAAATTTATCTGGGATCCGGATAAAAGAGGTGTGTAATGGAAAGGAGAACAAAATGGCGATAGACCAGAATGCAATAAAGGAACATATCAGAGGAATTTTGATTGCGTTGGGTGATGACCCCGATAGAGAGGGGATAAAAGATACTCCGGAACGGGTTGCCAGGATGTATGCCGAAGTATTTGAGGGAATGAATTATACAAATGATGAGATTGCAGAAATGTTTTCGAAAAATTTTGATATTCCGTCGGGAAATGATAAGGATATGGTAGTAGTAAAGGATATAGAGATATTCAGTTATTGCGAACATCATTTGGCACTTATGTATGACATGAAGGTGAGTGTTGCTTATATTCCCAAAGGGAAAGTGATCGGACTTAGTAAGATTGCGAGAATTGCAGATATGGTGGCAAAACGCCTGCAGCTTCAGGAACGGATTGGAACAGATATAGCGGAGGTTATCAGGAAGGCAACCGGCTCTGACGATGTAGCTGTTTATATTGAGGGAAACCATAGCTGTATGACGGCAAGAGGAATCAAGAAGACAGCCGCCAAAACTATGACCACCACTTTTTTGGGGAGATTTGAGGAAGAGGAAGCACTTCAGAATAAGCTGCTTCTTATGGTAAAATAGGAATAATGATGCAGACTGCATAGCAGAATAGATTACAGGTAGGAGAATACATGACATGAATATGAATACAAGGAATAAGGAAAGTGCACTGGTAGTATTTAGCGGCGGACAGGACAGTACTACCTGTCTGTTATGGGCACTTAAGAGATATCAGAAGGTGATAGCAGTTTCTTTTGATTACGGACAAAGACATAAGGCAGAGCTTGAGTGTGCAAAAGAGATTACGGAAAAGCTGGGTGTGGAATGGCAGGTTCTTGATATGGAACTACTTAATCAGTTAGCCCCTAATTCACTCACCAGAGAGGATATAATCGTAGATGAAAATGCACCAGATGTTGGGGCACCAAACAGCGTTGTGGATGGAAGAAACATGCTATTTTTAACGTTTGCGGCTGTTTTTGCGAAGCAAAGAGGAATTACGGATTTGATCACGGGCGTGTCACAGAGTGATTTTTCGGGTTATCCGGATTGCCGGGATGTATTTATAAAATCTTTAAATACAACGCTTAATCTGGCAATGGATTATACATTCTGTATAGAAACACCGCTTATGTGGATTGATAAGGCGGATACATGGAAATTGGCAGATGATCTGGGAGGACTTGATTTTGTTCGGAATATGACACTTACCTGTTATAATGGCATAAAAGGGGATGGATGCGGACATTGTCCCAGCTGTAAGCTTAGAAGAGAGGGGTATGAAGCATTTCTGGTGCGCTATTCCAAATAGCCGGGGATTTTTTTGTATTTCATTTTGATTACACAACTTTTATATATTATAATAAATTATGGTTATATCTGGATGCGGTAAATGTCATTATCCCCGAATTATGAGATATTTGGCAGACAAAGTGAGCCGCATTTAATATCAATGAAGGAGAAGATGCATGGATCATTTGGAAGAGTTAGAGGCAGAAGCGATTTATATTATGCGGGAGGTTGCTGCGGAGTGTGAGAAACCGGTAATGATGTATTCAATCGGAAAAGATTCATCGGTTATGCTTCATCTGGCGATGAAAGCATTTTATCCCGAAAAGCCGCCATTTCCTTTTTTGCATGTCAATACAACGTGGAAATTTAAAGAAATGATAAGCTTTCGGGATGAAACGGCAAAGCAGCTGGGGATAGAAATGATTGAATATATCAATCAGGAGGGGATTGCACAGGGAATCAATCCCTTTGATCATGGTGCATCTTATACAGACATCATGAAAACACAGGCTCTTAAGCAGGCCCTTGACAAGTATGGATTTACGGCTGCGTTTGGTGGTGGAAGGCGTGATGAGGAGAAATCCAGGGCAAAGGAAAGAGTATTTTCATTCCGTAACGAGAATCATGCATGGGATCCGAAAAATCAGCGGCCGGAGTTGTGGAATTTTTATAATACCCAGATCAATAAAGGAGAAAGTATAAGGGTATTCCCCCTTTCGAACTGGACGGAAAAAGATATCTGGCAATATATTAAGCGGGAAGATATTCCCATCGTATCGTTATACTATGCAGCCGAGCGGCCTGTAGTAATGAGGGACGGCAATCTGATCATGGTGGATGATGAAAGGATGCAGCTACGACCGGATGAAGTTGTTGAGAATAAAATGGTTCGTTTTAGAACCCTTGGGTGCTATCCTCTTTCAGGAGCAGTAGAATCAAATGCGGTCACTCTGGATGAGATCATTGAAGAGACGCTGGCTTCTGTTGAGTCAGAACGGACAAGCCGGGTGATTGATTCGGATGGCGGGAGTGCCAGTATGGAAAAAAGAAAGAGAGAGGGGTATTTTTAATTATGAATGATAAGCTCCTGAAATTTATTACATGTGGAAGCGTTGATGACGGAAAATCTACTTTGATCGGACATTTATTATATGATGCCAAACTGATTTTTGCAGACCAGAAAAGAGCACTGGAACTGGATTCCAAAGTGGGCTCCAGAGAAGGGAAAATAGACTATTCCCTTTTGCTGGACGGATTAATGGCAGAAAGGGAACAGGGGATTACGATAGATGTTGCCTACCGTTATTTCTCTACGGAAAATAGAAGCTTTATTGTGGCAGATACTCCGGGACACGAGGAGTATACAAGAAACATGGCAGTTGGGGCGTCTTTTGCGTCTTTGGCTGTTATTTTGGTGGATGCCAGTCAGGGAGTGCTGCTTCAAACAAAGCGACATGCCAGAATCTGTGCCCTTATGGGGATTAAGCATTTTGTTTTTGCTGTTAATAAGATGGATATTATCCATTATGACCAGCAAAAATTCCTGAAGATACAAAAAAATATTAAGATATTGATGGCAGAATTTGAATATGAATCTTTGTGTATCATACCGGTATCTGCAACTGAGGGGGACAATATTGTCAAGAGATCTGACAATATGAGATGGTATAACGGCATGACACTGCTTTCTTATCTGGAGCAGATTGATGTGACAGAGGTAAACGAACAGGAAGAATTTACGATGCCGGTTCAACGGGTGTGTCGTCCTGATCATAGTTTCAGAGGATTTCAGGGAACGATCGCCTCAGGAAGCATTTCGACAGGGGATATGGTTACCGTAATGCCGAGTATGGAAAAAGCGGTTGTGACCGGGATTTTACAGGGAGATAAGGAAGTAGAAAGCAGCAGCAGGGGATATGCAGTAACGGTCCAGCTGGATACCGAGGTAGATATTTCAAGGGGCTGTGTTCTGCAAAAGGATGCTGGATTGGAAGTAGGTTCGCTATTTGTCGTGTCCCTGTTATGGATGGATGAAAAAAATCTGGCGGCAGGAAGGAATTTTCTGTTAAAGCTGGGAACGCAGCTGATACCGGCGACAATTATGCGGATTAAGTATAAGATTGATGTCAATA
Organism: uncultured Lachnospiraceae bacterium; assembly: GCA_910585605.1. Lineage (GTDB taxonomy): Bacteria > Bacillota > Clostridia > Lachnospirales > Lachnospiraceae > CAG-590. The sequence goes on along the minus strand of CAJUFL010000008.1, from coordinate 65,326 downwards.
CTGGAGCAGAAGTACATTCTGATGAGATATATAAGAATGAGATTGCAGTTTGTGAAATATCTACTGGAAGTAAGATTGTTTTTGACCGCTTTTCAAATAATAAACCGCTTGGTTCATTTATCCTCATTGACAGGATTTCACATGCCACTGCTGCTGGCGGAGTGGTGATGCATCCACTTTCCAGAGGCAATAACTTAAAGTGGCAGGAAATGGATATCACAAGGGAAATCAGGGAAAACCAGATGCAGCAAAAAGCGATGACCGTGTGGATGACGGGCTTGTCCGGAGCGGGTAAATCCACACTTGCCAATGAGCTGGAAAAAAGATTGTTTTCAATGGGCAGACATACGATGCTTTTGGATGGAGACAATGTAAGAATGGGACTGAATAAGAATCTTGGCTTTAAAGAAAATGACAGGGCAGAAAATATCAGGCGTGTTGCCGAAGTTTCCAAGCTCATGAATGACGCAGGTCTGATAGTCCTCACTTCTTTCATTTCCCCTTATCGTCTTGACAGAAGAATGGCAAGGGAAATCATTGGAGATTCTTTTGTTGAGATTTATGTCAGTACTCCATTAGAAGAGTGTGAACGAAGAGATGTTAAGGGATTATATCAGAAGGCCAAAGCGGGTATGATTTCGAATTTTACAGGTGTTTCGAGTCCGTATGAAGTTCCAGAGCAAGCTGAAATTACGGTTGATACCAGTAAATATACATTGAATGAATGTGTTGACCATATTATGAAAGAATTGGAACGATATTTTTAAGAAAAATAGGCAGCTGGCGGTCTTTTACATTGATATGAGAGGTAGTGTAGATTATGAAAATCTACGAGACGAGAATTGCCCGCACTAAAAGCTGTTTCGCAAAAGGCGGGCAAGCAGGCTATCAATTTGTGCGAATAACGAGCCAAGCGTAGATACTTGTATAAACATTTGGCGACTATTGCATCAGACGAAGTCTGCAAAGCAAAATTGGTTACAAATTTAGGAGGAGACAGACATGAAAACACTTTATCTGCATATTGGAACTCCCAAAACAGCGACTACGTCGATTCAGAACTTTTGCTGGGATAACCGGGAAGAGTTGAAAAAACAAGGGTATTGTTATCCGTTATTTGAATATAGATTTTCCAATGTTCAAAAATACCGCAATGCTCATTTTTTGGTTGGAAGAATAAAAGATGAAAATGGGAACAGACAGTATGACCAGGAACAGGAGATTGTTAGGGAAGGAATTGGGAAAATCCTTAGTCTATTTGAGAAATATGACAATATCATTCTCTCTGATGAAGGAATCTGGAATCGGGGATTTTTTCAGGATACAAATTGCTGGGAAAGGCTGAAGGAAGGTTTTAAGGGAAAAGAGATAGCAGTGAAGGTGATTGTTTATCTGAGAAGACAGGATGATTTTCTGTTTTCATGGTGGAATCAGCAGGTAAAGGAAGGGATGCTTGCCTCTTCCGTACTAAGCTGGGGAGAGGTCGTGGAAAAGCTTCCATACATCAAATTGGATTATTATGATATTCTTACCCAGATATCTGCGTATGTTGGAAAAGAAAATATTACAGTCAGACTATTTGATAAGAGGCATTTTGCAGGAGGTACTATCCAGTCAGATTTTTTGGAGACCCTTCATCTGAAATATACAGAGGATTACAGAGTTTTGGATTCCATGCAAAATCCTAGTCTTACAAAGAATAATATTGAGATAAAAAGAATTCTGAATATGATGCCAGATCTGAGTAAGCAGAAAAACGATTATTTTAGAAAAGTGTTAACACAGTTATCAGAGGAAAATCCCGAGGAAGGCAGAAACAGTATGTTTTCCGAGGAAGAGAATAAGAGATTTCTGGAACAATTCAAGGAAGGGAATGCAAAAATTGTACAGGAGTATCTTGGAAAAGATGGGGATTTATTTGATGATACTTATCTGACTGGTGGGAAATGGCAGATTGATAACGAGCAGATGATAAGGGATATGATCCGCTTTTTTGGAACGACTGTTTCATATCTTATGGAGGAAAACAGGGCTTTAAAAGAAAAGGATAAGGCTTTAAAGGAGCAGTTAGAGGTTCAAAAACAACATATTAATAATATCAGGTATAAAATGAAGCATCCGGTGAAAGCCGTTTCAGAAAAGCTGAAAAGAACAGGAAAAGAATAAAACTATAAAAAATGGGGCTGTTGTATTTAAGAAAGAAAAAAATCTAATACAACAACCCCCATTTTTTCTGAAACTTTTCTAAACTATAGCCTTTTTTCTTGCATTGTATAAGGAGATTGAGGTATAATAAAACGATATATATTTAATAAAAGTCAGTTTTGGCTGTATGGAGGATAATATACTAATTCTATAATATATGGAGGTTTGATCATGACGATACTGGTAACAGGTGGTGCAGGGTATATTGCAAGTCATACAAATGTTGAATTGTTACAGGAGGGTTATGATGTAATTGCTATGGATAATCTCTGCAATTCCAACAAAGAATCCATAGCCAGAGTAGAGAAGATAACCGGGAAGAAAATCAGATTTTACGAGACAGATATGAAAGATTCGGAGGGGCTTGATACTATATTTTCCCAAAATAAGATTGATGTCATCATACATTTTGCAGGTCTTAAGGCGGTAGGGGAATCATGCGAGAAGCCTTATGAATATTATGATAACAATATCAGTGGTACACTTAATCTTATTAAAATGATGAAAAAATATAATGTAAAAAAGATCGTATTTTCTTCTTCTGCTACGGTATATGGCGAACCGGAAACAGTTCCAATTACAGAGGATGATAAAGTTGGGGGGGTAACGAACCCTTATGGCAGGACCAAATTAATGCTGGAAGAGATATTGACAGATATTTACAAGGCAGACAATTCTTTTGATATTGCACTGCTGCGGTATTTTAATCCGATAGGGGCACATGAAAGCGGTCTGATTGGAGAGGCACCAAACGGAATTCCCAATAATTTATTGCCATATGTCGCAAAAGTGGCGGCTGGGGTTTTGGAAAAGGTAAATGTGTTTGGCAATGATTATCCTACTCCTGACGGAACGGGAGTCAGGGATTATATCCATGTCGTGGATCTGGCAAGAGGGCACGTCAGTGCAGTTAAGAAACTAATGGAGAATCCGGGACTGGTCATATATAATCTGGGAACCGGAAAGGGGTATTCTGTACTGGAGATTATCAAAAATTTTGAAAAGGCATGTGGAAGGGAGATTCCATATACGATTGCACCAAGGCGTCCGGGAGATATTCCTATCTGTTATTCGGATCCATCAAAAGCAGAGAAGGAACTTGGATGGAAGGCATTATATGGAATAGATAAGATGTGTGAAGATACATGGAGATGGCAATCGGGGAATCCCAATGGATATGATGAATGATATATTTGCCGGGAGGATATGTTTGTTTTATGAAGAATCTGTTATTTATCGTGAATCCGTCAGCAGGTCGGAAGCACATAAAAGGAAAATTATTTGATATTGTGGATTTATTTGTAAAAGCGGATTATAATGTAAGAGTTTATCCCACACAGGCAAAGGGGGATGCTACACGGATTATTTCGGAAGAAGGATGGCTTTATGATATCATTGTATGTGCAGGAGGGGACGGAACACTGGATGAGGTAGTGGCGGGTTGCATGAAATGCGGCTGTGATACTCCGATTGGTTATATACCATCCGGTACCACAAATGATTTTGCAAGAAGTCTGGGTATTCCAAAGGATCCCATCCGGGCAGCAAAACGCATTATAAAATATAAGCCGGAGCCTATCGATATCGGTTCCTTTAACGGGGATTATTTTGTATATGTGGCAGCTTTTGGCGCTTTTACGGAAGTGACCTATACAACACCCCAGGAATATAAAAACTATCTGGGGCATATGGCGTATATTTTAGAAGGAATACGGAGTGTCCCAAGTCTGACTTCGTATCATATGAAAGTGGAATATGACGGCAACGTCATAGAAGATGATTTTTTCATTGGGATGATTACCAATTCCCTGACAGTTGGGGGATTTCCGAATCCCAACAGCAAGATTGCCCAGCTTGATGATGGAATGTATGAGGCATTACTGGTAAAGTATCCCACGAATCCTATTGACTTACAGGCGACAGTGACAGCATACCTGATGGGAGAATTTAATCCGGAATATATGTATCAGTTTAAAGCAAAAAAGATTACCATAGAAAGCTTAGAGGCGATTATGTGGACATTGGACGGTGAGTTTGGCGGAAGTGTAACGTATGCAGAGATAGTCAATTTGCAGCACGCACTTAGTATAATTAAAAAATAAAACATAAATAAAGGGGAAAACAATGGGTAAATATTTTGGAACAGATGGTTTCCGGGGTGAGGCCAATGTAGACTTAACAGTGGAGCATGCATATAAGGTTGGGCGATATTTAGGCTATTATTATGGGAAAAACCATAAGGATGGAAAAGCCAGTATCGTGATAGGCAAAGATACAAGGCGTTCTTCTTATATGTTTGAATATTCTCTGGTGGCAGGACTCACAGCCAGCGGAGCAGATGTGTATCTGATGCATGTAACACCGACACCGAGTGTTTCTTATATTGTTAGACTGGATGAATTTGATTGTGGTATTATGATATCTGCAAGTCATAATCCATATTACGATAACGGAATCAAGGTAATTAACGGACAGGGATACAAATTAGAGGCAGAGGTGGAAGAAGAGATTGAGGCATATATTGACGGTAAGATTCCAGAGGTTCCTTTTGCAAAGAGAGAGCAGATTGGAAAAACAGTGGATTATGCCATGGGAAGAAATCGTTATATTGGTTATCTGATGACATTGGCCACCCGTTCCTATAAAAATAAGAGAGTAGGACTTGATTGTGCAAACGGTGCATCTTCAACTGTAGCAAAAGCTGTATTTGAAGCGCTAGGGGCAAAAACATATGTAATCCATAATGATCCGGATGGAATTAATATCAACAATAACTGTGGTTCCACGCATATTGAACAGTTACAGCAGCTGGTAAAAGACAAACAGCTGGACATCGGTTTCGCCTATGATGGGGATGCTGACAGATGTCTTGCAGTGGATGAAAACGGAGAAGTCATTGACGGTGACAAGATTTTATATGCATGTGGCTGCTATCTGTCTGAAAGAGGGGAACTTAACAATAATACAGTGGTGACGACGGTGATGTCGAATCTTGGACTTTATAAGGCATTGGATAAGAGAGGGATTTCTTATGAGAAGACTGCTGTTGGTGACAAATATGTATATGAGAATATGATGGAATATGGTCATTCCTTAGGTGGTGAACAGAGTGGTCATATCATTTTCAGCAAGTATGCAACTACCGGTGACGGTGTGCTGACTTCTATCAAGCTGATGGAGGTTATTTTGGAGAAAAAGGTGAAAGCATCGGAATTGTTCCGTGATCTTACAATATATCCACAGCTGCTTCAAAATGTGAAGGTAAAGAGCAAACCGGAAGCAAGAGAAGATGAAGATGTGATTGCAGCTACGAAGAAGGTAGAGGAAGCCTTAGGGGATGAAGGAAGAATCCTGATACGGGAGAGTGGTACAGAACCCGTAATCCGTGTTATGGTAGAGGCGGCGACAGATGAGTTATGTAAACAGTATGTAGATGATGTGGTACGTGTGATAAAGGAAAAAGGCCACGAAGCATAGGATGTGAATGGAGATTGGGATGAAGAATAAAAACACGTTGAAAAAGAATGTTTACAGATATGGATTGATTATGGCTTTTGCAGTAATCATGCTTTTTGGAATATCCGTGAAGTCTTATGCTGCTGCTAAAAATGGATGGGAAAAGGGATATTATTATGTGAATGGGAAAAAGCAGAAATCCAAATGGATCAAAGATGGAAATACAACATATTATCTGGACAACAGCGGGAAAAAGATTACCGGTTGGAAAAAAATCAGTGGGAAATATTATTTTTTTAATCAAAAAGGAAATAATTATACCAGAGGGAAAAAAATCGGTGCTAAGCTTACCAAGCTGAGTGATAAAGTGATTACCATGGGAATTGATGTATCCACATGGCAGGGAAATGTGAATTGGAGCAAGGTAAAAGCAGCAGGCGTGAATTTTGTTATGCTCCGCATCGGTTATGGAAAAGGGAGGTACGGAAACAAAAGCTGTACTTTGGATGATCGTTTTAAAACTTATGTAGAAGGTGCATCGGCGGCAGGGATTCCCATTGGAATATATTTTTATTCTTATGCCACAACGCAGGAACAGGCCTTGAAGGAGGCAGAGTTTACAATTGAACAGTTAGACGGTATTCCTGTGTCGTTTCCGGTAGCTTATGATATTGAGGATGCCGCAATTATCAAGAAAACAACCAGGACTGAGAGGACGGCAATGGCGAAAACGTATATGGATACGATAGCCGCTGCCGGATATTATCCTATGTTTTATTGTAATCAGACGTGGTATAATACATATCTGGAATCGGAGGAACTAGCGGATTATGATTTCTGGTATGCCAGATATACGAATCAGGAGCCGGATATCACAGAATATCCATATACGATATGGCAGGCTACGTCCACTCAGAAGCTGAGTGGTATTACGGAAAATACGGTAGATATAGATTTTTTGTATAAGGATTATTCAAAAGTTATTAAGACCAGAAGCAGTGCATTAAAATATGGATGGTATAAAGAAGGCGATAAATGGCAGTACTATTATAAAGGCAGGCGGAAAACGGATGGCTGGTTTACGATTGCGGGACACACTTACTATTTGGGTTCTTCCGGTGCCGCTTCGGGCTGGAAAACCATTTCTGGCAATAAATATTATTTTAACAGCAAAGGAGAAATGCAGACAGGTTTTAAGAGAATCGGTCTGAAACGGTATCTGTTTAGCGAGAGTGGAGTTTTACAGATGAACACAGATGCACCCGGGGTAAAAATTGATAAAGATGGTGTGTGTCATATTAAAAAAGGCTGGTATCAGGATAAGAAAGGAAAATATTTCTATCGTAATGCAGACGGAAGCATGGCAAAGAATAAATGGATTACTGTAAAAGGTAAGAAATATTATGCTGGAAGCAATAGCCGCCGGACCACCGGGTTCAAGACGATTAAAGGAAAGAGATATTATTTTAACAGTAATGGTGTCATGAAAACGGGCTGGCTTACCTATAAAGGCCATAAGTACTATTTTAAGAAAAGCGGTGTTATGGTGAAGGGTACGACGACCCGGATTAAAGGTAAAAAATATACATTTAATGCAAACGGCCAGCTAAAATGAACAGTCAGTAAAACCGGAAGATGCATAAGCAGTAATTCGGTTCAGGAGAAAGCAGCATGAAAAAGAGAGAGCAATTTAAAAGAGTAATCAATTTTTTAGAGGGATTTATAATATTAGCAGCCCATGTAGCCATATTTGCGTTTGTATGGTACGGTTCTTATGTGGAACAGTTAGAAGTTCCTTTTTTCCGAAGAGGAGACTGGGCAGTAATAGGTATTTATGGTTTGATACTTTTCCTGCTGACCAACCTATATGGCGGTTTTAAAATTGGATATCTGAGGCTGATGGATGTATTATATTCCCAAATTTTATCTTTGGTGTGTGCAAATGTGGTAGCGTATATTCAGATTACATTGATCAGCAGGCACTATTTAAGTGCCCTGCCGCTGTTGAAGATGAATATGTGCCAGATTATTATGATTCTGTTGTGGGTTTTGATCTGCAAACTGATTTATGCGGCATTATATCCGCCAAGGCAGATGCTTCTCGTGTGTTATGACCATGCACCGGATGAAATGATTGTGAAAATGAGTTCCAGACAGGATAAGTATGAGATTTGTGATATTGCTGATTTGAATGAGGAACCGTTAGAGGATATCTGTAAAATGGTTGCCGATTACGAAGCGGTACTGATTTATGATATCCCGGCAGATGAGAGGAACATTATATTAAAGAAATGTTTTACAGAGAGTGTGAGGACCTATGTAACACCCAAGATTTCAGATATTCTGATCAAGGCATCCGATAACATTCATTTGTTTGATACCCCTTTGTATTTGTCAAGAAATAAAGGGTTGTCCGGGGAGCAGATTATATTTAAGCGATTGATGGATCTGGCAATTTGTCTGCCTATATCTGTTATTTTATTGCCGCTGTTTTTGATCATTGCTCTTTTGATTAAAATATATGATGGCGGTCCGATTTTGTACAAGCAGCCCAGGCTTACGATAGACGGAAAAGTATTTGATATCTATAAATTCCGAAGTATGCGTATGGATTCCGAAAAAAATGGTGCGCAGCTGGCTAAGAAAAATGATGACCGTATTACACCGGTGGGAAGAGTGTTACGTGCACTTCATTTTGATGAATTTCCACAGTTGATCAATATTATCAAAGGAGATATGTCTTTAGTGGGACCAAGACCGGAAAGACCGGAAATTGCAGAGCAGTACAAAAAAATTATTCCTGAATTTGATTTCCGGCTGAAAGTAAAGGCGGGACTGACGGGATATGCACAGGTATATGGCAAATATAATACAACTCCATATGACAAGTTAAAGCTGGATCTGACATATATTGAAAATTATTCATTCTGGCTGGACATTAAGCTTATGTTTTTGACTTTTAAGATATTATTCCAGAAGGATAATACAGAGGGAATCGATGCAAACCAGATTACTGCGGTAAAAGAAAAGAGGGAGTAAACCATAATGAATCGTATGCTGTTAAAAGTGATATTTTCCGATTTGGTAAGAGTGGTTACTTTTCCGATTCGAATTTTACCTGTTAAGAAAAGCCGCATATTGTTTACGGGGCTTACAGGAGGGAATGGGTATGATTATTCCTGTAATCCCAAATATATATTTGAATATTTGCAGAATACCTGTCCTGACCAGTTTGAATATGTCTGGACTGTGAATGACAAGGAAAGGTATTCTTTTTTGAAGGAGGAAGGAGTAAAAATTGTAAAGCATTTTACGGTTTCTTCTTTTCTTATGTTATTAACATCAAAGGTAATCATAACGAACGGTTCTTATATACCATGGTTTCCTTTCCGCCGGAAACAGTATGTCATTAATACCTGGCATGGGGGCGGTGCCTATAAAAAAGTAGAGATTGAGAAAGGAAAGCCGGATTGGGCCGCAAAAAGAATGGCTGCATTTTGTGCACGGAATATGGATCTATTTGTCGCCAGCTGTAAAGAACAGGAAAGACAGATGATACGCGGGACTTATCAATATAAGGGAGAGGTTTTGAAAGCCGGCACACCCAGAAATGATAAGCTGGTATTAGGAGATATAGAGGAAATGATTAAAAAAGTAAAGAGGCACTATAAGATTCCAGTAAATGCAAGGATAATCCTCTATGCACCGACTTACCGATATGCGGCATCTCCTGTGATATTAGAGGCTGACGATTTATTAGAAAGACTGGAACAGGACGGTTCTAAATGGTTTTTTTTATGCAGATACCACAGGTATCAGACTAATGGGATGAATGTTCATGTGGGGGGACGAAGAATCATTGATGTGGCAGATTATCCGGACATGCAGGAATTGTTAGCAGCAGCAGATCTGCTGATCACGGATTATTCTTCCTGTGTGTGGGATTATGCACTGCTTGACAGAAAATGTATTCTTTATGTACCGGACCGGAAGGAATATACGGAAAAAACAGGATTTTATGTAGATCTGGAAAAGTGGCCTTTTTGTAAGACTGAAAATATGCAGGAATTGTTGGAGACTGTAGAGATTTTGCAAAGGGATAAAGAACAGGAAGAGATTTTAAAAACCAGGGTAAGAGAGCATTTAAAGGAGCTGGGCAGTTATGAGACTGGAAACAGCAGGAAAATGATTGCAGATAAGATAAGAGAGCAGGTACAGCCAATTGTACGATGAGGTAAAAAGGATGGAACAGATTGCAGTATCGGTGATTATCCCCGTCCATAACGGGGCAGATTATATCGGGGATACTATGGAGTGTATATTGAATCAGACCTGTCAGAATATGGAGGTCATTGTGATTGATGACGGGTCTGTGGATGATACAGCACAAATTATACGGGAATTGCAAAAAGAACATGCAAACCTTCATTACTACTATCAGGAGAAGTCAAATGCGGGCGTTGCAAGAAATTATGGAATGCATCAGGCAAAAGGAAGGTATTTCCTATTTTTAGACGGGGACGATTTGTTTGAAGATGATCTTGTAGAGGCATTATATCGGAAAATAACCGCGGATGATGCGGATATCTGTGTCTGCGATGCTGACCAGTATGATACCGAGAAAGGGACATTTATATCAAAACCACAATATTTAAGGAAGAAATATCTGCCTCAGCAGATACCTTTTTCCAGGAAGGATATAGGAAATGCCATTTTGTATTTTACTACGAGTGTACCGTGGAACAAGATGGTGAAAAGGGATTTTATAGAGAAGCAGCAGATTGTGTTTCAGGATATCGAAAGGGCGAATGACCAGTATTTTTCTGTTATGGCACTATTGCTGGCTGATAGGATTACCATTGTAGATAAGATATTAGTACATTATCGCATCAAGCAAAAGGGGAATCTGACAACAGAATTTTCTGAGACTCCTTTATGTGCCTTTGAATCCATGGTCAAGGTAAAAGATACGATAGAAGATATGGGACTGCTGGATCAAAAAGATGTTCGCTGTGCTTTTGACAACAAGGTTTTGAATTTAATGATCTATAGCCTGAATATACAAAATACCGTCCAGGGATATCAAATACTGTATAATACGCTTACACAGGGTGGGTTGCAGAAGCTTGGGGTAGAAGTCAGAAAAAAAGAGTATTATTTTAATGAAATGGAATATAAGAACCTATGCAGCATTACAAAGATGTCATATGATGAATATTTGTTGATGAAGAATCGGGAATACAGGGATACGATTGCCGGAAAAAATGTATCTTATAAAGAGATGGTGCAGAAAAAGGATGAGGTGATCGCAGGATTAAAGGAAAAAGAAAAGGAACTGAATGCAATCAGGAAAAAGAACTGGTATCGCAAGATAACAAGACTGATCGACTGGTATCATAAAGTGTTTAAAAAGAGTAAAGTTTAGGTATGGAAGTGAAGAAGATAGAGAAAGCAGGTAATCACTTTATATAAAAGTGGTTATAGATAACAATGAGGTGACGGGATGAAATTAAATGAAGAAACGGAGGTTCTGGTTGATAAACTGGCGATCAGAAGAAATATCATGACTTTGGGAGTACTTGTCCGCAATACTTCAGGGGAACCGGAGTCTTTGGAAATTAAACTGGCAGTTAAATTTGGGAACGCAGGAGAATCCAGAATACTGCCATTATCCGTAACAGATACCAGCTTTGATGAGAAGGGATGCTATATCGGGTATGCCATTTTTGATTATGAACTGGATGCGGTTTTTTTTAATAATGATCTGAATGCATTTACCGTTACCGTACAGGCATATGACGGACATGGATATCAAGACATCTTAGTAGAAAATAATGATTTTAATCAGGTGAAAGAAGAAAATGAGTATGCCTGTTTTCTGGATAAAGGTGTCATTACCGTTAAGCGGAAAAAACCTGTCAGATCTTATAGGAATAACGTATTCGTTGCATTTTTCTGTTTTTTGTACCGTACTGCGGAATTTTTGATTGGAACACTTTTGATACCATTGTTTTTGCTGGACGGCGTATATGTTCATATGCTGGGAAATAAAAGAAGGTTTATGGAAAACACCTATGGCGGAGGGCAGTTAAAAAGGACGCTGTTGTTTGCAAAATGGAGATATTCGTCATTTTGCAGACTGACCATGAACAGGGCGACCATTAAGAAAACTTTTTTGAATGTTTTGACTTCTTTTTTATCGTTGTTCTTTAAAAAAGAATATATTTTGTTTGTGTCGTCAAGGAGAACAGACCTAACAGGAAATATCGCTTATGTTAATGAAGTTTTGCAGGAAAAAAATGCAAAGGTGCTGTTCTGGCTGGTTCCCGGTAAGACCAAGTTTATGACTTATAAGAATTTTTGTTCCCTGGCTTATAAGCTTGCAAGAAGCAAAGTGGTAGTGGTAGATGATTTTACTCCGGTATTAAATGAAGTGTGGGCGATGAAGCATAGGATTTTAATTCAGCTCTGGCATGCCTGCGGAGCTTTCAAAACTTTTGGATTTACAAGGGTAGGAAAAGACGGGGGTCCGAATCAGACCAGTACGAACCACAGATATTATAATTATGCAATTGTGAGTTCTTCTGAAATCCGCCGCTTCTATGCGGAAGGGTTTGGAATAGATGAGAAAAATGTAAAAGCTCTGGGTGTTCCCAGAACGGATGATTTTTTCAGAGAGGAATATAAAAAAGAAATCAGGAAGAAACTATATGAAACATATCCTCAATTAAAAAAGAAAAAGATTATTATGTTTGCCCCGACTTTTCGGGGGAATGGGGCGGGAAGTGCATATTTCCCCTTTGAAAAGTTTGATGTGGGGCATCTGCTTGAACAACTGGGAGAAGACTATATGGTGATTATCAAGCATCATCCGTTTGTTGAGGCGAAACATCCTATTGACAAAAGCGTAAAGGACAGAGTACTGGATTTATCTGGTGAATCCGAAATTAATGATTTATTATTTATTACAGATTTACTGATCACGGATTATTCTTCTGTTATATTTGAGGCTTCTCTTCTTAACATTCCGATGCTGTTTTATGCTTTTGATTTGGAAGATTATGTGGTAAACAGGGACTTCTATTATCCATTTAAAAATTTTGTTCCGGGAAAGATTGTCAGAAATATGACACAGATTGCAGAGGCGGTAAATCATTCCGACTTTGAGCTGGAAAAAGTGCAGATTTTCAAACAGCGGTTTTTTGATGATTTGGACGGAAAAGCTTCAGAGAGAGTGGCAGATTTTATCTTGCAGTTGGCAGGTCACGGTCCAGCCTGATAAGACGGATACAGAACAAAAGGCAGCCGGATTTGTTGAAAACAGAAACAGTGCGGAAAAAACAGAAAGCCTTACAGGCGGTATCGTTACAGTAATAAGATAGATAATAACATTCATCCGTAGCTGCGGATAGCAGCCGGTATGCAGGTTGAATGGTAACGCTGGTAAGGGATAGAAGAGAAACGCATCTTGTGAATCTAAGTATTCTGTGATACAATGGAGCGAATGAGGAGAAATAATGATGAAAAAATTTTTTGATGATGTTGTGAAGTATTACCAGTATATGGTCAGAGCGGCAAAATCTTCATTGAAGACGGAGGTTGCAAATTCTTATCTGAACTGGATTTGGTGGATTTTGGATCCATTATTTTCCATGCTGATTTATTATGTGATTTTTGGCGTGGTTTTTGACGGCAAGGAGCCGTATTTCCCGATATTTATTTTTATCGGTCTGACTATGTGGACATTTTTTAACAAAAATGTTGTGCAGAGTGTGAATATGGTAAAGAGAAACAAATCCATTGTTGCAAAGGTATATATTCCGAAGTTTATATTACTGATATCCAATATGATGATTAATGGCTTTAAAATGCTGATATCATGGATTATAGTAGTTATCATGATGATTTTTTCAGGAGTGGAGATTTCATGGAATATACTGAACTTTGTTCCAATCATGCTGGTTCTGATTATCTTTACCTTTGGTTTTAGTATTCATCTGGTTCACTTTGGTGTTTTTGTAGAGGATTTATCCAATGTGATCAATATTGCATTTAAACTGTTGTTTTACATGACAGGTGTATTTTTCAATATTGAGACACGAATTGACAATCCTGTATTCAGGGATATTTTGACGTATTGTAATCCTATTGCAATGCTGATTCATGATATGCGTAATGCATTACTTTATCAGAGTGGACCGTGCTGGCAGGGTTTACTGATATGGGGAATTTTGGGTATTATATTAGGTGCAGTGGGTGTTCGCCAGATTTATAAGAATGAGAATAGTTATGTAAAGGTGATTTGATGAGCGAAAAGGAAAAAGATATTATGGAAATAACAAATCAGGACATTGCGATAGAGGTTAAAAATCTTTGTATCGGATATAAGAATATCAAGGCTTATTCCATTAAGAAAAGCCTGCTTAGGCTTAAGAAAGTCCATGTGGAAGAATTTCAGGCAGTTAAGGATGTGTCCTTTGTGGTTCCCAAGGGAGAGATTTTAGGCATCATTGGCAAAAATGGGAGTGGAAAGTCTACTATGCTGAAGGCGATGGCTGGGATTTTTAGTCCAGACAGTGGAAGCATAGATTTGAAAGGGCATACGGTATCGCTTTTATCAATTGGTGTAGGATTTCAAAAGGAAGTAACCGGAAGGGAAAATATTCTGCTTTCAGGAATGCTGCTTGGATTTTCCGAACAGGAAATTCGGGCAAAAATGGATGAGATCATTGCCTTTGCAGAGCTTGGCAAGTTTATTGATATGCCTGTGAAAACATATTCCAGTGGTATGTATTCCAAACTTGCATTTTCTATTACAGCGATTCTGGAGACAGAGATTATGCTGATAGATGAAGTGTTAAGCGTGGGAGACCAGCATTTTAAGAAAAAGAGTTATAAGAAGATGAAGGAGCTTATATCCAACCGTGACAGGACTGTTGTCATAGTATCCCATAATATCTCTACATTGAGTTCTTTGTGTGAGCGGGTTATGTGGATGCATGACGGAGTGATCAAGAAGATTGGTGATGCGGATGCAGTTCTGGAAGAATATCAGGAGTTTATGAAATAGTGATAAAGCGTATAGGCAAGTGGCTGGTTTTTAAATGGGTCTACCCGGTCTGCTATAAGATGGCATCCTGTAATGACATCAACAGGAAAAAGATTATTTTTGTGGAAAACCATCAGAGTGAGCTGACAGATAATTTTATCTTATACTATCAGGAACTGAAAAAAAGGGAGTACGAAGTGCATGTGCATTATCTGAAGATATCCTCTTCCGGCTGGAAGGATATCATACGGCGCTCAATTGCATTGATTAAGGATATGGGGAATGCATCCTGTATATTTTTAAATGAGTCTAACAGCCTTTTTGGTGCTTTTAAACTTCGCAGGGAGACAAAGCTGGTTCAGGTCTGGCATGCCTGCGGGGCATTCAAAAAATGGGGATATAGTGTGGCAGACAAATCCTTTGGCGATGACAGGAAAAGCTTAGAGCAGTATTCCGGTCATTATAATTACACGTTAGTTCCGGTAAGTGGTAAGGAGGTCTGCTGGGCTTATGAGGAGGCTTTTGGATTAGAACCGGACAGTGGGATAGTGAGACCGCTTGGTGTAAGCAGAACTGATATATATTTTCGTAAAGAATTTTTGGATGCTTCCCATGAGAAGTTAAAGCAGATGATTCCTTTTCTGAATAACCGGAAAGTAATTTTATATATACCTACTTTTCGGGGAGAAATTCGGACCGCAGTATCTCCGAAGGAGCTGGATATTGCAAGGCTTTTTGATTGTTTTCACGAAGATTACATGGTATTGGTGAAACAGCATCCGTTTATCCGGGAAAGCTATGTGGTAGAAGAAGCCTATTCAGATTTTTGTATGGAAATCCGGGATGAGATGACAACAGATGAATTGCTGGCAGCTGCGGATATCTGTATAACGGATTATTCTTCTGTAGTATTTGATTTTTCACTGTTGGAAAAACCAATTTTGTTTTTTGCATATGATTTGGAGAGGTACTATGATGAACGTGGATTTTATTACCCTTATGAAACTTTTGTGCCTGGTCCGGTGGTGAAGAATAATTGTGAACTGATAGAATGTATAAGTAAAATAAAAGAATTTGATTATAATAAAATAAGAGATTTTAAAGAGCGATATATGAGTGGTTGTGACGGACATGCTACAAAGCGGATACTGGAACAGGTATTTGATGGGGAATTTTGATGCGGACGGAATATTTAATCTTTTTGGAATTTTGTAATAAAACAGGAGGATGTAATAATGGAAGGAAGTAACATTTATGGTGTAGTACTTGCCGGAGGCAAGGGGACAAGAATGGGAAATGTTGAAAAACCCAAACAGTTTATGGAGATTGGCGGGAAACCGATTATTGTTCATACTATTGAAAAATTTGTGGTAAATGCAGAGTTTGATAAAATTCTAGTGCTTTCACCAAAACAGTGGATAAAACATACTGGAGATCTGATAAGAAAATATATTCCGGGCAATGATAGAATTGTAGTGCTTGAGGGTGGTGTAACAAGGAATGAGACGATTATGAATGCGATTTCCTATATTGACAGAGAAGGATGTTTGAATGAGGACACTATTATCGTAACACATGATTCGGTACGTCCATTTGTAACTCACCGGATATTGGAAGAAAATATACGGTATGCAAGGGAGTTTGGTGCCTGTGATACGGTAATTCCTGCAACAGACACCATTGTGGAAAGTAAAGATGGTCAAATGATTTCCACAATACCAGATCGTATGGAGATGTATCAGGGACAGACTCCGCAATCCTTTAAAGCGTTGCATTTGAGAAGTTTATATCAGTCCCTGTCTAAGCAGGAAAAAGAAATTCTGACGGATGCCTGTAAGATATTAGTGATAAAAGGGGAAAAAGTACATCTGGTAGAGGGAGAGGAGTCTAATATTAAGATTACCTATCCATATGATATGAGAGTAGCGGAAGCACTTTTGGGAGGCAGATAGATATGTTAAATGCGGTATATCAGTTAAAGAAACCTCGTCAGTTTGAGATGGTATTTAAGGATGTTACCTTTGACCAGGAACATATTATCGTCAGACCGACACATTTATCCATATGTAACGCAGACCAGCGTTACTATCAGGGAACCCGTCCAGAGGAGATTTTAAGAAAAAAACTTCCGATGGCACTGATTCATGAAGGGATCGGCAGGGTAGTATATGACCCGACAGGGCAGTTTGAAATCGGAGACTATGTAGTCATGATACCCAACCTGCCAAGTGAGGAAGACGCAGTAATAGCGGAAAATTATTTGAGAAGCTCCAAATTCCGTGCTAGCAGTACAGACGGATTTTTACAGGAATATATTGAGACCGTACCGGATCGTCTCGTGAAACTGCCTGAAGGAATTAATCTTACGGTAGCGGCATTTACCGAATTTGTAAGTGTGAGTTTTCATGCAATATCAAGGTTTATGGAGACGGCGAATACAAAGCGCAGTCGTATTGGTGTGTGGGGAGACGGGAATCTTGGTTATACCACTTCATTATTGCTAAAAAGCATGTATCCGGAAATAGAGGTCTATGTAATGGGTGTCAACGAATCCAAACTGCATGATTTTACTTTTGTAGATGGGGTTTATCTTGTGACGGAAATACCTGAGGATTTTAAAATTGACCATGCATTTGAATGTGTGGGCGGTAATGGGGCACATAAAGCGATCAATCAGATCATTGATTATATTAACCCGGAAGGAACGATAGGAATTTTGGGGGTTTCAGAGGATTTGGCACCAATCAATACGAGAATGGTACTGGAAAAAGGTCTCAAGATTGTGGGAAGCAGCAGAAGCGGACGAAAAGATTTTACGGGACTGGTGGAATTATACCGGGAAAAACCTGAGATTGTAGAGTATTTGGAAAATATCGTGGGAGAACAGATTACGATCAGAGAAATTAAAGACATCACGAGAGCTTTTGAGATGGACAGCCATAAGCTGATTGGGAAAACCGTGATGGTATGGGATAAGTAATAAAATAAGACGCATGGAGGAAAAAAGATGAAGATAGCAGTAGCGGGAACAGGATATGTGGGGTTGTCGAATTCCATTTTACTTTCACAACATAACGAAGTATATGCTGTGGATATCATTCCAGAAAAGGTAGAGATGATCAATCATAAAAAGTCGCCTATCGTGGATACGGAGATAGAGGAGTATCTGGCGAATAAAGAGCTGAATCTTACGGCGACTACCGATGCCAGTCTGGCATATCAGGATGCCGACTTTGTGATTATTTCAACACCGACTAATTATGATCCAAAGAAAAATTATTTTGATACTTCTTCTGTAGAGAGTGTGATAGAGCAGGTTATGGAGATTAATCCGAATGCCATTATGGTGGTAAAATCCACGGTTCCTGTTGGATATACACTGTCAGTCAGGGAGAAATATGGATGTGAAAATATCATTTTTTCACCGGAGTTTTTAAGAGAAGGACGTGCTTTATATGACAATCTGTATCCTTCCCGAATTATAGTAGGTGCACCTTTGGAGGATGAGCGTCTGGTTCAGGCTGCCCATACCTTTGCAGGACTTCTGGCAGAGGGTGCGATCAAAGAGAATATTGATATTTTATATACGAATCCCACAGAGGCAGAGGCAGTCAAACTATTTGCCAATACCTATCTGGCACTGCGTGTATCCTTCTTTAATGAATTAGATACCTATGCAGAGATGAGAGGGCTGAATACAAAGCAGATCATTGAAGGAATTGGTCTTGACCCTCGTATCGGAACGCATTATAATAATCCGTCTTTTGGTTATGGCGGATACTGTCTGCCAAAGGATACGAAACAGTTATTGGCGAATTATGAAAATGTGCCGAATAATATTATCGGTGCCATAGTGGATGCGAACAGCACCCGTAAGGATTTTATCGCAGAGCAGATTCTTCATCTGGCAGGATTTCCTGAAAAACGGAATCCGGTTGTAGGGATTTACCGTCTTACCATGAAGGCCAATTCTGATAATTTCAGACAATCCTCAATTCAGGGAGTCATGAAGAGGATTAAGGCAAAGGGTGTGGAGGTTGTAATTTATGAACCAACCCTGAAAGAAGATTCGTTTTATAACAGTAAAGTCGTGGATTCTATCGATGAGTTCAAGCATAAGAGTGATGTGATTGTAGCAAACAGATATAGCAGTGATTTGGAAGATGTTCTGGATAAGGTATATACAAGAGATTTGTATTTCAGGGATTAGGAGTTTATTATGATAAAGGTATCAGTAGTTATTCCGGTTTATAATGTGGAACAGTATATTGAAGAAAGTCTCGTTTCTACTATAAAACAGACCTTGAAAGATATTGAGATTATCTGTGTGAATGACGGTACAAAAGATGATTCCATGCGGATTGTACATCAGTATGCCAAAGGGGATGAGCGAATTATCATCATCGACAAGGAAAACGGGGGACCATCATCTGCAAGAAATGCAGGAATCAGGAGAGCACAGGGGGAATATATCTATTTTCTGGATGGTGATGATTATATTGCGGAAAATATGCTGGAAGTATTATATGATGAGTGCTGTAAAAATGAGCTGGATAGTATCTATTTTGATGCGGAATCTTTTTTTGAGAGCAAAGAGCTGGAAATACAGCATAAGCATTACAAAGATTACTATAGAAGACCCAGTATGTTTGAAGATGTGGTGTCGGGACCGGAACTGTTTGCAAAGATGGAGAATCTTCATTTATACAGACCATCAACCTGTCTGCAGATGATAAAGAGGGAAATGCTGTTAAAAAATAATCTCTTTTTTTATGAAGGAATCGTGCATGAAGATAATCTTTTTTCTTTGCAGACAATTTTTTTAGCCCAAAGGACAAAACATATTGCAACACCATTTCATAAGCGCAGAGTCCGGGGGGAGTCGATAATGACAGATGGACAGGAGTTCAGACGTTCCTATGGGTATTATGTCTGTATCTCTGAATTTAATAAATTCTTAAAGCAGTTTGATTTTCAGGATAAGGAGATTATAAGGGCAATCAATCACCGATGTTATGTTATGCAGGGCAATGCGGTAAGGGCGATTAAGACCTTATCTTTGGAACAGCTGGATGAATTATTAAGTGAGTATCCCATGGAAACACAGATTGAATATGCGATGCTGGTGAAGCGTATCGTGGAGGTGCTTTCTGTACAGAGGGAAAAATATGATCTTCTGAAGGAAAAGTCCGAGAAGAACATGAATGAGGTTAAGTCTTCTTTTTCTTTCCGGGCAGGGAAAGCAGTGACTACAGTTCCAAGGAAGGGATATCATTTTGTAAAAAATGTTAAACAAAAAGGACTTTCCTGTACATTATACGGAATTAAGAGAAAGCTGACTAATGAACAAAGGGAGCTGGAACCTGACAGAATCTGTGTCAGTGTGATCATTCCAATGTACAATGCGGAGAAGTATTTAAGGGAATGTCTGGATTTATTATTGCGGCAGACCTTAAAGTCTATTGAAATCATTTGTGTAAATGACGGTTCCACTGACAGTACCGGAACACTTCTTAAAGAGTACGCCCAAAAGGATGACAGGGTAAAGATAGTAGATCAGGAAAACCAGGGTGCCGGGATTGCAAGAAATAACGGGATGAAGATCGCTTTAGGAGAATATTTTTTGTTTTTGGATGCGGATGACATTTTCCATGAGAAGCTATGTGAAGAAGCTTATTACAAGGCAAAATATGATATGGCAGATATTGTGCTGTTTGGTGCTTACCGTTACAATGTACAGTCCTGTGAAAAGGAAGAGATGAACTGGGTGCTTCGGGAAAATCTGCTGCCCAAAAGGCTGCCTTTTTCAGCGAAGGATACCAATCATAAAATATATCAGATTACGTCTGCATGTCCGTGGTCGAAAATGTTTAGGAGCGGATTTGTAAAAGAGCAGGGCTTACAGTTTCAGAATACAAAAAATGCAAATGATGTCTTTTTTGTCAGGACGGCACTGGCAGCGGCAAAAAGAATTACGGTAACCAAAAAAAGACTGGTTACATACCGGTTTAACGACGGCAGTAATACACAGTCGAGAAAATTCAAAGCTCCGTTAGAGTTTTACAAAGCATTTAAGGCATTGAAGCAGGAACTAATTAAACGGGGGCTTTATGAAGGGGTAGAGCAAAGTTATGTCAACATGGTGCTGACAGAGAGTTTGTTTAATTTAAGGACTGCGGGAAGTGAAGAGGCACAGCAGACAGTTAAGGAGCTGCTTTTAAAAGAAGGATTTGCATTTTTTGAATTGGATAAATATCAAGAATCCTATTTTTATAATAAGAAGGATTATATGGAATATCAGGCAATACTGGGGAAAAACAAATGAAAAGAGTATGGAAACCAATAGCAAAATACAAAGAAATCATATCGTATCTGTTCTGGGGGATAATGACTACACTGGTCAGCTGGATTAGTTACAGCATTTTTGCATTATTATTAGGGGAGCAGGTCTCTTCTGTTACGATTTTAGGTTTCCATACCTCCACGGTGGTAATGGTGTCTAATATTCTTTCATGGATCTGTGCGGTTTCTTTTGCATTTGTGACAAATAAACTCTGGGTATTCCATAGTAAGAGCTGGGAATTCGGAGTATTTATGCCGGAACTCGGGAAATTCATATCTGCAAGACTGGTTACGGGATTGTTGGAAATCATTTTGGTTCCATTACTGGTGGCAATTGGACTGAATCAGACGATATTTGAAATAGAAGGTATGGCAGCAAAAGTTGCAGTCAGTGTTTTAATTGTTGCATTAAATTATATATTTAGTAAAATCTTTATTTTCAAACGTGAGAAATAACTAGTACATCTTTCAAATTTTATATGTAAGAGGATTGGTTATTTGGTGAGGGATGTAATTTATAAAAATATTAATTGCGGTATGAGGTCTACGAAATGAACATCGGTATGAACTTGTGAAAGAATCTCACAATTTATACTGGTGTTTTTAGAATGAAAAGTGTTTTACACGTCAGTGAAGAAGGGCTGTGTGCATCGGGTAATGTCTTACCAGGTGCTACAGCCCTTTGGGTATGATTTGAGAATGAGCTTCCCTTAATGTTATGAGACATAATAGATGCGGTAATAAGTATTGCCCCATGTATCTTTTCCATAAAATGTAATTTTCTGGTTACGCTTTATTTTGTTTTTCAGTTCAATCGTATGCTCTTTTGATGATGCACCAAAATGATAGGTTTCTCCGTCCGTTTTAACATATCCTTTAATGCCAGGGCAGGTATATTGGAATTCCTGTTCTCCCACGGTATCTTTTGTAACAGTGAATTTCCTCTTCTGGCTTTTGATATCGCAGCTTTCAAGGATTAAATTGCCGGATGTGTTATATTTTAATTTGTTATTTTTTATACTAAGTTTTTTAGAATTTTTAATCGTAACACCATAGTAATAGTGATTGATAGTATTTTTTGAGATAGATACTTTATTTGTTCCCATCAAAAGAATGCCAGTCATGCATTTTCCCTGAGTGGAAGAAGAGCTTCTCGCTATTTTGTTATTGCGGATTGTGATGTTGGTTGAATAATGCCCTTTTAATACATGATGGGATCCTATGCCTCTCGGATAGTCCTTGATGGTATTATTTTCAATGAGGATATTAGAGCAGGCAGTTTTATCTAATTCATATCCAGGAGTCCATTTTCCAGAGGAACGGTCTTTGTAACAGACATCTAGCTGAATGGCTTCACTGGTAAACCGATCAGAGTCATATCGGAATCCGTAAAAAGTGCAGTTTTTGATAGTACCGTTTTTTACACCTGCAAATTCAACAGAGTGGGCACCATAACAGTTTTTTATGGTAGTATTCGAAATGGTAATATTGGAGGAATGCCCTATGTAAATCAGGTTGCTGGTTTGTTTTGCCTTCGAGATATCACCTCCGTCCCAGGTTCCTCCTGTTATAGTGATATTATGGGCTAATGTATATCCGGGATAACCAGTGCTGACGTGGCTGGCATCAGAAGTCTTTAACATATTGTGTCCTAATCCATGGCTGCTTCGCCGGATCGTAGCTTTGCTGTTTAATTGAAGTTTGGTATTTGATTGGATATACAAGGGTCTGGATATATAATATGTACCTGCCGGGAATTTGATAACGGTAGTGTCATCTTCTGTTGCTTCATCCAGCAGTTTTTGAATTGCTGAAGTGTCATCTTTTCTGTCACTACCGTCTGCACCATAATCTGTTACATTATAATAATAAGTTTTTGCAAAAGCATGTATGGGCGAAAGAAGTGTAAGAATAAATAAAATAAAAAACGGTAATAAGATGACAGGTTGCGGGTAAAAATATTTTGTAATTTTATTCATTTTTGTTCCTCCATGGTATTGTTATTACTTATTCTTTCTTTTAAATTCACATAAACATTATAATCCTAAAATCCGTATATGTAAAATTTGTGTAAGAAAAATGAAGAAATGATATCCTCCATAGGAACAGATGTTATGAAATTGATATATAAAATGAGAAAGGGCACACCATTAAGAAAAGATTCCTTTAGAGTGGGTGCCCTAGTTTATTAGTATTTTATTTTTTACTGCTCTTTTTCGGAGTGTAGTAAATCCGATAGAATTTGTTGCCTTTGGCATCTTGTCCATAAAAGGTCATTTTCTGGTTCCGTTTAATCTTTTTTTTGAGTTTTGCAGTATGTGTGGAAGCGACCTTTTTAAATCGATATGTTCTCCCGGCAGTTTTTACGTATCCTTTTTTAATGGTAGGACAGGTGTATTTTAAAGTTTTTGTTTTGTATTTATCCTGAGTGACTGTAAATTTAACGATCGCATCCTTGACGCCGGTATTGCCAGAATAAATAATATTAGCATTACTGTTATATTTTAATTTGTTATTCTTTAATGTGATACCTGAAGATCTTTTTACCCATATTCCATAGGCATACTTATCAACAGTGTTGCTGCTGATAGTGATTTTTTTTGCACCCATGATAAAGATACCGCTGGAGCACAGGCTTTGTGTGGAAGCGGAACTGCGCTTGAATTTATTTTTGCTGATAGTGATATTTTCGTATGGTCCGCTGTAGGCTCCGTTTTTATTTCTGCCGTCACTGTAAACATGGTGACAGCCGATACCCCGTGGATAATCTATAAAAGTATTATTGGAAAGGGTGATATTTTTGCAGGTAGTACCATCCATCGTATATCCAGGAGTCCATTCCGCACCGCTGGAGTCTTTATCGCATATATCCAGCTGAACAGCTTCTGCGGTAAAACGGTCAGGAGCATAGCGGAAGCCGGTAAAAGTACATTTTTTAATGGTTGAATTGATGACTCCGGCAAATTCCAGAGCATGGGTACCGTAGCAGTTTTTGATCGTAGTATTGCTGACGGTCACGTTTTGGCTGTGACCTATGTAAATAAGGTTCTTTTCAACAGTTGTTTTGGAAATATCACCGCCATCCCAGGTTCCGCCGGTAATGGTAATATCATGTCCTAGTGTATAACCGTAATAGGGGGTAGTTTTATGGGCGGCATTAGTAACTTTTAACATATTAACACTTGTTTTGCTGCGGCGTATGGTAGAGGCAGAATCCATCTGTATCGTAGTATTGGACTGGATGCAAAGTGTACTTCCGATATAGTAAAGCCCTCCATAAACGGCTACGACAATCTTATGGTCTTCGCCGGCTTTGTCAAGTGCCGCCTGAATTGCGGCTTTATCACTGGTTTTATCATTTGGTACTGCACCGAAGGCTCTTATATCATAATAATAGGTATTTCCGCTGATCTTATATGGCTGTACATCTTTCTTAAGTCCCGCAACGGCTTTATCCAGTTTGGTTTTTTGGTCATTTACTTCCTCCTGAACTGCATCAATATTATTATATATGGTCTGAGCACTGGTAAGTGCAGTGGTTACTTTTTTGTAAGTGCTTTTGGTATAAAGCCATCCTTTGATATTTAGTGCAGCGTCTATACTCTGCTTTAAGCCTGTCTTATCTTTTGCACGGAACTTCATAGATTCTATTATGGTTTTTAAGCTGTTTGCTGCATTGTCCACGGCAGTTTGATCACTGTTTTCATTTTCGTAAACTGCTTTTGCCGATGTCAGTGAGGCTGTCAGGGATTCATAAGAAGTCGTGACGTAGGAGTTTTTATTCTGTATCAGTAGTTCTGCCTGATCAATTAGTCCTTTTAGCAGACTTTTATCAATGATTATGATAAACTGTAAGCTGCTGATTGCTTTTTTTAAGTTATCGGTAGCTTCTATAACAGAAGCTTCATCGACCAAATCGGATTCATAGACGGTTTTTGCCGCAGTAAGGGCTTTTTCCAGTTCCCCATAAGATTCGGCTGTATAATCTTCTTTATTTAATGAGGATGCAATTTCAATTTGCTCTTTTAAAACGGTTTTATCCACGACATTTGTATCCGGATTATCATCTCCGCCTTCATTTTCTTTTGGAGGTTCTTCGGTAGATGGCGGATTCGAAGTTTCTGTATTGTCTGGTGTATCTGGTATTTCAGTATTTCCTGATGTGCCTGTATTGCCCGATGGGACCAGATTTCCTGATGCAGGTGCCATTCCAGCTGCCTGTACAGGAGTTCCCATTATCAGGGAGAAAATAAGAATTGGTATTAAAATGCGGCTGATTCCTTTATGTAGTCTCATAAACTGTCTCCTTTTTCTATTTGATATAATTGTATAATATTTTTTACATTATGTACATTAATTGTTTGCAAGGGCAGATACTAATCATGAGCATAAATGAAATTCATGATATAATGTACATAATTTCACTTGCCTGCAAGGCTGAATTTGTGTGCTTTATTGAATGTGTGAAGCAAATGATATTAAGATTATTTGTTAAAATAGCGTTTCTGGTAAAATATGTATGGAATACAAATATAGGAATAGTCTATAATTATTATGTGAAAACTTCAAGAAATTTTTTGTATTGTTGACATCAACACAAAATAAGTTATAATGGCTTTTAGTAGAAATAAAGAAATATTGCATGTTACAGGAGGAGAAGATGAAACTGATTATTCAGATACCATGTCTCAATGAGGCAGAGACATTGGAAATTGCTTTAAATGACCTTCCAAAGAAGATGGAGGGAATTGATGAGATAGAGTATCTTATCATTAATGATGGTAGTACGGACAATACGGTGGAGGTCGCAAAAAAATGGGGAGTTCATCATGTTGTTACTTTTAAGAAAAATAAAGGTCTGGCAAAAGGTTTTATGGCCGGTCTTGATGCATGTCTTCGTGCCGGTGCGGATATTATTGTAAATACAGATGCGGATAATCAGTATGTAGGTGAAGATATTGAAAAACTGGTACGTCCTATTTTGGATGGAAAGGCTGATATAGTAATAGGAGAACGACCGATTGATGATACAGAGCATTTTTCTCCGTTAAAAAAGAAATTACAGCATATAGGGAGCTGGACTGTAAGAGTGGCTTCCAGTTCAGAGATTCCGGATGCACCAAGTGGCTTTCGGGCATATTCCAGAGAAGCGGCAATGCGGATGAATGTAGTGAATCAGTATACGTATACGCTGGAAACGATCATTCAGGCGGGGCATGACAAGATTCCTATGGAATCTGTGCTAATAAGAACCAATCCGGAATTGCGTAAATCAAGATTGTTTCATAGTATGTTTGGTTATGTCAAAAAATCAATGGTGACGATAGTTCGTTCTTTTATGATGTATAAGCCATTAAAGTTTTTTGGGAGCATCGGTGCAATTCTGTTCTTGATCGGTTTGATTTTAGGTATCCGTTATCTTGTATTTTTCTTTACGGGAGGAGCAATGGGACATGTTCAGTCCCTGATTTTGGCATCTACATTAATGATGTTAGGATGTATGACGGGAATCATCGGATTACAGGCAGATATCATTGCAGCAAACCGTAAGATTTTAGAAGATGTACAATACCATGTACGCAGGATTGATTATGATATGAAAAAAGATGAGAAGCAGGCTGATTAACGAGGTATTTTTCATGATATTTGAGGATAAATGGAAGCGGTTAAGGAGAAGATATGAGTAAAATTCAATTGTCAATTGTGATACCCCATTATAATACACCCGCTTCACTGGAGAAACTGATTAATAGCATTCCAGAAAAAGATGAGATAGAGGCAGTCATAGTAGATGATAACAGCACTGTTGATTTATCTGGGTGCAGGCAGTTTCTTGATCAGCGGAAGAACGTTCGTTTTTATAAAAATGATTCCGGTGTCAAAGGGGCTGGAGCAAGCAGGAATATTGCATTACAGCATATAAAAGGCGAATGGATTTTATTTGCAGATGCAGATGATTTTTTTATTGAGGGGTTTTATGATCAAGTTACCCCTTATCTGAGTACGGATTATGATATGGTCTACTTTGCCCCCACCAGTATGGATGTAGAGACCGGAGAGACTTCCTCACGGCATATTATGTACATGGAATTAGTAGAAAAATATGCAAAAACACCTTCTTTGAAGTATTTAACGGAAATGAAGTACGGATTTTGTACACCTTGGTCAAAATTAATCCGTGCTTCTGTTTTGAAAGAACATAATATTCGATTTGACCAGATTATGGTATCAAATGATATTATGTGTATGACAAAATGTGCATTTTACAGTAGGAAAGTAGCGGCGTCCGGTCAGACGATTTACTGTGTTACACGTGGAGGGAAAACCCTTACATCCATAAAGGATGAAAAACGTTTTGATACCAGAGTTGATGTATTGGTGCAACGGTATATGTTTTTAAAGAAAAATTTATCTAATAAAGAATTCCGTTATGCACATATTGACCGGTTAGCACTCAGCAGGCTGGTGGATGTATGGATTGAACATTGGGGACTTGCAAAATTTATTTCTGTTTTGAAGCTTTATCATAGAAATGGAATCCGGTATTTTGATATAGGCCTTCTTAATCCGATAACTCTGTTTCGCAAAGCAAGGATTCAGATATCATGGTGGATGGATATTAAAAAGCATCGATAGGCAGATGGAGGTTTATTTTGAGTACAGTTGAAAATACAGTGAATGATAATTTGTGTATTTCCTGTGGAATCTGTAAAGCAGTTTGTCCTGTAAACTGTATCAGGTATGAAAAGGAAAAGGGATTGTGGGTTCCTGTAATTGATAAGGAAAAATGCATTCAATGTGGAAAATGTTATCAGATATGTCCAGGAAAGGGTTTTGATTATACAAAAAACCTGCCGGAAGCAGAGGCTTCCACATTTTGGTTTGGAGAATGCCGTGGCGTGTATATTGCATGGACACGGGATGAGAAGAGGAGGCAAAATGCCGTAAGCGGCGGAGTGGTTACGGAGCTGGTATATAATCTTTTAGAAAGCGGGGAATATGATGCCGCATTTCTGGTAGGTACGCATCAATATCAGGATAGGCAGGCATATACGGAGCGCTATGTTAAGGGAGATACTCTGGAAGATTCACAAAAATCACGGTATCTTCCGGTGTCTCAGGAAAAAGCGGCAGCTTATATTTTGTCACATCGCAAAGAGAAAGTGATTTTGGTGGGTACGGGCTGTTTTGTTCAGGGAATATGCAATATTATTCAGTCCTGTCATCTGAAAAGGGAGAATTATTTTATAATCGGTCTGTTCTGTGACCGGACCATGTCGTGGGAAGTGATAGATTATTTTTCGAAACATCCGGCATTAAAAGGGGAGAAGCTTTCTAAGCTGTACTTTCGGACCAAAGATGCAGGAGGCTGGCCCGGAGGTGTGCAGATGGAAACAGATTCGGGCAGAGTGATCAAACTTCCCAATACGGAACGTATGAAGGTAAAAGATTATTTTTATCCTGAACGCTGCATGTATTGTCTGGATAAGCTGAATATGTTTGCAGATATCTCAGTCGGAGACAATTATACCGGGGAATATTCCGATGCATTGGGAAGCAGCAGTGTGATAGTGAGGACTGATCAGGGGGTGCGGATATGGGAGAAATATCAGTCTCATTTTGAATGCCGAAAGTCGGCGGCAGAGCTGATAAAAAAGAGCCAGCATCTGGCAAGACGAAAGGAAAACTGCCGATATGCAGGTCTGAAGGAAAAATCTATCGGTCATAAGATAAATGAAACAGAGGGCATACTTGACGAATCGGGAATTCCTTTCAAAATAAAACTGAAATATTGTTTAAGACGGTTTAAGCTGTGGGCAGGCAGCAAGTACAAAAGAGTGCCATGGATATTGGCATTTTGCCTGGTTTTGGAAGATATGAAGCTAAAGCTTAAGAAAATGCTGGAAAGGAGTCTATATGTCTGTAAAGGTACTGGTAACAGGAGGAAATTGCAAAAATAAAGGTGCGCAGTCCATGCTGTTTGTCACAATAGATGAGATTCGGAAGCGGATTCCGGATTGTGAGGTTTATTTTGGATGCAGTGTAGGCGATCCGAAGTTTTCGGATGTGCATTTTAAACAGATCTGCTATTCCAGGGAGGCAAGATATATTGCATTGGGAAGACAGGTAATCCTGAATGTTTTGATTGCTGTTGCAAAAGCGGTAGTATATTTTGTGTTTGGCAAACGTTCCAATCTCCTGAATTTTTTTGATGCAAAGCGTTATGTCTCCTCTATGGATTTGATTGTAGATGTAAGTGGGTTTGCATTGGGGGACAAATGGTCAAGGCGTATTAATGAGAGTTTCCTAAATACGATCAGGCTTGCAAAACGGTATCAGATTCCTATCTTTATTATGCCGCAGTCCTTCGGACCGTTTCAATTTCCTTCAGGGTTAGAAGACATAAAAGAACAAATAACTGATCTGATGCCATATCCGGAGCGTATATTTGCAAGGGAAAAAGAAGGATATGAACTTTTGACAAAGGATTTTGGATTAACAAATGTTGTATACTCCAGCGATCTGGTATTGCAAAATACAGGGGTTGACACAGGGAATATATATAGAAAACCACCGGTTTTGTCACTGCCGGAAATTTCTACGAATCATAATGTGGGAATTATTCCGAACCGTCAATGTTTTGTGCACGGAGAAAAAGAGACGATTCTAAAACGTTACCGCAGGATTGTAGAATTGCTGCTAGAGCAGCATAAAGAAGTGTATCTGTTCCGGCATTCATTTGAGGATTTGACATATTGCAGGCAGATAGCTGAAATGTTTGAAAACGAACCGCATGTACATTTACTGCAAAATGATTTTTCCTGTTTTGAATATGATGCATTTGTGAGGAATTTTGAGTTTATCATATGTTCCAGATTCCATGGAATCGTACATGCTTATAAAAACCATGTACCGGCCATCGCCCTTGGATGGGCCGTTAAATACAGGGAGCTTACAGCTTCTGTAGGACAGGCGGAATATATATTTGACATTACGGATGAGAAATGCGAAGAGGAATCTATGCTACAGGCGATTAAAAAGATGATCCGTAATTATGCACAGGAGAGTGAAATAATAAAAAGTCATATTCAAGGCATTCAATCCGAAAACTGCTTTGAATGTATATCGGAATGGGTGAAGAATAATTATGAGTAGAGAGAGTGCCCTTGCTAAAAATACTTTTATAATGACCATTGGAACCGTACTGCCGAAAGTATCTTATCTGATTACCCTTCCGATTGTCACGGCAAAACTGACAAAAGCCGAATATGGAACCTATGATTTGATTACGACAATGGTTTCCCTGTTTTTACCGGTTGCATCGCTTCAGATACAGGCGGCAGCATTTCGTTTCCTGATTGATTGTAAAGATGATGAGAGAGAAAAAAGCAGTATTATTACAAATGTGGTGCTGTTTGTAACAGTTACTTCATTGATTGCATTGGCAATTCTTTATTTTGCATTGTTTCAATTATCTCCCATAAACCGGATTCTGATTTGTTCATATTTTTTTACGGATATATTACTTCGTACGCTTGTTCAGATTGTGCGTGGACTTTCAAACCCCATGTTATATTCCCTGTGTACTGCTGTACAGCCCATTGTAAATATGCTGCTGGTTGTGGTACTGGTATATTTTATAGACGGGGGATTGGAAGGTGCACTGATTGCTATGACGATAGCTACTATAGCGGCATTAGTGATTGTTCTGGTAAAAGGGGAAATATTTACCTCGATTGATTTTAAGTTATTGTCAAAGGATACTTTGAAGGAGCTGATCGGTTATGCGTGGCCGATGATTCCCAATTCTTTGTCCTTGTGGCTGCTGCGTTATTCGGACAGACTGGTTTTATTAACATATATTGGAATTAATGCAAATGCGGTATATAGTGCTGCAAATCAGATTCCTTCCATATACTCATTGGCAAATAGTGCATTTACCCAGGCATGGCAGGAAAATGCATCCATTACCCTGAAAGAAGAGGATGCCGCCCAGTACTACGGAAATATGTTTGACAATATTTTACGGATTTTATCAGGTATTCTTGCAATGCTGATTGCGGTAACGCCTGTTTTATTTCTGTTTCTGATACGGGGAAATTATAGTGAGGCATATTATCAGATGCCGATTCTTTTGATGGCAATGTTTTTTTCTTCCCTTTCTTCTTTTCTGGGGGGGATTTATGTTGCTCATAAGAAAACCAAAAATGTAGGCATTACCACGGTGGTTGCTGCTGTGCTGAATCTGCTGATTGATCTGGCATTGATAAAGAAGTGGAAAATTTATGCGGCTTCTGTTTCCACATTAGCAGCATATTTGTTTCTTTCTGTTTACCGGATGGGGAATGTAAGGAGGTTCCAGAAGATTCAATATCATTATGATAATATTTGCGGCTGTGTAGCGGTTTTGGTGGGGATGTGTATTGTTTCATGGTTTAATAACATTTATCTTAATATATTGAATTTTTTAATTGGAACTGTATTTGCACTATATATGAACAGGGAACTGATCAGAAAGATTTTTGGAATGTTAAAAAGCAAAGCGTGGAAAAAAGATGAAAACAGCAGGGAGTAAAATGGAGCAGAGAATGGAAGATATTTTAGTTTCGGTAATCATACCTGTATATAATTGTGAAAAATATATCAGTGAAGCAATTGAGTCTGTTCTGGTTCAGGATGTTTCCCTGGAACTGATTATCATAGATGATCATTCGAATGACGGAACAAAGGAACAGGTACAGTCTTTTTGCAGGGACAAAAGAATACGCTATATCTGTAATGAAAAGAATAAGGGTGTGGCCTTCAGCCGGAATAAAGGCATGGAGCTTGCAAAAGGAAAATACATTGCTTTTCTGGATGCAGATGATTACTGGACTCCTGATAAGCTGAAACACCAGGTGGATCTGATGGAGGAAAAACAGGCAGTTATCTCTTCTACGGGCAGGGAGCTGATGGATGAACACGGCAATTTAACTGGAAAGTTCATCAGAA
The DNA here is from genome assembly GCA_910585605.1 of uncultured Lachnospiraceae bacterium. Classification (GTDB taxonomy): domain Bacteria; phylum Bacillota; class Clostridia; order Lachnospirales; family Lachnospiraceae; genus CAG-590. The sequence goes on along the minus strand of CAJUFL010000008.1, from coordinate 33,282 downwards.
TTAAAGAAGAGGTAAGCTATAAAGAGCTGTTAAAAGGCAATGTCTTAAATACATCAGGGGTGATGGTGTTGACCTCCGTGGCTAGAAAATACCCGATGGGACATGATCATTTACATGAGGATTATATTATGTGGCTGTCTATCTTAAGGGATTACGGAAATGCATATGGAATTAATGAACCAATGTTAAAATATCGTGTCATGCAGGGTACAAAGTCTTCCAATAAGCTGGAATCAGCCAGAATGACTTTTGGTGTGTACCGGCATATGGGACTGAATCTGTGGCAGTCATGCTATTATTTTTGTTTTTATGCGATTAGAGGAGTCTTAAAATATTATTAAGAATATTCATGTTATAGTTATGTTGAAAAAAATAGAAAGATGTTATAATATATATGAAAATGTATTTGATTAAATAAAAATTTGAAAGATTAAAAGGAAGATTTTTGATGAAAACAAAGAAAAAAAACGTAATTATAACCTTTGCTATATTATTTATATGGTGGTTAATTCCAATACAGACATTTGCAGCGACGATAGTCCCGGCATCGGGAGATAAGACTGGTAAGCAAGATTACAAAAATATAATGAATGCATTATCAAAAGATGGCGATATTATTTTAGAAAATGGATCTACCTATTATTTAAAAGCCACACTTTGGGTGGAAAGTAATCAGTCAATTACGGCAACAGGAGCCACAATTATTTCCAAATCAGGGGTTTTCCGGAACAGACCAACCAAAACGAATTACCGGTCGCTTCAGAATTTTTCTGTAGATGGGGGGATATGGAAGAATATTTCGAAAGATGGATTTAAAAAGTCTATGGTCCAATTTTCCCATAGTAAAAATATATCATTGAAGAATTTGACGGTATATTGCAATTATGCAGGGCACGCAGTGGAATTGGTTGCATGCAGGGATGTAACAATAGATAATTGTACGCTGAAAGGGATTGGAAAATGTAGTAAAAGCTGTTCGGAGGAGCAATTGCAGATTGATATTGCTACACAGCAGACAGCTCCTACAGTGGGGCATTATAATAAAAAATTTGTAAAAGGTCAGACTTGTCAGAATATTACAGTTACAAATTGTAAAATTACTGGTGCAAGAGGTGTATGTGCGAATTATACATCAAAAGAGAAAAAATATCAGACGAAATTTCATAAAAATATCATATTAAAGAATAATACCATTATCGGGACCTCGGCAGAGGGTGTAGCATTGTTTAATGTTATTGGTGCTACTGTGGAGAATAATACAATTATTTCTCATAGTAAACGAACAGATACTGCTTATTCTGTCGGATGCCATATTGCAATGTTTGGTAAGGCACCAGCCAGTATCAAGAAGGCGGTATACAGGTTGGAAAATAATACAATAAAAGGCGGGCGGCAGGGATTTTATGTATATTCGCATTCTGCATCCCGATTTGGTAAAGTTATAGCAAAGAGGAATCGGTGTTATGCCAAAAAAGGGAAGAGCAAAGCAATCTGGGTGAGGAATAATTCTGTGCATAAGATAGAACTCTCTGTGAATAAAACGTATAAATGGAAATAATCTCATGAAGATAGAGAACGTAATGTTTTAATATACATGGGAATAAAAATGAACGCATGAATTTAGGAGGAAGTTATGGAACTGTTATGTTATTTATCTGTATACATGATATTAATCATTTTTGGATTTTGGTTAATCGCTAAAAAAAGGGAATGGTTTGATAATATTTTTGCAATTATAAACAGGCTGTCAGTTTCAAAAGTTTGTGCAGTTTTGTTTTTAACATATTTTTTGCTGGATAGTATTCATATATTCTATAAATATCTTCCTTTTATCGCAGATGAGGTTTATACTCTGTCTGGAGGAGCTTTTTTTGCAGGTTATGACTGGAGCTCTTACATGTCATATCATAAATTCTATAATTTTGGTTATACAATGTTATTATCTCCATTATTTAGGTTAATTGAAAATCCTATCATATTATACAAAAGCTTGCTAATAGTCAATGTGTTTTTACAATGTATTTCTGTAATTTTGATTTATCGGATGTTGAGACTTCGGTTTCGGTTTGACAATGTAAAAAGTATTATATTTGCACTGACTGCCTGTTCTTCTGTTTTGATTTTACAATATCATACTTATGTGTATAGTGAGATGCCGTTAACAATCCTGGTATGGGTTGTATTGGCAATTATGATAAGATTAGTAGAGTCTGAAAGAAAATCACGAGTCATTCTTTCATTACTGCTAGGATTCTTTTTGGGATATACGTACATTATTCATAGTAGATGTGCCGTAATCATTGTTACGACGGTCATTGTTATATTATTGTATTTGCTGGTGTATCGCAAATGGCTTACACAACCTATCTGCACGGCATTTTCTTTTTCTGCAATGATATTATTGGGGAAAAAATTGATTGCATATGTTCAGGTAAATTTGTATTTGAAGGATTCGGCAATAAATATGCCGAATTCAGTGGAGGCAGCAGTAACCGGAAGTGCAGGTACACATTCCCGTTACGAATTGTTAAAAAGCTTTGAGGGTATATATAAAATAATTAAGCAGTTTTTTTCTCTGGCTGGGGCTTTGAATATTGCAACCGGAGGATTTCTTCTTATTATAACTATTGTAGCTTTATATTGTATTATAAAATATCGAAAAAGTTTTTTAGAGAATGATATTGGAAAGAAAAATTTTATTTTGGCGATATATTCTTTTGTTGGGTTATGGGGAATGGTTGCATGTATTGCTATGATAGGAGCAAACAACGGATATGCAAGATTTTTAGTGTACAGCAGATATTTTACTCCGTTTTTTGGAACATTTTTGTTATTTGGAATTATCATGCTTATTAAAAACAAAGATTTAAAGCAAAGCAGGCTTTGGTTATGGACAATAGCAGGTGAAGTGATTGTAATAGCTATCTACATTTTTTTCTCATTTCCGGTTATGGATGGCAAAAAAATGAATCAGAACGGTACATTATATATTTTTAGATGTTTTTCAGTGCATAAAGAGCAGACAAGATTTACATGGAGTGTTATTGCAATTGCGTTGCTAGTAATGGTTGCCGGAAGTATTGTTTTTTTGATTTGCTATAGAAAGAAAAGAGTGTTACCTATGTGTATGATCTTATTTGGTTTTTCGATTATTATGTTTTGTGGAATTGAGGATAGGCAAAACAGAGATTCATCACAAAGAAGATATAATATGAGTAATGCTACGGCTGCTTTGTTAGATGAGTTGCAGGTCAATGAGGATATTACAATGTGTTTTTCAGGAACAGAGATGTATAATAAGGCTATTTTGGTAACTTTATTTAACAAAAACTGTAAGTATGTCGATGATATGAATACTTATACTGATTTGGAAAATACTATTTTATTTACGAATAAACCGGAAGATTATCCTGTTAAGGATAATATATATACATTTCAATTAGATGATAATGAATATCTATTAACAGGGAATGAGGGTATATATAATCAATTAGAGCGAAGCTATAAATTGATTGTGATAAATGAGTAGATGAGGTGTACGTTATTATTCAGTATTTTAGAAGTTGTAAAAACTGTGATATGGTGATATAATTTTGATAGTTTTGTAATTTGAATCAAGTTTTTTTCATATAGATTAGGAAGGAAGAATAAGGAGGAGAGTATATGTGTGGTATTGTTGGATACATTGGTAAAGAACAGGCAGCACCTATTCTTTTAAATGGTTTGGCAAAGCTCGAGTACAGAGGATATGATTCGGCCGGTCTTGCAGTATATGGTGATAATGATATTGAGATTGTAAAAGCAAAAGGAAGATTGCAGGCACTCAGGGATTTGACAGGGGATGGCAATAGCCTGAAGGGAACGATCGGTATTGGGCATACCAGATGGGCGACTCATGGTGAGCCGTCTGTTTCTAATGCACATCCGCATTTTAATAAAGAAAAAACTATTGCAGTCGTTCATAATGGAATTATCGAGAATTATCAGCCATTGAAGGAAAAGATGATTGCAAAAGGATATAGTTTTTTATCTGATACCGATACAGAGGTAGTTGCCCATTTACTGGATTACTATTATGACGGGAATCCAATCCGTGCAATTGAAAAAGTAATGCATCGTGTAAAAGGTTCCTATGCATTAGGGGTTCTGTTTAAAGAATTTCCAGATAACATGTATGCAGTCCGTAAAGATTCTCCGTTGATTGTAGGTGCCTCCAAGGAAGGGAATTTTATTGCATCAGATGTTCCGGCTATTTTAAAATATACAAGAGAAGTATATTTTATTGAAAACGGAGAAATCTGTGAGTTGTCAAGGGAAGGAATTTCGTTTTATAATGAGGATTTGGAGCAGATTACAAAAGAGACAAAAACGATTGAATGGGATATCGAAGCAGCTGAGAAGGGCGGCTACGAACATTTTATGTTAAAGGAGATTTATGAACAGCCAAAGGCTGTGTTAGATACCATCAGTCCAAGGATCAAGGATGATAGAATTGTTATTGACGAACTGGAGATGTCTGAGGAAGATATCCGGAAACTCAAGAGAATTTATATAATTGGATGTGGTTCTGCTTATCATGTAGGTGTAACTGGGAAGTATGTTATCGAAAAGCTTACCAGAATTCCAGTTGAAGTTGATCTGGCTTCAGAATTTCGTTATCGCAATCCGATTCTGGAACAGGATTCCATGGTTATCATTATCAGCCAGTCAGGAGAAACAGCTGATTCTCTGGCTGCACTCCGCAAGGCGCAGGAGTTGGGAGTAAAAGTATTAGGTGTTGTAAATGTAGTAGGTTCTACAATTGCAAGAGAAGCGGATAATGTGTTATATACATGGGCCGGTCCGGAGATTTCCGTGGCAACGACAAAGGCATATAGTACACAATTATCTGCACTGTATTTATTGGCCATGCTCTTTGGTGATATCAGAGGAACGATACCTTCAGAGGAATATGTACAGATGTTAGCTGAATTAAAAAGTCTTCCTGATAAAATTCAGGAGATTTTAGGGGATAAAGAGAGAATTCAATGGTTTGCAAGTAAGTATGCAAATGCCCAGGATGTATTTTTCCTGGGAAGAGGAGTGGATTATGCAACAGCTCTAGAGGGTTCTTTAAAATTAAAAGAGATATCTTATATCCATTCCGAAGCCTATGCTGCCGGTGAACTGAAGCACGGAACCATTTCTCTGATTGAGGATGGGATTTTAACGGTTGCAGTCGTTACGCAGCCGGATTTGTATGAAAAGATGATTAGTAACATTGTAGAAGTAAGAACCAGAGGCGGTTACATCTTTACACTGACGAATAAGGGAAATTGCGTAATGGAAGATACATCGGATTTTACTGTGTACATTCCAAAGACACATCCATGTTTTGCACCATCGCTTGCAGTGATACCATTACAGTTATTTGGCTATTATGTTTCTGTATCAAAAGGGTTAGATGTTGATAAACCAAGGAATCTTGCAAAATCTGTTACGGTAGAGTAGAAGAGAGAAGGAAACATATAGGAGGATTTAGTTTCATGAGTAGGTCACGAAGAAAGAATAAGAATAAAAAACTGGGTATTATTCTTTTACTGGAGATTTTAATATTTATTGGATTGGTTGTAGGTTATGGATGGTATTATCTAAATCATACGCTGGATAAGATGCAGTCGGATGATACGGATAAGTCAGAGATTGATGTTAGTGATGCTGTAACAGAGACTATGAAAAAAGGATATACCACGATAGCATTGTTTGGGTTGGATACAAGAGACAAAGCGGATATGACAAGAGAAGGTGTGGCACATAGTGATGCTGTTATTATCGCAAGTATCAATAATGATTCTAAGGAAGTAAAACTGGTATCTGTTTATAGAGACTGTTTTATGGAGATGGCAAGACCGACTCCTTCCACCCAGAAGTTTACCCATGCGTATTTTCTTGGAGGACCTACATGTGCAATCGAAACACTGAACAGGAATCTGGATTTGAATATAACGGATTATGTGTCAGTTGATTTCAAGGCACTGACCAATGCAATTGATGCATTAGGAGGAATTACGATTAATGTAAAGGAGAATGAGCTTAATAATCTGAATCATAATCTACAGGAACAGATTGAAGTAACAGGAATTGCTTCCGATGGTGTATGGTCGGCAGGAGAGCAGACTTTAAATGGAGCACAGGCAACTGCCTATGCAAGAATCCGTAAAGTAGGTAACGGAGATTTTGAGAGAACCCAGAGACAGAGGGCAGTGATTTCAGCAATGATTGCAAAGGCAAAGGAGTCCAATCTTTCCACCATTGAGGATGTTATCAATGAAGTGTTTCCACAGGTTGCAACGAATATGACAAATGGGCAGCTTATAAAGCTTGCGGCAGATTTGTTTGAATATGATCTGGGAGATAATATTGGTTTTCCGCTTTCTAACCAGACACCTACACTGGGATCAAAAGGAAGTGTTGTAGTGCCGGCAGATCTGCTCAGTAATGTAAGGCATCTGCATGAGTTTCTGTTCCCGGAAGATACGGATTATACGCCGTCTTCACAGGTACAAAGAATCAGTGCAGATATTACAAATGAGACGGGAATAGGTGATGAGTTTACGGAGGATAAGACAACGGAGGCTCCCACACAGACCAACTCAGGACAATAAAATAAAACAGATATTAAATCTCGTGAGTAACAAGTCAGGTAAAAGTGTATGTAATGGTATTTGATGAGTGCCGCGAGGAGCTAAAATACCCCGCTGCTTGCAGCGGGGTTATTGAATTATTAAATAACAGATATTTTATGGATAAAGTTTCTTTATTAGCAGGAGCATTTATAAATAAGAGGGATAGTAGGAAGGGGTCGGATGATATGAGAAGGCTTATGTTGTTGATAATAGCAGGAGCGGGAATCTTATCTGGTATTTTTGCAAATATAATGAAGGTCAATGCGGCGGTAAAGGGTACGGATGGCTGCTATAATGAGGAAATGAAATTGCTTCAGACGGGAGGTTTCTCAATATTTCATAATCATTATAATTTTGATAGAGAGGATGTAGAATCTATTTCATTTTATTTGTCATCAGGAACAAGGAATGCTGACAGCCTTTTGGAAAAACAAAAAGCTGTGGCAATTGCCAGAGGAAACGATAATGAGACATTGGAGGATAGAAAAAGAGAATGTGCCAGAATGTTATATAACGGTATGACAGCTTTGGAAAAGCAGATTGATGTGGCAGAATTTGCACTTACAAGGGAAGAGTTTAAAGAAGTGATTTCTGATGTGATAAACAGCAATCCGGAATTGTTTTATATCAGAAACGGATATAAAGTGAATACTTTTCCGTTATCCGATACAGATCCTACAGAGATTGTAAATTATTGCTGTGGCTTTTATGAATATCAGGATACGGTTACTGTCTCAGAAACGAAAAAGGAATATATTCCCCAAAGGGATAAGATCAGAGGATTGATTGCACAGGTAGAAACACAAAAAGAAAATATACTTTCGTCTGTATTGGTAAACGGAATGAGCAGTGTGGAAAAGGCACTTATGATTCATGAGTATCTGATCTTAAATACACAGTATGACTATGCGGCATATCTGGAATATAAAAAAGATCCAGCTGGCAGTCGGATTCCGGATTCAGATTATGATATTTACGGAACTTTGGTAAATGGGATGGCAGTCTGTCAGGGATATGCACTTTCTTATAAGTATTTATTGGAGGCCGCGGGAATTGAAAATGTCGGGTTTGCATCTAATACGGATCATGTCTGGAATACGATTACCTTGAGCGGAAGCAGTTATTATGTAGATTGTACCTGGGATGATCCCAACTGGGATACTTTGGGAAATGTTAATCATCAGTATTTTCTGAAAGGACAGGACAGTTTTTTGAACCATGTTGTAGAAAATACGGACAGAACCTGTCAGGGAACTGCATATGATGATGCTTTTTGGAATCAGGTAAACAGCGGGATATTTTATTGTAAGGAAGCTTATTATTATATAGGGGATGACGGATGTCTTTACCGGACGAGATTTCGCACTACTTCCGGGCTGATAGCCGACACGGTTAAAGTTACGGATTTGGAACTGTCTGAAACTGACAGCTGGAATTATATGAATGGGGCAAAAATGGCGGTAACGGATAGCTATGTTCTATATCATGACAGTAAAAATATATATGCTTATGGGTTCAGGAACGGTGACAAGCTGACGGTATGCACCCCCCAGCTTGCTGAAAATGAATTGATTTATGGGCTCACATATCAGAAAGGTCAGTTCCGGTATGCCACCAGAAACCAGAGAGTAGACGAGGATAGTGTGGGATATCAGAATTGTGAGCAGCGGATTTATTCTTATACACTCCCAGCGGATTTATTTTATGTTCCTGTAAAGGAGATTCATATAAACGGCGAACCGGTGATGCATTTGTCCATGGTGAACGGTAAGATGTATAGTGAAAAGGTTGATCTAAAGGTATCGGTACTGCCTGATAATGCCACAAATAAACGGATTCAGGAGTGGACAAGCAGTAATCCGTCAGTTGCTGCTGTAGATATTAACGGAAGAGTGAAAGGAGTTTCACCGGGTGAGGCGGTAATCACGGCGGTATCCTATGACGGAGTTTCGGGAAGCTATTCTGTTAAGGTTATTCCAAATGGACCATTTGTGGACGTGGATGGCAGCATTTCTTATTATGATAATGGAAGAATGCTGTCCGATCAATTCTGTCAGATTGATGGCAGAAATTATTATATTGGAAAGAACGGCAAAAAAGTGAACGGCTGGCAAGAGATCAAAGGAAAGATATATTATCAGAACGAAAATGGGATATTGACTGACTGGCAGATGATTGATGGGAAAAAGTATTATTTTGATAAAGATGGTGTTATGTTAACTGGTTGGCAGAGTCTGGCGGGATATCAATATTATTTTGACATAAATGGAGTGATGTTAACTGGCTGGCAGACGATTGACGGAAGACAGTATTATTTTAATTCTGGTGGTACACTGGCATCTACCGGTTGGCAGATAATTGAAGCCAAGCGTTATTATTTTAATAAAAATGGTATTATGTCAACTGGATGGCGGAATATTTCAGGGAAAAGATATTATTTTGATACACAAGGGGCAGCACAGACCGGGTGGAAAACAATCAAGAAGAAAAAGTATTATTTTGATAAACAGGGTGTGATGCAGACCGGGTGGAAGGCGATCAAAAAGAAAAAGTATTATTTTGGCAAACAGGGTGTGATGCAGACCGGGTGGAAGACGATCAAGAAGAAAAAGTATTATTTTGGCAAACAGGGTGTGATGCAGACCGGGTGGAAGACAATCAAGAAGAAAAAGTATTACTTTAACAAACAGGGTGTGATGCAGACCGGGTGGAAAACGATCAGGAAGAAAAGATATTATTTTGACAAAAAAGGTGTCATGAGAAAAGGAGGAGAATAGGATGAAAGAAAACAGGTATCGCATGAAACAGGGACATATTATATGGGGACTGCTTTTTTTGACAATACTTTTGCTGTTGCATGGAAAGCTGGTTATGGCTGGTGCAGTGGAAGAAAATGGTGCCTTGTCGGTATCAGGAACCAGGCTGGTGAGTCAGAAGACTGGTAAGGAAGTTGTTCTTAGAGGTGTCAGCACCCATGGAATCAACTGGGATGTGGGGTATCCATATATCTCAAAGGCCGCTTTTCAGACCCTGCGGGATGATTATGGTGTAAATGCAGTACGGCTTGCCATGTATACAACAGAGTATTATGGATACTGTGATAAAGGTTCAGCACCTGAGTCTCAAAGTATGGTGCAAAAGACTTTAAAAGAGAGGATTCATACAGGGGTAACGGCAGCTTCAGAACTTGGAATGTATGTGATCATTGACTGGCATGTATTAAATGACCAGAATCCCAATAAATACAAAAAACAGGCAAAGGCATTCTTTGAAGAAATGTCAAAGAAATATGCTGATTATGATAATGTACTGTATGAAATCTGCAATGAACCAAATGGAGGGACTACGTGGTCAGACATTACCACATATGCCAAAACGATCATTCCGGTCATTCGTGCAAATGATAAGGATGCCGTGATTATTGTGGGAACACCGAATTGGTCACAGGATGTAGATGTGGCATCAAAGTCACCGCTTTCTTATGATAATATAATGTATACGCTTCATTTTTATTCTGCTACACATAAGGAGAGTTACCGGGAAAAATTCAAAACAGCACTGGCTAACGGACTGCCGGTCATGGTAACCGAATTTGGTGTGTCAGAGGCCAGTGGAGCTGGGAGTATGAATACAGGAGAGGCGAAGAAGTGGCTGGATCTGCTGGATGCCAACCAGATCAGTTATTTTGCATGGAGCCTCAGTAATAAGGCAGAAACGGCATCCCTTTTAAAATCAGGAACCGGAAAGAAAAGCGGATGGAGGTCCTCTGATCTGTCCCCTGCCGGCAAGTGGGTTTTTGGTCAGTACCGGTCCAGAGGAGAGCAAAGTCCAGTTCCCGGTCAGACTGTGAAATTGTCAAAGCCAACGATTAAAGCTGTGAATGGAAAGGGCAGAAAGATTAAGGTTACCATTCAAAAGGTGAAAGGTGCAGATGGATATCAGATTCGTTATGGAACCAGTAAAAAATTTGCAAAGGCAAAGAAAAAGACAGGAAAGAAGACAGTTTATACACTGACAAAATTGAAAAAAGGCAAAACGTATTATATAAAAGTGAGGGCATATAAGAAGCAGAATGGCAAGACGTATTACAGTTCGTATAGCAAAGTAAAAAAGATAAAAGTGAAGAAATAATGAAGATTCTGCAAGTTTTGTCGAAGCCCTTGAAATGTGGATTGTTTGGTAATATAATAAGAAACTGTTAAAGGAAACAAGACAAATAATCCAGTTTAAAGTTATAGGAGCGTATAGTATGAAAAAAATTTTAAAAGACAGTTATCTTCTGATGTGTTTCGTATTATGTGGATTACTGTTGATAGGGAATATTGCAAAAGCAGATACGGTAATTAAATCAGAACCGGAGACACCAAAGAATGATCAAACAGCAACAACGGAACAGCCGACTACAGCAGATCAGAATCAGGGTGATACGGTTACGAATGGATGGAATGATGATAAGACAAGTTATTATGTAAATGGGAAAAAGGTAAAGGGCGTCAAGCTTATTGATGGACAACTCTATTATTTTAATACGGATGGTACTCTTTATACTAAAAAGGGTATGCGGACAATTGATGGCAAAACCTACTACTTTACCAAGAAACATACGATGAAAACAGGTATTATCAAGGTAAAGAAGCAGTATTATTATTTTCAGAAGAAAAATGGAGAACGGTATGAGAAAGAAGGGGTTAATAAAGTAGATGGCAAATATTATTATTTTACAGATACATATACTTTAAAATCCGGCTGGTACCGTAATAGCAAGAATAAGCGTTATTATTTTGACAAAGATAACTTTAATGCGTTAACCGGCTGGAATTATGTAGATAAATACAAATACTTCTTTAATAAAAAGGGACAGTTGCAGCAGGATGTGAGGAAAAAGCTTACAAAGAAACAAAAATCTTCATATCTGATTCGTGTAAACCGTACTGCGAGCTGTGTGACTGTATATGCGAAGGATGGATTAAGAGGATATACGATACCGGTTGTGGCATTTGTATCATCAGCAGGTAAAGAGACGCCGATAGGAACCTTTAAGATTAGAGACAAGCTACGCTGGCATGAATTAATGGGACCGTCCTGGGGGCAGTGGTGCGAACATCTTACATTTGATATTTTGTTCCATTCAGTATACTATGATAGGGAAAGAGACAATAGATCCCTGAATGTATCTGCCTATAACAAACTTGGAACGATGGCTTCCCATGGCTGTATCCGGTTAACGGCAGGAGATGCAAAGTGGATTTATGATAATTGTAAAATAGGGACAAAGGTTATCATCTATAATAATAAGAAGAATCCGGGACCTTTTGATAAGCCGAAGGCAGCAAAGTTAAGTTCCAGACATACATGGGATCCGACAGATCCGGCATTTAAATAGTATAGACATTTCGTTGGGCTGATAAATGTTTAGAAAACCGTCATTTTGAAAAAAATGACGGTTTTTTGTTATTGTGCGGAAGACATGAGCTAAGCTGAAATGCCTGCATTCCAATTTGGAGTCGCCCGCAAACGAGAAAAATTTGCAAAGCGTGTTTCTCATCGTTGGATTAGGGTAACGACAAAAAATACAGGATTAGAAAAGAAAAAATTGTGTATATATGATGGAGAATGAAAGATAATTTAGATAATTGAATATACAAAATATAATTAATAAGACATATTTTCTGATTATTAGACAATATGTCGTTTTTATTCTATTTACAAAAAGCAAAAAAGGATGTAATATAACATCAGTTTAAATGAGAACACAATAATCATAATGCACACATTATAATATAATAATATTTTCATATATAATAATATGTATATTATAATTGTGCTTTAGGAAAGGACTAAATAATGAAACAGAGATTTGATGAAGCTGTAAAACGGGAAATGGGTCTTTACCACTCAGAATTTGAACATGATAACTGCGGTATCGGGGCAGTGGTAAATATTAAGGGAAGGAAAAGCCATGCAACAGTGACCAATGCATTGCAGATTGTAGAGAAACTGGAGCATAGGGCAGGAAAAGATGCAGAAGGGAAGACAGGAGATGGTGTAGGTATCCTCTTACAGATATCCCATAAATTTTTTAGTAAAGCGGCTGGCAGTCTTGGTGTCAGTTTGGGGAATGAGAGGGATTACGGAATCGGTATGTTTTTCTTTCCACAGGATGAATTAAAGAGAAACCAGGCAAAGAAAATGTTTGAGGTTATTGTTGAAAAAGAAGGGATGGAGTTTCTTTGCTGGAGAAAGGTTCCTACAAAACCTGAGATTCTGGGAAAAAAGGCAGTAGATGTTATGCCGTGCATTATGCAGGCATTTATCAAAAGACCGGAGGAAGTGAATAAGGGGCTGGATTTTGACCGCAAGCTTTATATCGTAAGGCGGGTATTTGAACAGTCTAATGATGATTCTTATGTTGTTTCTTTATCTTCCAGAACAATCGTATATAAAGGAATGTTTCTGGTAGATGAACTGCGATTGTTTTTTGAGGACTTACATGACGAAGACTATGAGTCGGCTATTGCACTGGTACATTCCCGTTTTTCTACTAATACGACTCCAAGCTGGTTAAGAGCACATCCGTATCGTTATCTGGTACATAACGGTGAGATTAATACGATTCGCGGTAATGCAGATAAAATGCATGCGAGAGAGGAATCAATGGAATCGGATCATTTTAAGGGAGAAATGCATAAGCTGACACCGGTCGTAGATCCAGAGGGATCAGATTCTGCAAGGCTTGATAATACATTGGAATTTTTGATGATGAGTGGAATGCCGCTTCCTTTGGCAGTAATGATCACTATTCCGGAGCCATGGGAAAATAACCGGTATATGTCTCAGAAGAAAAAGGATTTTTACCAGTATTATGCAACAATGATGGAGCCGTGGGACGGTCCGGCATCCATTCTGTTTACGGATGGTGATATTATGGGGGCGGTACTTGACCGTAACGGTTTACGGCCGTCCAGATATATGATTACGGAAGATGATAATTTAATCCTGTCCTCAGAGACAGGTGTGCTGGACATTGCTCCAAGCCGTATCGTGGTGAAAGAGAGACTGCATCCGGGAAAGATGCTGTTAGTGGATACAGTAGCGGGAAAATTGATTTCAGATGAAGAAGTAAAAAATATATATGCGGATGCACAGCCTTATGGAGAGTGGTTAGATTCTAATCTGGTATATTTAAAGAATCTTCAGATACCGAATAAAAAGGTAGAGGAGAATACAAAAGAGGAGCGGGCAAAACTTCAGAGAGCGTTTGGATATACCTATGAAGATGTAAATGCCATTTTACCGATGGCACAAAACGGTACGGAGGCAATTCAGGCGATGGGAATTGATTCTCCTCTTGCCGTTTTATCCGATAGAAAACAGCCGCTGTTCAATTATTTCAAGCAGCTGTTTGCCCAGGTTACCAATCCCCCGATTGATGCAATCCGTGAAGAGGTTGTAACCAGCACGACTGTATATCTTGGAGCAGATGCCAATATCTTAGAGGAAAAGCCGGAAAACTGCCGGGTACTTAAGATCTTTGATCCGATTCTCACCAGCCTGGATCTTTTGAAAATCCGTAATATGGAGGTAGAAGGATTAAAGGTAGGGGAAGTTCCTATTACTTATTATAAGAATACTTCATTGGAAAAAGCAATTGACCGCTTGTTTGTAGAGGCTGACCGGCTTTACCGGGATGGAGTGAATATATTGATTTTGACTGACCGTGGTGTTGACGAAAACCATGTGGCAATTCCATCATTACTTGCAGTATCGGCCATGTCTCAGCATCTGGTGCGGACAAAAAAGAAAACTTCCATGTCATTGATTTTAGAGAGTGCAGAGCCAAGATGCGTTCATCATTTTGCCACTTTGTTAGGATATGGTGCTTCTGCAATCAACCCATATCTGGCACAGGAAACCATTAAGGAATTGATTGATACAAACCGTCTGGATAAGGACTATTATGCAGCGGTAAATGATTATAATGCGGCAATTATTCACGGAATTACCAAGATTGCTTCTAAGATGGGGATTTCGACGATACAGTCTTATCAGAGTTCCCAGATTTTTGAGGCAATCGGTATCAATAAGGCTGTTGTCGACCGTTATTTTACCAATACGGTAAGCCGTGTAGAGGGAATCGATATCAAGGATATTGAAAAACAGGTGGATGCCCTTCATTCAGCCGCCTTTGATCCTCTGGGACTGGATATGGATTTATCCTTAGAATCCAGCGGAAGCCATAAATACAGAAGTGGGAAAGAGGAGCATCTGTACAATCCGCAGACCATACATCTATTGCAGCAGGCAACCCGGGTTGGGGATTATACACTGTTTAAACAGTATTCCCGGTTGATCAATGAGGAGATGGATGCAGTCAATCTCCGTGGTCTGATGGAATTTAATTATCCGGAAAAAGGGATTCCTATTGAAGAGGTAGAAACCGCAGACTCAATTGTAAGGAGATTTAAAACCGGAGCGATGTCTTATGGTTCGATTTCAAAAGAGGCACATGAAACTCTTGCGATTGCCATGAATATGCTTGGGGGGAAATCGAATTCCGGTGAAGGCGGGGAAGATCTGGAACGTCTTACAGTGGGTGCAGATGGCAAAAATAGGTGTTCAGCTATTAAGCAGGTGGCTTCCGGACGATTTGGTGTGACTTCCAGATATCTGACCAGTGCAAAAGAAATTCAGATCAAAATGGCACAGGGGGCAAAACCCGGTGAGGGCGGACATCTGCCTGGAGGAAAGGTATATCCGTGGATTGCAAAAACAAGACACTCAACACCGGGAGTAGGACTGATCTCACCACCGCCACATCATGATATTTATTCTATTGAAGATCTGGCACAGCTTATTTATGACTGTAAAAATGCAAATACGGATGCAAGAATTTCCGTAAAGCTGGTATCAGAAGCTGGAATTGGTACAGTGGCAGCGGGTGTGGCAAAAGCCGGTGCACAGGTGATTTTAGTTTCAGGATATGACGGAGGAACTGGTGCGGCACCGGGAAATTCCATCTATAATGCAGGACTTCCATGGGAAATGGGGCTTGCAGAAACACATCAGACCCTGATTATGAACGATTTGCGTAACAAAGTTATTCTGGAGACAGATGGTAAGCTGATGACAGGAAGGGATGTGGCAGTTGCGGCTATGCTTGGAGCTGAAGAGTTTGGATTTGCAACGGCACCGTTGGTTACCATGGGATGTGTAATGATGAGAGTGTGTAATCTGGATACCTGTCCGGTTGGTGTGGCAACCCAGAATCCGGAGCTTCGTAAACGGTTTAAGGGTAAACCGGAGTATGTTGTAAACTTTATGATATTTATTGCAGAAGAGTTGCGGGAATACATGGCAAAGCTGGGAGTGCGGACAGTAGATGAGCTGGTGGGAAGAACCGATTTATTAAAAGCGGGAAAAAAAGCCGCAGAGAGAAAAATTGATCTGTCAGCTATTCTTAATAATCCGTTTGCAGACAGCCCGCAGAATAAAATGGTTTATCATAAGAAGAATGTATATGATTTTGAACTTTCGGGTACGGTAGACGAGAAAATTCTGGTAAAGACTTTTAAGGAGGCATTAGCGAAGCGGCAGAAAAAGAGCGTTGAAATTGATGTCAGGAATACGGACCGTTCTGTCGGCACCATATTAGGTTCTGAGATTACAAAGAAATACTATGATACTTTGGAGGAAGATACCTTTACTGTAAAATGTAATGGTTCCGGTGGACAGAGCTTTGGTGCATTTATTCCTAAAGGATTAACACTGGAACTGGTAGGTGACAGCAATGACTATTTTGGTAAGGGACTTTCCGGAGGTAAGTTGATTGTATATCCGCCGAGAACGATTCAGTATAAGCATGAAGAAAATATCATTATCGGCAATGTTGCACTTTATGGTGCGACTTCCGGTAAGGCTTATATTAACGGAGTTGCAGGAGAGCGTTTTGCTGTCAGAAATTCCGGTGCAACAGCTGTCTGTGAAGGTGTGGGCGACCATGGATGTGAATATATGACTGGTGGCAGGGTTGTTGTCTTAGGCGATACCGGTAAGAATTTTGCGGCAGGAATGAGCGGAGGCGTTGCCTATGTACTGGATATGAATAGCGATCTTTATATGAAGCTCAACAAAGAAATGGTATCTATTGAACAGGTTTCGGATAAATATGATGTTTTGGAGCTTAAGACAATGATCAAGGATCATGTAGCTTATACAAATTCGGAAATCGGAAAAAGGATTCTGGATGATTTTGGTGAATATCTTTCAAAGTTTAAAAAGATTATTCCTCATGACTATAAGAAGATGATGAATATGATCGTTCAGATGGAGGAGAAAGGATTAAGTTCGGAACAGGCACAGATTGAAGCATTTTATGCGATGAAGAAGTAGTGGGAAAGGAGATATCAATTGTGGGAAAAGCGACAGGATTTTTAGAATATGACAGAGAAACCAGCACAGAAGTAAACCCAAAGGAGCGGATTAAGAATTTTAATGAGTTCCATGTTCCGCTTTCCAGAGAAAAACAGCGTACACAGGCGGCAAGATGTATGGAATGCGGTGTTCCTTTTTGCCAGTCAGGAATGATGATAGGAGGAATGGCATCCGGGTGTCCGTTGAATAATCTCATACCGGAATGGAATGATCTGATTTATAAGGGAAACTGGGAGGGAACTTATGAGCGCCTCATTAAGACTAATAATTTTCCGGAGTTTACTTCTAGGGTATGTCCGGCTCCCTGTGAGGCGGCATGTACCTGTAACCTGAATGGAGAACCGGTTTCCAATAAGGAAAATGAGAGAAGTATTATAGAAACTGCTTATGCAAACGGACTTGCTGCGCCCCATGCACCCAGTGTTCGCACTGGAAAAAAGATTGCGGTAATCGGATCTGGACCTGCCGGACTTGCGGCAGCAGACCAGTTGAATAAAAGAGGCCATTCTGTAACGGTATATGAAAAGAGTGACCGGCCAGGCGGACTTTTGATGTATGGGATTCCCAATATGAAGCTGGAAAAGCAGGTGATTGACAGAAAGATTGAGGTTATGAAAGCGGAAGGCGTTACATTTGTTACAAATGCAAATGTGGGGGCTACAAAAGCAGTCATGAATCCTATGGTGGCAAAGGAAGATATAATGGGAGAATATCTGGTGGATGCAGAGGAAAAAGCTGTAAAGGCAGATACAGTATTAAAGGAATATGACGGTGTCATTCTTGCCTGTGGGGCTTCTAATCCCAGAGATATCAAAGTAAAGGGAAGAGATGCCAGAGGTATCTATTATGCAGTGGATTATTTGAAGACCACTACAAAAAGTCTGCTGAATTCACAATTTAAGGATAAAAGATATGTCAGCGCAAAGGGAAAGAATGTACTGGTCATCGGTGGCGGAGATACTGGTAATGACTGTGTGGGAACGGCAATCCGTCAAGGCTGTAAGAATATAATACAGCTTGAGATGATGCCAAAACCGCCAGCGTGCAGGGAGGAGAGCAATCCATGGCCGGAATGGCCGAAGATTCTTAAGACGGATTATGGTCAGGAAGAAGCGATTACGGTATTTGGTACAGACCCGCGTATTTATGAGACCACGGTTAAGGAATTTATCAAAGATAAAGACGGGAATGTAGTAAAGGCAAAATGTATTAAGCTGGAATGGAAAAAGGATGACAAGACCGGGCGGATGAACATGTCTGAGATAAAAGACAGTGAATATGAGATTCCCTGTGATATCGTACTGATTGCAGCGGGATTTTTGGGAAGCCAGGATTATGTGGCAAAGGCATTTGGCGTAGAGCTTAACGAAAGAACCAATGTAAAGACAGATGCGGGGTGCTATGCAACCAATGTGCCAAAGGTGTTTACTGCCGGGGATATGCACCGGGGACAGTCCTTAGTCGTATGGGCAATTCGTGAAGGAAGGGAAGCTGCAAGAGAGGTGGATACAGCATTGATGGGGTATTCCAATTTATAAAACTGCATAAACGTTTAAGAAATAACAGGGGGAATACCAGCCTCTGTTATTTTTTGTCTGATGATTGCAAGATATACAAATATTATGAATGGAAAATACTATGGAAAATACTATTTGAATTAATACTTTGCCATTTAACTAAAATATGGTAAAATAAAAAGAATTGGTTATAATAGATTGTATATTACATATTGTTTGTATTTTGTGGTTAAAGGAAGGTTTCATATATGTTGAATATAGCATCGATAGGAATTACATTGCTGGCACTGGTGGGATTATCGCTATTGTTTCATGTACTCATAAAGGTGACGCCGGAGGAAAGCTGGGCATCTGCGATTATGACTATATTGGTGCTGGTTTATATAACGGGTTTGTTTGGAAACGCAGGATACGCGCTGGCAGCAGCAGCGATATTGGCGGCAGCAGGGGGAATCCTGTCTGTAGCAGGGTTTATCAGAAAATCAGAGTATTCCTTTTGCACATTCTTTTCACCTGGTATCGTTATGATGTTTGGAATCACAGTGGTTGGGGTTCTTGCTTTTAAGGGAATGCATATCTGTAATTGGGATGAACTGTACCAGTGGGGGAAAGCGGTTAATTATATGGTGGAATTTGACAGGCTCCCGGGAGGAGAAGGTTTTTCGGGAGAGTCTGTGCTGTTATCCAGCACTACTTTTTTTCACTATTTTATGTCCAAATTAAGCTATGTTGTTACCGGAAGCATTACAGAAAGCAATTATTATGTATCCAATCTGCTGCTTTGGTTTAGTGCACTGATTCTGCCTTTTTCGGGTGACGGATGGAAAGAATGGAAAAGGGTGTGGGGATTTGGGATTTTCCATTTTCTGCTGTCGGCAATGCTCTTTGTACAGCCCTATTATAATATCTACACAGATCAGGCAACCGCATATTGGACAGGCGGTCTGATCGTATGGCTTTGTCTGGAAAAGTGCAGCAGACGGAATCTATATCTGATTCCCCTTGTCCTGTTAAATGTAGGATTGATGAAATCCATGGTTGGTCCGATGTTTGCTGTGATTGCTGTTATGGTAATAATTATCCTGTATTGTGTATCACGTATTGAAAAAAAGAAAAGCATTCTGCCAAAGAACTGGAAACGGTATTTATTTTCGAAGAAGGGGCTGGCAGGTCTTTGTGCGGTATTGTCTCCGGTCATTCTTATTGGAATCTGGTCTCTTGTGACCGGGCAGAATGGCCTGTTCCGGTTTCATGCGGCACAGGCAGCACCGGGAGAAGAAAACCGGGCGGCTTTGACACTCAAATCCATGATTGGCTGGATTTTCAAGTCAGTAAACCTGAAAGAGGAACATCTGTATCTGTCTTATGGGGTATTTATAATGATTACTGTTGGAATTGTTTATCTGGTTTATCCCGTGATACTGGATAAGAGGGAGAGCCGGAGATATAATAGTATCATGTATGTATATATTTTAGGGTTTGCCGGTTATTTTTTTGTAATGTACTTTGCATATATGAAGGTGTTCGGGTATGTTGACAGTATCCGGGCGATGTCGTTAAACAGGTATTATTCAGATTATATGATGTTAGGAGTTGTTCCGCTTACAGTTCCGTTGTTTAGAACGTCGCATTCGGAAGCACAAAACCATGTGGCGGGAATCAAAAAGGGCATCATTTTTGTGTCCGTTCTTTGCATTGTTTACGGAAGCAGCGGTTATCTTTTGCAAAATCTTGTTCACGCATATGCCATGGATACTGGAAATTATGCTGAACGGGAAAAGATGGTAAAATATACAGAGAAGATAAAGGATATTACAGATGGGAGTGGGAAAATTTATTTTATCAATCAGAAAAAATCGGGGTTATTTACGCTGGCAGCGGACTATGAATTAGGGGAACAGCTGTCCAGAGGCGGTATGTGTTTCAAATTTAGAAAGGATACCGGAGAACCGATTCTTGGCTTAACAGAATATCCGATTGAAACGCTGCCGGAGGTATTGATAGAGCAGGGGTATGAATATTTATGGGTGTACTCGACTAATACCTATTTTAACGAGAATATGGAAGATCTGTTTGGAATACGGAAGGTGAAAAACGGTAATTTTTACAGGATTTTGAATTCTACAGGTGGTGTAACCTTAGAGTATATGCAGAGGATTAAATAAGAGATTATGGGAAGGCAGAATGGAAAAAGTTAATGTTTTAATATCGACTTATAATGGGGAAAAATATATAACTGCTCAAATTGACAGTATTTTGAATCAGACCTATACAAATTTAAGAATATATGTAAGGGATGATGGTTCTACGGATCAGACTGTCAGCATATTAAAAACATATGAAAAAAGAAACCAGATCGTGTTGTTGGAAGGTGAAAATGTCGGCTTCGGAAGAAGTTTTATGCAGCTGCTGCAATATGCAGAGGATGGTGATTACTGGGCGTTTTGTGATCAGGATGATATATGGGACAGCCATAAGCTGGATAAAGCGGTAAAACAGTTGAAGAGTATGCCTGATACAGAGCCGAATCTTTATTTTCATAATTTTTTTCTGACAGATGAGAATATGAATATTACAGGCACTTATCGGAATTGTATTCCAGATTATTCTTTTCAAATGGCAATTACAGAATGCCTGCATATGGGATTCGCAACGGTATTCAACAGTCGTTTCCGGGAATTGATGTTAAAGGGAGATATTACCCAGATTCCGTCTCATGACTGGTGGGCGGAATTGATTGCCATGGAATTTGGTAATGTTTATACGGATGATTATATAGGAGCCAGGCACAGGAGACTGGATGTCAGTGTGTCCGGTAATGGACTGGGGAGCAGGATTAAGTGGTTTTTTGGTGCACTAAAGGGTAGTTCAGAAATACCGGAGCTTGCTAAAGAGTTTTTACATGTATTTGGGAATGAAATGAAATTAAAAGATAAAGAGGTTCTTGAATGGTTTGTTATGGAACGCTGTAGCATTAAAAAAATATTAAAAAAATTCTTTTATGGCAGAAGGTGGCGGACAAGTCTGACATCGGAACTGGTACTGCGTTTCCTGATGCTGGCAGGGAAGATATAGGTGAAAATATGGTTCAGGTATTAATGTCAACCTATAATGGGGAAAAATATATAAAAGAGCAGCTGGATTCCATATTGGGTCAGACTTATCAGGATATACGAATTTTGGTGAGGGATGATTCATCGGTTGATGGAACAGCTGCTATTTTAAAGGAATATAGTGACAGGTATCATAATATTGAATTTTATATAGGGGATAATCTTGGCGCACAGGGGAGTTTTTTTGATCTCTTTGCCCATGCGGACTGGCAGGCTGAATATATCGCAACAAGTGATCAGGATGATGTATGGTATGCAGATAAGATTGAGACGGCGGTAGGCTGTCTGCAGGGACTGGATATGCCGGGACTATATTGCTGCAAAACGCAGCTTACAGATCAGTACTTAAATCCGCTGGAGAACAGGATGAGAAAAAATGTACCGGATATCACCTTTGGAAATGCATTGATTGAGAATATATGTACAGGCTGTACAATGGTGATTAACCAGGCTTTATACAGACTCGTACAGGGGAAATGGCCCAGGCAGAGTGTGATTCATGACTGGTGGTTTTATCAGGTGGCATTATGTTTTGGAAAAGTGATATATGATGATACGCCGCATATATTTTACCGTCAGCATGAGGATAATGTTATCGGATTAGACAGCAAAAGGCTGGAACTGATAAAGAGACAGTTAAAGTCTTTCCTGAAATTCAGGGGGAAATATACCGCACAGATGGAAGAATTCATCCATACGTTTCCTTTAAACGGAGAGCATAAATATCTGGCAGAATTAATGGCAGGAACAAAGCACTCGTGGAGATGCAGGGGTAAAATTTTGTTTGAGGCAAGGATCCGGCGGCAGGGAAAGTTTGATACCTTTTTATTTAAAATAATGTTGGCAATTGGATGGTTATAATATTAGGCAAGGCGGGACACAATAGTTGTATAAAAAATACAAATATGGTAGAATATGTTAGATTATACAGGCAATCGGTTTTGCGGGGCAGAATTGATGACTATAAATTGATAGCGGAGTGTAACTATGGAACACACATTTGTAATATGCGCATACAAAGAAAGCCCTTATCTGGAAAAGTGTATACAGTCTCTGAAAAAGCAGACAGTTGCTTCCGATATTATTATGACCACATCCACGCCTAATTCTTATATATCAGATTTGGCTGATAAGTACAAGATTCCTGTATATGTAAAGGAGGGAACACCGGATATTGCAGATGACTGGAATTTCGGATATTCAAAAGTGAAAACTCCTTATTTGACAATAGCACATCAGGATGATATTTATCTGCCTGATTATACAAAGCATGTTTTGAAAGAGTTTCGGAATTCTTTCAGACCTTTGATTTATTTTAGTGATTATGGAGAACTGCGTAATGATAAAGTTGTCATAAAGAATAAACTGCTTCGGGTGAAACGGATTATGCTGATTCCGCTTAGATGCAGGGCAATGTTTTCCAGTATTTTTGTAAGAAGAAGGATACTGTCACTGGGTTCGCCGATCTGCTGTCCGTCAGTGGCATATGCAAGGGAGAACCTTCCGGAAGTGGTATTTTCCACAGGGTTTCGAAGCAATGAGGACTGGGAGGCATGGGAAAAGTTATCCAGGCTCAAAGGAGATTTTATATATGATAAGAATATCATGATGTATCATAGAATCCATGAAGATTCGGAAACATCTGCGATTATTCAGGATAATGGGCGTTCCATGGAAGATATGCAGTTATATAGTAAATTTTGGCCGAGGCCCATAGCAAAGATATTAGTCAGGCTTTATGCAAGCGGGCAGAAGTCAAATGAGTTAAAATAATGGTTGGTGATGATATAGATGAAAAAATTAGCGATTATACCGGCTTACAATGAAAAACAGAGCATTATATTTACGGTTGAAGATATCAAACAGAATGCACCGGATTTTGATTATGTGATAATTAATGACTGTTCTACTGATAATACAATGGATATTTGTAAATATAATGGTTATAATGTACTGAATCTTCCGATTAATCTGGGAATTGGAGGGGCTGTCCAGACTGGATATCTGTATGCTTATAATTATGGATATGATATTGCGGTGCAGTTTGATGGAGATGGGCAGCACAAAGCAGAATATTTGGATGCAATGGCAGAGTATCTTGTGGAGCACAATTTGGACATGGTCATTGGTTCAAGATTTATAGATAATGAAGGCTTTCAGTCCACATGGATTCGCAGGATTGGAATCAAATATTTTACAGCTTTGATCAAAATAATAAGTGGTAAAACAATCACAGATCCAACTTCAGGGATGCGTATGTGCAATAAAAAGACAATTGAGATGTTTGCCAATGAATATCCGAGAGATTATCCAGAGCCGGAAAGTACCATGCGACTAATTCGCCATAGGCGTAAGATAGAGGAGTTTCCTGTGGAAATGCGGGACAGGCAGGGAGGAGTATCTTTTATTTCTCCGCTGGTTTCCGTTTATTATATGTTAAAGGTGACGCTTGCTATCATTATTGAAAGGGTGCGATAATTATGATGACTTCCAAATTCCAGACGATTCTGATTGTAGGGATTGTTCTGCTTTTGCTTTTTATTTTGAATATGATCAGGAAGAGAAAATTAGAATTAAAGTATTCCCTGGTCTGGCTTATTGTATTGGTATTTTTGCTGATTATGGCAATGATGCCAGAAAAACTTCAGGAGATAGCAACGGGTCTTGGTATATATTCACCGATAAACATGATCTTTTTTCTTGGTTTTGTGTTTTCCCTGGCGATTATTTTTGTGCTGACAGTTACAGTGTCAAGGCTGTCGGCAAGAATCCGGCGGCTTGCCCAGATTGTGGCAATGATGAACCGGTATATGGGGGAAGAAAAATTAGAGGGTGAAGAGGTGGCGGATGCGTTACCAGGACAATTGGAAGAGAATAAGCCCATGGATGATTGGAGTTAAGAATGGATAGTAAAACAGAGATAAAATCAAATAACAAAAAAATGCTTAAGTTTCTAATAAAAAATGATTTTAAGAATAAATATGCCGGTTCCATTTTTGGAGTTTTCTGGGCTTTTGTCCAGCCAGTTGTAATTATTTTATTATATTGGTTTGTTTTCCAAGTTGCACTTGGAAGTGGAGATGAAGATGGGGCGCCATTTGTTTTGTGGCTGATGGCAGGTCTGGTTCCATGGTTCTTTTTTTCAGATGCGTGGGCGGGTGCGACAAATTGTTTTATCGAATACAGTTATCTGGTAAAAAAGATTGTATTTGATATAAAGCTGCTACCGCTGGTAAAGGTTGCCTCAACGTTGTATGTGCATGTTTTTTTTGTGGCAATCATGGTGCTATTTTATGTTCTCACAGGTCGTTTTCCGGGGATTATCATCATCCAGCTGCTGTATTACTCGTTTTGTCTGTTTGTTCTGGTATTGGTATTGTCCTATTTTACTTCGGCGATAGCAGTATTTTTTAAAGATGTAACGCAGATTATTAATATAGTGATAACGATCGGGATATGGCTGACGCCTATAATGTGGAATATTTCAAGGCTGAAGGGTATCGTGTCAACGATTATACGTTTAAATCCTGTTTTCTATATCGTTCAAGGATACCGGGATACGCTGATTAATCATATATGGATAGGTGACAGGCTGCTCAGTACCGGTTATTTTTGGGGTGTAGTCGTAATCTGCGGTTTTGTCAGCTATTTTGTGTATAATAGATTAAAACCACATTTTTCAGATACTTTATAAAACAGGAGATAATCCAATGGAAAATATTGCAATTGAAGTTAAGAATATAAGTAAAACATACAAATTGTATACGAAACAAACTGACAGAATGCGGGAGGCGTTCAGTATCACAGGAAAAAAGTATCACAAAGAGTTTAATGCGCTGTCAGATATCGGGTTTCAAGTACATGAGGGTGAAATGCTTGGAATCATTGGAAAAAATGGTGCAGGCAAATCAACTATGCTTAAAATTATAACGGGAGTCTTAACACCTACAGAGGGAGAGCTGGTTATTAATGGCAAAATATCAGCATTATTGGAGCTGGGTGCAGGCTTTAATCCTGAATATACCGGGATTGAAAATGCTTATCTGAACGGAACCATGATAGGTTTTACGAAGGAAGAAATGGATTTAAAGATAAAAGAGATAATTGAATTTGCTGATATTGGTGATTTTATTTATCAGCCGGTAAAAACATATTCCAGTGGTATGTTTGCCAGACTGGCATTTGCTGTAGCGATTAATGTTGATCCTGATATCCTGATAGTGGATGAGGCATTATCGGTAGGAGACGCATTTTTTCAGGCGAAATGCTACAAAAAGATGGATGAGTTAAAGAGAAGTGGGAAGACTATTTTGTTTGTTTCGCATGATATGGGGAGTATCATCAAATATTGTGACAGGGCAGTTATTATTGATCATGGGAAGAAAATCAAAGAAGGTCCTGCCGAAGAAATGGTTAATATATATAAGAGAATTCTTGTGAATCAATATGATGAACAAAAAGAGACGGAACCCAAAGAAGAAATTTCCAGTGATCAAAACCAGGACATATTCATAAAAGATCATGGGCTGGATAGCTGGAAAGCAAGTATGCTGATGAATCCTAATAAAGAGGAATACGGTAATGGACAGGCTGATATTATTGATTTTGGATTGTTTGATATAGATGGTAAGACGACCAATACAATCCGTAAGCTGGATGAATTTTATTTAAAAATGAAGATACAATTTCATGAAAATATAGAAAATCCTATATTTGCTTTTGCGATAAAGGATTTAAAAGGAACAGATTTATGTGGAACCAATACCTTTATTGAAGGCATAGAGACAGGAGTTTGTAAAAGTGGAGAGATTGTGGAGGTATCATTTAAACAAAAAATGATGCTTCAAAATGGACAATACCTGCTCCAGCTAGGATGTACAGGTTATCAAAAGGATGAACTGGTTGTGTATAAAAGGCTGTATGATGTTTGCTGTATACAGGTTATATCGGATAAGATAACAAATGGATATTTTGATATAGATTCCAAAGTAGAAATTAAGAGAGGGTAAAATTATGAGTAAAGTGAAAAAAGGAATGATGATTGCAAAATCTGTTGTGCAGCAGCCGTCTTTAATTGGTCATGGGATAAAATATATAAAGCAGAATGGTATACGCAAATTATATACATCGCTGGCAGCGTTTAATGGAAACCGGATTATGATAACACCAGTGAATGAAAAACGTATCAAATATACCGGCCATATTAAATTTTCTATTTTAATGCCTGTATATAATGTGGATGTTAAATGGTTAGAGATAGCAATTGAATCAATAAAATCCCAGAACTATAGAAATTGGGAATTATGTATTGTTGATGATTGTTCTACGGATGAAAAAGTACGCGAGTATCTTTCGAAAATTCAGCATAAAAAAATAAAGATATATTTTGCTAAGGAAAATTCTGGCATTTCGGCGGCTACGAATAAATGTGCAGAAATCGCAAGCGGAGATTTTTATCTTTTAATGGATAACGATGACGAAATCGCTTCCTTTGCTTTGGATGAATTTTATAAATGTTTTGTAAAAACAGGAGCAGATATTATATATAGTGATCAGGATATTGTAGATATGAATGGTAATCATATGAATCCTCTTCATAAGCCGGACTGGTCTCCGGATTTGTTTTTAAGTCAGATGTATATTGGACATTTGGTTGGATTTAAAAAGAAATTGTTTAAGGAAGCAGGCGGATTCCGTACAGAATATAATGGAAGCCAGGACTATGATTTGCTTTTAAGAATGGTTTTGAAAACAGATAAAATTTATCATATTCCCAAGATTTTGTATTCCTGGAGGGATATTCCCAGTTCTACAGCAGCAAATCCAGAATCAAAGCCTTATGCACAGACGGCTGGACTGAATGCGGTACAATATTTTTTGGATACCAGATATGGGAAAGGGGCGGCCATTGCACATGAAACGGACAGTATGTTTGTGTATGATGTCCGCTATGCCCTTGATGAGAAGAACAAAGTGGGAATCATCATTCCCACCAAAGACCATGTTGATTTGTTAAAGACTGCAATTGACAGTATTCTTTCAAAAACGGAATACAGCAATTACGAAATCATCATATTGAATAATAATTCTGTTGAAATGGAAACATATGATTATTTTGAGAAGGTAGAAAAGGAATATTCTCAGATAAAAGTTCATGATGCATTGTTTGAATTTAATTGGTCCAAATTAAATAATTACGGAATTTCTTTGTGCGATGCAGATGTATATGTATTTTTAAATAATGATGTGAAGATTATAGATGGACAATGGCTGACAAGACTTGCAGAAAAAGCATTAAGGGATGAAATCGGTGTTGTAGGTGGATTGCTGTTGTATGAAGATGATACCATACAGCATGCAGGTGTAGTTGTCGGTATGGGCGGATGGGCTGAACATGTATTTAAGGGGATGGCACCTGTACATTATGGCACTCCGTATATTTCACCTATGGTGACCCGTAATGTAACAGCAGTAACAGGAGCCTGTCTTGCAGTTTCCAAAAAAACATTAGAGGAAATCGGACGATTTGATGAACGATTCATTATATGCGGAAGTGATATTGAATTAGGAATCAGGGCAGTGCAGCGCGGTTTCTATAATGTATATGATCCTAATGTAAAATTGTATCATTATGAATCAAAATCAAGAGATTCCTATGTTCCAGAGGTTGATTTTGAGATGTCGTATAAGATATATACACCTTTCCGGGAGAGTGGTGATCCGTTTTATAACAGTAATCTCGACTATTATGTATATCAGCCTCAGTTAAAAAAGACATCAGCGGGGGCAGATTGTAATGCAGATATGGAAGCCGGCGGTACCCGCATTACTGCACAGGAAGTTAAAGTGGATGAAATTAATCCATATTATTTTCGAAAGGGAGAGTCGGAAAGAAAACGGTTAAATCTGTTAGTACCATCCATTAATCCTGAGCATGTGTTTGGAGGAATTTCTACCGCCATTAAATTTTATCAGAAGCTGGCACAGACCTTGGATTACGACCAGCGGATTATACTGGTTGATGCAGTTCCGTCAAAAGAGGCTTTGGCACAGTATAGTGATTATGAAGTGGTTGCTCCAAAACAAGATAGTAATGCTTCAAAACAGATAGTTTCATATGCATATCGTGATGAGTGCGGAATACCCGTAGCCCCGACAGATTATTTTATGTTTACCGGATGGTGGACAGCACATTGCACACAAGAAGCTTATGATGCTTTTGAGAAAGAATATGGAATACAACCTAACCCATATCTTTATTTTATACAGGATTATGAACCAGGGTTTTATGCATGGTCAACAAGGTATATGCTGGCAGATGCAACTTATAAAATGAATAATAAGATGATAGCGGTTTTTAATTCCCTTTTGTTAAAAGAATATTTTGATAAAAACGGTTATCACTTTGAACATGCATTTGCTTTTGAACCGGTTTTAAATGCATCTTTAAAAAGTATATTGCAGGGAAAGGGAGGTTCGGTACAAAAGAAAAAACAGATTTTAATATACGGGAGACCATCTACGGATCGGAATGCATTTTCTTTGATTGTAGCTGCACTGAATAAGTGGGTGAAGAATTATGATGCCTGTATGGAATGGGAAATCTATTCAGCTGGAGAATTACACCCGGAGGTGGTTTTGGAAAATGGAATGGTGATCCATTCTGTTGGAAAACTGTTAATCGAAGAATATGCTGAGGTTTTGAGTGAATCTTTTGCAGGAATTTCTTTAATGGTATCACCTCATCCGAGTTATCCTCCGCTTGAGATGGCGACATTTGGGGTCAAGGTGATCACAAATACATTTTCCAATAAGGATTTGAAGGATTTCAGTCCTAACATAATATCCTTAGATACAGTGAATCCTGTAACGATTAGTAACCGTCTGAGCAATATATGCAGCAGTTATTGTGAAAGTGTTTCCCTGGCAAATAGAAATGATGATTATATTGATAATGATGATGTATTTTCTTTTGTGAATGATATTAAGAATATTCTTGATAAGTAGAGGACGAAGATATGATAAAGGAAATTGGAAAAGTTGTATTGGATTATACATTTTATTCAGAAAAGGATTCCTATAGTGATGGTGATATTGAGAATGATATTCTGGATTTAGTGAAAAATGAAAAGGATGTAGAAAAAATAATCCGACAGGATGACAGATGGCCGGTTATTTATCATTTATCTCCCGTAAGGCAGAATATATTGGAATGGTATGATTTTAAAGAAAATGCAGAATGTCTCGAGGTAGGTTCTGGGTGTGGTGCCATTACCGGAGTTTTATCGAGAAAGACTGCTTATGTGGATTGCGTGGATTTATCGGAAAGACGTTGTCTGATCAATGCATATCGGAATTCCCAGTGTGACAATGTAACAATATATATAGCAAATTTTAATAATCTGAGATTGGAAAAGCAGTATGACTATATTACCCTGATTGGTGTGTTGGAATATGCAGCGTATTACACGGATTCTGAAAACCCATTTGTTGCTTTTTTGAAGAATATAAGAAAAATGCTTAAGCCAGGGGGGAAAGTACTGATTGCGATAGAGAATAAATATGGTTTGAAATATTGGAATGGAAAAGCGGAAGATCATACAGGAATGTATTTTGAAGGTATTACCGGATATGGGAGGACCAAGAGCAGGGTCAGAACTTTTTCAAAGGATAAGCTTCAAAGGATTGTTGAGGAAGCAGGATATCAGGAGATTACTTTTTATTACCCAGTGCCAGATTATAAATTTCCAAGACAGATATTTTCTGATGCTTATCTGCCGTCAGGAGGCAGCATTACTTTTGAGAAGAACGTCTATGATAATAATGCATTTGAATTATTTGATGAAAATGCAGCTTTAAAAGAAATTATTGCAGACGGAAAGTTTGATTTTTTTGCAAATTCATTTTTTGTAGAAGCAGAGGTATAACGATATGAGTGATGTTCTATTTGCGAAGATAACGAAAGAACGCAGGAGACAATTTCAGATTAGTACAAAAATAATCCTAAAAGATGGAAAAAAAATAGTTGTAAAAGAGCCTTTACATGAAGATGGAAAAATACACATCAGGAAAATGTATGATTATTATAAGCTGTATCAGTCTAATAAGATAAAGCCAGTTTCCTGTAAGGTAGAAGAGAATATTATTTATTTCCCGTTTCTAGATGGAGAAACTTTATGTGATGTGCTTTTGACTGAATTAAAAAAGAATCATATCGACAGGGCAAATACCCTGCTGCTGGAATATAAAAATATGATTTATGAGCTGGGACAGGGACAGCAGCCTTTTGAAGCCTCACCTGAGTTTGAAAAGGTGTTTGGTAAAACAGAAGGGCTGGAGGAAGTCATAGCTGGACAGTATGTTAATATAGATAATATTTTAGAAAATATTATATTACAGGATGGACAATATGAAATAATCGATTATGAATGGTTTTTTGATTTTTATCTTCCTTATAATTTTGTACTGTACAGGGCGGTATTAGATTTATATATAAATTATAATGATATAATGAAACGTCTGGGAAACTTTGAAAGTATATTGCAGGGACTGGGGGTTCTGTCAGCAGAGATCACTCAGTATCATTCAATGAATGAGAGCTTTAATGATTATGTATTTGATAATGATAATGGATATAACCGGGTGAAGCAGCAATATAAGAAAAATATTTTATCTGTTGATAAATATGCGTCTGATAGTGGAGTTTATGCCCAGTTATATTATGATGATGGCTCTGGCTTTTCAGAAGAAAAGAGTATGATGCAAAGCATAAGCATATTTGAGTATTGTGAACTGAATATGTGCAGATTAACTTGGAATTTTACTGATGATCATAATATAACCAGACTCCGGTTTGACCCTATTAATTGCAGCGGATATATTCAAATTGTAAGTTTGAAAGCATTTGACAGAGAAAGAAGGGAAATACCGCTTGAAATAGTCAAAACAAATTCCCAACAGGTTGGTACAGATATGGGAAGAATATATTTAACGAATGATCCCCAGGTAATCATTCATCTGAAAAAAGAAGGCTTATGCCGTTTTTGTGTTGAGATGAAAGTTAACCCGTATGTGGGGGAACAGGCAAACAATCAGACACAGAGAATCAATAATTATATTGAAAGGCTGAAACATAATAATCAGGAATTGCAGAAATATATTAATTCTATAGTGGAGAATGTCAATACGAATGAATAGAAAAATATTAGAAATTTTAAAAAATAATAAGCTTGTTGTAAAAGTGTATTCCGGATTGATGAATCGTATACAGCAAATGAATGTATCTGCCGAGATTTTAGAAGTTCGACCAATATTATGCCGTGCAGTTTCACACCCTATGAAGAAAAAAAGGATGAATCTGCTCGTACCATCAATTAATTCCCAAAATGTTTATGGCGGGATTGCTACTGCATTGTCCTTTTATAAAAAATTATGCAGTGCTTTAAATTGTGATTGCAGAGTAATTGTAGTAGATGCAGCCATTGATTTGTCCAATATGGTTGAAATGGAAGGATTTGTTCTGACTGACTGGAAAGAGGAATCAGATGAAGAGAAGCAGTTGGTAGATTTTAGTTCAAGAATAGATAAAACATTAGCAGTAGGTGATAAAGATTATTTTATGGTTACCATCTGGTGGACAGCATATATTATACAGCAGGTGATTCAGTGGCAGGCAGAAAATTATCATTTAAAAAGAAATCCTCTGCTTTATTTTATTCAGGATTATGAGCCTGGATTTTATGCATGGTCTTCCAAATATCTTATGGCGGAAAGTACTTATAAGATGGATATTGATATTATGGCAGTTTTTAATTCAAAACTGCTCTATGATTATTTCATAAAACAAGGGTATCAATTTTATAAGGCATGGTATTTTGAACCGGTGCTGAATGAATGTTTAAAAAGATACTTAGAGCGGAACAATAATAATCTGGTGAGAAAAAAGCAGATTCTAATTTATGGCAGACCTGGTACGGCAAGGAATGCATTTGAACTGATTTTAGAAGCTTTAAGGGAATGGGTAAAATTGCAAAAGGATGCTGGGGAGTGGACAATTCTTTCCGCTGGGGAGGAGTTTGCTGATATCGCAATATCTAATCAAATAAAAGTGCATTCAGTAGGAAAATTGACATTAGACGAATATGCAAAAACTATGCTGGAAAGTAAAATAGGGATATCCCTTATGGTATCACCCCATCCAAGCTATCCACCGCTTGAGATGTCAGCTTTTGGGATGAAGGTGATTACCAATACCTATGCCAATAAGGATTTAAATGGATTTAATGAAAATATTATATCTTTAAATAACTGTTCAGCAATGAATATTGCAGATAATCTGCATAGATTGTGTCAGGAACCTGGTGAGGGTACGGTGAAATCAAATGATGAATACTTTAACGAATATGTTAGATGGGAAGAGATTATAGGGGATATTATAATGATTTTATAGAGGAAAATGCGTAACATCAATTTACAATTTTTAGGTATAATAGAAAATGATTCCTTGAGTTTCCGCAAATTGTAATTTCAAAACGAGTATATTCAGCCTTAGCACTA
>CAJUFL010000007.1 GCA_910585605.1 uncultured Lachnospiraceae bacterium | reverse complement strand
CTATATCCATAGATTCCTGCGTCCGCCACCAACTCGCCATGAAAGCGTCCCCCTTAGTACGATAAACAGGAATTTAAAGTAAAAAGGTCTAAAGGGGGATTGTCCCGCATATAATGGTGGATAGAAAGATAAATTATAAATATTTCTTAGGAGGCAGTATGGAATTTATTAAACGGGAAATTCGAAATTATACGTGGAAGGTGAAAAATGCAATGCAGTTTACCATAGATGACACGATAAATGTTCCAGAGAATCTTTTGGATATGGAACGTTTGATTCTGGTAAAGGGAAATGTAGTGATAGACGAAACACAGGCAATGGTGGACCGCTTTCAGGTGAAGGGAACCTTAAATTACCAGATTCTTTATTGTGCGGACAAAGAAGGGAATGCCTTTGACAGCTTAAGTGGTAAAGTTCCTTTTGTAGAGTATATAAATGCAGACGGAACAAATGAGACAGATTACATAGAAGTACATGCCAGTATGAATGACCTGACAGTTACCATGCTGCACTCTCGGAAGATTAGTTTAAAGGCTTTGATCGGAATTGATTATCAGGTAAAAGAAAATGAAGATTTTGAAGCGATAACAGATATGGAGGATGCAGGAAATACAGAGGTGTTAAACGGCTCCCTTTCCATGATGAGCCTGCGGCTCCAGGAAAAGAAAAATATACAGGTAGAAGAGCAGGTGGAGATTCCTGCAAATAAACCTAATATCTATCAGGTAATCTGGAAAAGTATGGCACTTACCAAGGTTCAGATTAAACCGGCAGACGGTTATCTGATGGCGAGCGGTAATCTAAGCGTATTTCTGGTTTATACGGCGGAAGAGGAGAGCATGCCTATTCAATACTTTACAATGGAGGTGCCGTTCGAGCAGAAAATAGATGAGGAAGCCTGTAGTGAAGATATGATTTCAGGAAGCTTTTTAAGTCTGGATCAGTATCATATTACAGTAGTGCCGGATGAAAGTGGAGAAGACCGTTTGATCGATCTTGCAGCAGAATTTACCGTAGAGATTAAGCTTTATGGAAATGAAGAAATGCGGCTGGTGCGGGATGCTTATTCTACTGAAATGGAAATTAATCCGGAATGGAGAAACTTTACGGTTCAGCATTTATTGCTTCGCAATTGTGCCAAGACAAAAGTTTCTGATATTGTGAGTATGCCGAAACAGCAGTCGGTTTTACAAATCTGTAATGTGGAAGGATCAGTATCTGTTGATGAGACGGAGCGCTCAGCAAAGGGAATTATGGTAGAAGGTGTGGTCGGTACGCAGATTACCTATCTGAATAAAGAGGAGAATGGGGCATTATCTTCCGTGACATTTGATATACCGTTTTCTTATGAAATCGAAGTGCCGGGAATGAAGGAAGAAGTAACGTATTCCATTGTTCCGTTTTTAGACCAGATTACAGCAATGCAGCTTGGCGAAAACCAGATAGAGATTAAGGCAGAGGTATCTTTAGAAGTGCTTGCGTTTACCAATGAACAGGCGAGGGCTGTTTTAAACATGGAGGTTGCACCGATTAATCTGGAGCGTAAAAAGTCTCTTCCGGGTGTTATCGGATATATTGTAAAAAATGATGATACTTTATGGAGCATTGCCAAGAATTATTATACGACGGTAAATCGGATCAAGGAGATAAATGAACTGCCTACTGATGCCATCAAAGCAGGAGACAGACTTGTTATTTTAAAAGAATAAAAATCTGTTCTTGACCTATGTGTATATATGGAGTATTATAAGGAAGAATAGTTATCAAAGAGATAATTATAAAAATGCAGAAGAAATTTCTCTTATTCAGAGTGGTGGAGTCAGAAGGGACTGAGAAGCCACGGCAACCCCGAGAGTTGGAAGGTGCCGGCCTGAAGCGCGCGTAAGACGTGTCGAGCAATAAGAGGATTTGAACATATGAGATTCTCAACCTTCAAATCCTCGGATTTGGAGGTTTTCTTTTGTAAATTTATGCAAAAGGGTTACAAAGTGATAAAGGAGGAAAAAAATGGAAAAATTATTATTTACGTCAGAATCGGTAACAGAAGGACATCCGGATAAAATATGTGACCAGATTTCGGATGCGGTGCTGGATGCATTGATGGAAAAGGATCCAAACAGCCGTGTGGCATGTGAGACATCTATTACTACCGGGCTTGTACTGGTAATGGGTGAGATTTCAACCAATGCTTATGTTGACATTCAGAAGATTGTCCGGGAGACAATCCGTGAAATAGGATATAATTCTTCTGAATATGGCTTTGACTGTGATACCTGTGGTGTGATTACTGCTATTGACGAGCAGTCCAGTGATATTGCAATGGGTGTGGACAAAGCTTTAGAAGCAAAAGAGAACCAGATGAGTGATGCGGATATAGAGGCGATTGGTGCCGGAGATCAGGGTATGATGTTTGGATTCGCTTCCAACGAGACAGAGGAATATATGCCATATCCGATCAGTCTTGCCCATAAGCTTGCCAGAAAGCTTACAGAGGTGCGTAAAAACGGTACGCTTCCATATCTCAGACCGGATGGAAAAACACAGGTTTCCGTAGAATATGATGAAAATGGCAAGCCGGTTCGTTTAGAGGCGGTTGTTCTTTCTACCCAGCATGATGCCGAAGTCAGTCAGGAGCAGATTCATGAGGATATTAAAAAGCATGTCTTTGATACCGTTTTACCGGCTGATCTGGTGGATGCAGATACCAAATTTTTTATTAACCCGACAGGACGTTTTGTAATCGGTGGACCGAATGGAGATTCCGGACTTACCGGACGGAAGATTATAGTAGATACCTATGGTGGATATGCACGTCATGGCGGCGGAGCATTTTCCGGAAAGGATTGCACGAAGGTAGACCGTTCTGCTGCTTATGCGGCAAGATATGTGGCAAAGAATATCGTAGCGGCAGGACTTGCAGATAAATGCGAGATTCAGCTTTCCTATGCCATTGGTGTAGCTCGTCCCACATCTGTTCGCGTAGATACGTTTGGAACCGGTAAATTGGATGAATTGAAGCTGGTAGAAATTGTCCGTGAGAATTTTGATCTCCGTCCGGCAGGCATTATCAAGATGTTAGACCTTCGCCGGCCAATCTATAAGCAGACTGCTGCTTATGGTCATTTTGGACGTACTGATCTTGATCTGCCATGGGAGAAGCTGGATATGGCAGATAAGTTAAAGAGTTATCTGTAGTAAGGAAAAATCAGGGTGCATTTAAATCATGACAAAATGATGGAAGATGACGAAGAATGAACAGTGGTGGCAGCAGGAGAAAGGAATCCTGCTGCCGCTTGTTTCTTATCATTTGTGTCCAGAGTGTAAGGCACAACATATCGCATATATATTTAATCTGGCAGGTTCAGTAAAACAGATACGAAAAACATCCCATTTTTTTGTTCTATTAAAAATGTGCCGTTATAATGCAGTGCAATTTGTCTGGCTGATTCAATGCCCAGACCGGTTCCGGCATGTTTGCTGGATAAGTACTCTCCATTTTTATTCTGTTTGGGTTCTCCTGCATAAGGATTGTCAATTGTCAGCACAAGTGCATGGTCTTCCAGCTTTGCCCGGATGATAATACGGCGTTGGTCTTCCGGCAGGTTCTGGCAGGCATCTATTGCATTTTCTATCAGATTCCCCAAAAGAACCGAAAGGTCGTTTTCAGTAATGTTGATTTTTTCCGGGATATCGGCAAGCACGGAAAAGGAAATACCATGTTTTTTTGCCTGTTCTGAGAAATAAAGCAGAAGGAGGTTTGCTGTATAGTTTTTGCATAGGATAACTGAGCTGTTGTCAGGAAAAGAGTTTTGGTAGCCGGCTAAATAGGTTTCCAGCTCATCGTATTTTTTATCCTGGAGATACCCTGCCATAACTGCGATATGATGCCGGATATCATGCTTTGCCCGTCTTGTTTCTAAGATTTTGTCTCTTAGGTTTTCGTATTGCAGTTTTTGGAGTGTGAGCTGGTGATTCTGGTTTTTTAAGACAGTGTTTTTATCATATTCGCTGATAAGGCATACGACTATATGATAGATGAGGAAAGCTCCCAGATTTATGCATAGTAAAAAGATGGCATGTTTTGGCTGTAACGCAATCTCCAGAGCACTCTGCGTATTGGCGTATAGGTGATAAAACCAAAGTAGGTAAAAGGTGGC
This sequence comes from uncultured Lachnospiraceae bacterium, assembly GCA_910585605.1. Lineage (GTDB taxonomy): Bacteria > Bacillota > Clostridia > Lachnospirales > Lachnospiraceae > CAG-590. Next base: position 85,890 of record CAJUFL010000007.1, on the reverse strand, counting down.
GGGAATCAGCCATAAATATTTCCAGGCAGAGAGATGGGTATCCTTTTCTACAGCCTGGGTAAAAAAGTGCCGGGTGTAAAGATATAATGGAATTAGGATAACAAGTTGTACTACAAACATGACAGCGGAATATGACCAGCGGTATGATTGTATGGCAAGCCGGGGAGCCAATATTCCTTCCATGCATTTGGAAAGGACTACGATAAGATTTGAGATGTTGGAAAGCATGAGAAGTGTAAATAGTATTTTACCAAAATGTGCTTTCACGCTTATCAGATAAAATATAAAATAGGCAGCAGTGTTTAATGCACTGAGTATTCCAACTGTTTCGTGAGGAAGCAGGACCGCAAGAAATCCACTTGTGACCTGTAGTAGTGTAAGAACAGCTATTAAAAAGATGGTAACGGGTCTGGAAAACCGCAGCCGGTTCCGAAATGGGTATAATGCCAGCATCATGTAAGGAAGGAAATTTAGTAAAGCATAAAATGTAATTTCAATAACTCTGTATAATGGAAGCATTATTCAAGGACCTCCTGTCGTATTTGTTCAAATCGGAACCGTGCATAAGCATCCTGCACATCTTTTGATTTTCTGCGGCTTACGGGTACCCTTTTTTGGTTGCTCATTTCAAAAAAATCCTTGTGGTAGCTTTCCACTTCATAAAAATTTACGATCATACCTTTCGAACAGCAGCAAAAAAACGGATACTGGCATAGCAGATATTCCAGTTCCCCCTGAGATATGCGTGTCTGGCAGCTGCCGCCTTTTTTATTATAAAAGATTACAACATGATTGTAATATTCCGTATAAATAATATTGCGCAATATGAGGTTTTGTCCGTCGGGCAGAGTGATTGCATAACCAGGCTCGTGTATTTTCTGTCTCAGCTGTTTAAACAGTCTGGCAGCTTTTTCTTCTGAAAAGGGCTTTTGCAGATAATTGTGGGCCCCCACCTCATAACTTTCGCTGGCAAATTCGTTACTGGTAGTGCAAAACACTAAAAGAACGTCCTTGTCAGATTCCCGAATCTGTCTGGCAATATCAATTCCCAGGCAGTCTTTTAAATAAATGTCTAAAAAGATCAAATCATACATCCCTGTTTTCCAGGCCGCAAAAAAATCAGTTCCGCTTAGAAACGTGTCAATGGACCTTGCATGTAAGTCAGAATCCGGCAGATATTTTGTTATGATATGAAGAAGGTGGTCTAATTCTTCTGGTTCGTCATCTATCAGGGCGATTTTCATAAGGCTCCTCTCTTTCCATGGTCAGACCCATGTAGATCTTAATATCTGCATTCTTTTACAGGCTGACCAGATTACTGCAATTATATAAGCATTATTATGCAAACAGCTATGATTAATGATATCGTTTACATAAGGAAAAGACAAGAGATAAATTTACCATTTGAGTAAAAAAACGACCGCTTGAGTTATGGGTATTGCCGGGTATGCTTTTCGTATATTAAAGTAAGATAACCTAAATAGCAGATATTGTGAAACGAATGGTAACAATATACTGTCCGAAATGAAAAGGGAAAAGGAAGAGGGAGGAAATATTCAATTGAAATATGGAAAGAGATTGCTAAGGGGAATACTGATGTTTGCAGCAGCGTTGTGTCTGCTGTCGGTTACAGTAAGGGTTGAAGCAGCAGGAAAGACACCCACCAGAACCGGAACGCTGGAATTGTCGGCAGCGGCTGACAAAAATGAAAATGAGGGATGGGAATGGGAACCGGATGCAGCCGGAGGAGGTACGCTGACACTGACAGACTGCTATATACAGTCAGAGGAACTGCGGACGCTTTATTTTGGAAATATTGCACAGGGGAATACGATAACCATTGTGTTAAAGGGTGAAAATATTATAGAAACCACCAGTCAGAGTTATGGCTGCATGATCAGTGCCAATTCTTATAATGGGAATGTTGCGGCAGATATGATTATCCGGGAAGAGGGAGAGGGAAGTCTGGAGGTAAGAACCAGTGAGCCTATCACAACAGGTAATTCACCAATCGGTTTTAACAGCAGAAGCCTTAAAATCGAATCCGGAAGTATTTCTTCCAATATAGAGATTTGCCTGCTGACGGAAGAATTTCTGATGCAGGACGGTTCTTTGGTCATTCAAACACCGGAGCGGATTGATGACGTGTTCGGGATTTGCAGTGCTGCAGGTCCTGTCAATATAAAAGGGGGAACTGTGGACATCACTGCGGGGCATATCGGTATTATTATCAGCAGCATGAAGGGAGAAGGCTGGAGTGTGAATATTTCCGGAGGGGATGTAAGGATTAAAGCGAGGCAGTCCTGTATCCAGCTGCAAAATTACTACGGACTGCCGGAGCATAGGGTAATTAATATTACCGGAGGGACGTTTACTGGTGAAAGTGATATTACCGGGCTGTATGCAGATGATATCAGGATTGCAAAAGAGGGTAAGGAAGCTCCCCGTGTAACGGTCAATGTATCAGAGGAAACCGGAAATCCAGGTATTAAAGCGATTCATGCCATTAAGGAACTGGATATTTCTGACGGCATCATAATGGCTGATACCATTCACAATTTTGATACGGCGTCAAAAGAGAACTGTATCGTCTTTCAGAGCGGGAATGGAGTAGTGTTTGGGGAAGTGACCCTTGATGCCAGCCTGGCAATACCGGATGGCAGTACGTTGACGATTCCGGCAGATGCAGTCTTAAATGTGCCGGACAATGTGACGTTCAATATGCCGGAGAGTGCCAGTCTGGTAAATAATGGAATGCTGGTTTTGCCGGAGGGCAGTAAAGACATAAGCGTAAGCGGCACCGGAATGATTCAAAAGGGTGAGGAGATTTATTCTAACGAGTTAATCAGATTATATCCGGTTACGATAGAGACTGCCGGCGGGGAGATTACAGAGTATTATAAAGCAGGGGCTCTTGTGGAACTGATGCCGGGGGAGGCACCGGAGGGAAAAGTATTTAAGGCGTGGAGTGTAATACCAGATACGGTGGAAATTACGGATAACAGCTTCCAGATGCCGGACAGTGCAGTTACAGTCAGTCCTGTTTACGAAGATATATTGTTTGATATAGCTGTTGGTGCAAGTCCGGAAGCAGGAGGCACGGTTGCCGGAGGCGGAAAAATAAAAACAGGGGAATCCGTTACCGTCAGTGCAGTAGCAAATAATGGATATACTTTTACAGGGTGGATGGAAGACGGACAGGTGGTCAGTACGGATGCCAAATATATTTTTACAGTTTCGGCTGACAGGACGCTGACTGCCTGTTTTGAAAAAATGAAGAAAAAGATACCGGAAAATGCACCGGATGGAGTAATGCAGGTGAAAAATACGGTTAAGGCGGCCGCAGATATCCAGCTTCCCGAGGGATGGAGCTTGGATGAGAATGATATGAAAAAAACAATTCCGGCTGGCGGGTATGTAGAGGTGACAGCCAGATATGGAAGGGAAGATGCAGGGGATTATGAAACAATCACTGTTGATATGACGATTAAAAGAGACGCCTGTGAAGAGCTCCCGGCAGTTGTCTATTCCGGAACAGGGGAGCATGTTCCGGATTGTACGACCGAGGGGATTGGCCATACGGAATGTAAGCTGTGCGGGGATATCGTGAGAAAAAGTGTCAAGGTACCCGCTGCAGGTCATACTGCCGGGGAGGCAGTGACTGCCAGGGCTGCAACAGGTAAGGCAGGAAGCATTACAAGCCATTGTACAGTGTGCAATGTTTTAATGAGCGAAGTCACGATTGATGCCATAGAGGATATTCGTCTCGACAGGAATTCCGGTGTTTATAACGGAAAAATCCAAACCCCGTCCATAATCGTAAAAGACCGTAAGGGCGGTTTGCTGCAGCAGAATACAGATTATACGGTATCCTATCCTAAGGAAATGAAGAAGGTGGGAGTTTATTCCGTGACGGTTATCTTTCAGGGGAACTATGAGGGAACCATAGAATTAACATTTACGATTGTTCCCAAAGGAACCTCCTTTTCTAAAGTAAAAGCAAAGAAGAAGGGCTTCTCCTTAAAGTGGAAGAAGCAGTCTGCGGAGACTACAGGTTATGAGATTCAATATGCTGCTACCAAAAATTTCACGAAGAAAACGACAAAAAACGTGACGGTAAAAAAGAATAAGATAACATCCAAATCCATATCAAAGAAAAAAGCGAATAAAAAGTACTATGTGAGAATCCGAACATATAAGAATGTACGGATAAACGGAAAGACTGTGAAAATCACTTCCCAATGGTCAAAGGTAAAAACAGTGAAGACAAAAAAATAGGATAAAAGGGGGACTGCCGCTAAAAAGAATTTCTTTCATGCGGCAGTCCTGTTTTTGTTTTTTGATAAATAATACAGGAAGGTATTAGGCTTCCCGTTCTTTACCCCAGAAGAACAGCGCTACCGTTCCTGGTCCAGTGTGGCTGCCGATTACGGTTCCGATGTTGTAAATTGCTACTTTGCCGTTCAGCTTTGGAAATCTGGATTCTATTAAATCTGCCACCGCTCTGGCATCTTCATAGCAGGCGGACTGGCTGATATAGCATTTGCCGTCATAATCCAGACCATCTCTTGCATTTTCTTCCATTTTTGCAACAATTTGTTTGATTACCTTTCGTTTTGTCCGTACTTTTTCACGGACGATCAGCTTACCTTCATTATTGACATTTAACAGAGGACAGATGTTCAGCATATTACCAATGGTTCCGGAGGCTTTGGAAATGCGTCCGCCCCGGATGTAAAAGGTGAGGTCTGAAGAGAAAAACCAATGATTTAATTGTAAAAGATTATTTTTTGTCCACTGATAAAGGGTATCAATATCCATTCCCTCGTCCCGTTTGTCTGCAATTGTATCCATCAACAGTCCAAAGCCGGAAGAGGCAGCTAATGAATCAACGATATAAATCTTACGTTCCGGAAATTCTTCTAAAAGCATATCCCTTGCAATACAGGCAGAATTATAAACGCCGGAAATACCGGAAGAAAGTGTTAAATGCAGGATATCCTGTCCTTTCTCCAGAAAGGAACGGAAGTATTCGGTAAACTCATCAGCATTTACCTGGGAGGTCTTAGTCATTGCGCCATCCTCCATTTTTTTATAAAATTGGTCAAAGGGAATTGATTTTCCTAAATCATCCGTATAAGTGATATCATCCAGCATATAGTGGAAACATATGAAATGAATCCCTCTTTGCAGGAAATGCTCTTCCGATAAATCTGCCGTGGAACAGCAGGAAATAATATAGTTATTCATGTAATATCCTCCTGGTTTTGTAACCAATTTTTCTGTCTTTGGACAGCTGTAAATACATATAATATCATTCTATGTGGCATGATATGCATTTATTCTTAGAAATTAAAGGCCGGTATCATATCCGACTTCAGTATATTGTATGAACTATAAGAAAGATATTGCATGATGATATAGACTGTGTAACTCTTGGATGGCAGAAATATTTAGATATGACAGCCTTTTTTACATTGTAACATAGAGAGGAAATTTATACCATATATGAATTTAAGAAAGATTACATAAATTTATCTTAGAAAAATAATTGAACCCGATCTGCCGCTTATGAAAATATATAAGTGAAGGGCAATCATACACCCGAATGGAGACGTCTTTTACAGGGAGAATGATAAAATGGAACATATAGAGCTGGAACAATACATTTTAAAATATGGGAGGGATATTTATTCTTTCTGTATTTTTCTGACCAAACATAAGCAGGAAGCGGATGATTTATATCAGGATACCTTCTTACGGGCAATAGAGAAAAATGACATTGATGGCATGGCAAATCCTAAGTCTTATCTGATTTCTATTGCGATAAACATATGGAATAATAAGAAAAGAAAATATCTCTGGCGAAAGAATAAGGCGGATATGCGATATTCTTTAGAGGAAGAAGTTGTGGAACAGGTTGCGGATCAGTCCCTGCCGACAGATGAACAGGCAATCCGAAATGGAGAACTTGAATATTTAAGATGCAGAGTAAGGGAATTACCAGAAAAAATGCGTATCGTGGTGCTGATGCATTATATGGAAGATATGTCTGTTGAGGAAATCGGCAGGCTGTTAAAGATACCTGTTGGAACAGTTAAGAGCAGACTGTATCATGCCAGAGAAATATTGAAAAAGAAAATGGAGGAAAACCAGCATGAAGGATGAAATGGATGAATTATTAAAAAAAGCCCTTCTTCCAACATTGGAACCAGATACCAGCTTGAACCAGGAAATATGTAATTACCGGAATATAAGGAGGAATACAAATATGAGTAGATTTAAAAAACTGCCTACGGCTGCTGCGATAGCAGTATGTGTTTTATTTGTTGGTTCTGTAACTGTTTTTGCAGGGAATCATTTCTTAAAAAATATGCACGCATTTCAGTATGGCGTATCTACAAATGATAATCAGAACACTGTATCAGAAGAAGAATCAAAGTTTGATGCAACGGCAATGAAGGAGCAGCCCGAAGATAAGGCAGAGGATCTTTCTGTTGAGAGCGGAACTGCTAACACGGCATGGCTTTCTAAAAAGGTACAGAAGGTTACCCAGCATGTTCAGGCTTCTGATGATGCGGTTAACTGGGAGGATTATGCCTATGATGTCATAAAAACCACTTATGAGTATGAAGATTATCAAACCGCAGTGAAAGATACGGGTCTGGATAACTGGCTTTCCGAGGAATATCAGAACATAGGTAATATTCAATATGTGGAAAGTACGGCTGAAAGTGAGGATAGTAACAATCAGAGTATTGGAGGTACCTTTGCATATGGATCTGGCACCTTTGAATTATCGGAAGAGAGTCAAAAGGACATGGAGGGTAACCCATTGGAGATAGACAGTTATTCTGTAATCACCAATGAAACATCCAATGAGCGAACCTATACAAACAAGGCGGGCTACGCATTTACATTGGTAAATGATGAGACGGATGGAGAGATGAGGACAACAGTAGCAGTTACTTATGGAAATTATAGCGGTTCCCTTGTCTTTCATGGAATGACAGAAGAGGAAATCTATCATGTGTTGGATACATTGCAGTTGAAATAAGTATTTACTTTACCTTTTGGGAGAGTTTTCGGAAAAACGGCAATATCCCTTTTCTTTTTATATCCTGCTCGGTATAATACATTATACAAAGTTAAGTTTAAACTGGGAAATTTAAAGATTATCATACTTGAGAAAGAAGGAAAAAATTTGCAGGCATTTATATTCGACTTTAACGGAACTTTGGTGATGGATTCTTACATGCATGAGACAGCATGGCGTCAGTATGTGGAAAAGCTTTGTCACAGAGAGGTGACAGAAGAGGAATTTAAACTGCATGTGCATGGAAAAACCTCTCCTATGATTCTAGAGCATTTTCTCGGAAAAGGGAAACTGACAAAGGAAGAGATTACGGCATACTCAGAGGAAAAGGAGGTTTGTTACCGGAGGCTTTGTCTGGAAAACAAAGAGAGGTTTCATTTGACGGAGGGTGCACAGGAATTTTTGGACAGGGCAAAGGCAGATGAGATTCCCATGACGATCGCCACAGCAGCTAATCTTGCCAATATGAATTTTTACTTTGAGTATTTTTCTCTGGAAAAATGGTTTGACATAGGAAAAATCGTCTATGATGATGCATCGTTAAAAGGGAAACCAGAGCCGGATATTTATCTGAAGGCTGTAGAAAAATTATCTGCAAAAGCAGAAGAATGCGTGGTATTTGAAGATGCTGTGTCCGGTGTGATATCAGCTGACAGGGCAGGTATTGGAAGGATTATCGGAATATATGCCGACAGCAGCCGGGAATTATTAGAGGAAACAGGGAAAACGGATATCTGTATTCGGGATTTCAGGGAAGGATTGTCTGTCTTTTTCTGACTTTGGCAGGCGGTTAGGTTGATGATTTTTCTGAAAACGACATGATATGGTCAGAAATAATATATCAAAACAGAAAAAGGACTCGGCATAATGTATAAAATTGCATAAGATATGGAGAAATTCTTGTAGCATTAGGAAAAAAGCAGGTTTTTTGTAAAAAAGGCTTGCTTTTTTTTGGTTTGCTTATACAATAATAGTTGGTTTAGTGTGTCAGTAGGGGATGCCGCATTAAAGTTTAATTTTTTTATTTTGCTAATGCAACAGCCCCTGTTGAAAGAATCCCTTTTCATTTATAATAGGAAAAGGAGTAACAGTTAATATGGTGTGGTGCACACCAGTAACAGTTAGGAGATTGATCATGAATAAGTTAGAACTTCAAAAATGTGCGAATCAGTTGAGAAAGCACATTGTGACTTCCCTGCATGCTGCGAAATGCGGTCATCCGGGCGGCTCACTGTCAGCTGCGGATATTGTAACCTATTTGTATTTTGAGGAAATGAACATAGACCCGAAGGCACCGGACAAGCCGGACAGGGATCGCTTTGTACTGTCAAAGGGTCATGTGGCACCGGCTCTTTACGGCGCACTGGCAATGAAGGGATATTTTCCGGAAGAAGAACTGGTAAAGCTTCGTAAGACCGGAGAGATGCTTCAGGGACATCCAGATATGAAAGGAACTCCCGGTGTAGATATGTCGGCAGGTTCTCTGGGACAGGGTATCTCTGTTGCAGTGGGTATGGCACTTTCTGCAAAGCTGTCAGAGGAGGATTACCGAGTATATACGCTTCTTGGTGACGGTGAGATTCAGGAAGGACAGGTCTGGGAAGCAGCAATGTTTGCAGGTCATAAGCGGTTGGATAACTTAGTAGTGATAGTAGATAATAATGATTTACAGATTGACGGAAGTGTAGCCGATGTCTGTTCCCCATATCCCATTGTGGATAAATTTAAGGCATTTAATTTTCATGTGATTGATGTGGACGGGCATGATTTTGATGCATTAGACGCTGCGTTTAAGGAAGCGAGGGAGACAAAAGGAATGCCGACGGCTATTATTGCAAAAACCGTTAAAGGTAAAGACGTTTCCTTTATGGAGAATCAGGCATCATGGCATGGTGCAGCACCGAATGACGAGCAGTACGAAACTGCAATGGCAGATTTAGAAAAGGTAGGTGAAGCGTTATGTCAGAAGTAAAGAAGATAGCGACCCGTGAAAGTTATGGAAATGCTTTGGTGGAGCTTGGAAAAGAACATGAGGATCTGGTGGTTTTGGATGCAGATCTGGCAGCGGCTACAAAGACGGGCATTTTTAAGAAGGAATTTCCGGAAAGGCATATAGATTGTGGAATTGCAGAGTGTAATATGATGGGCATTGCAGCAGGCTTATCTCTGACAGGTAAGGTACCTTTTGCTTCCAGCTTTGCGATGTTTGCAGCGGGACGAGCTTTCGAGCAGGTTCGTAATACTATCGGTTATCCCAAGTTAAATGTAAAGATTGGAGCAACCCATGCAGGGATTTCCGTGGGTGAGGACGGAGCAACCCATCAGTGTAATGAGGATATCGCATTGATGCGTACGATTCCCAATATGGTAATTATTAACCCATCGGATGATATAGAAGCAAGGGCAGCGGTAAAAGCAGCTTATGCATATAAGGGTCCGGTCTATCTCCGTTTTGGACGGCTGGCAGCACCAGTCATCAATGACAAGCCGGATTATGAGTTTGAGATTGGAAAGGGTGTTACCGTAAGAGAAGGAAAAGATATTACGATCGTGGCAACCGGATTAGAGGTTGGATTTGCAGTGGAAGCAGCCGAAAATCTGGAAAAAGACGGGATTGATGCACGGGTAATAAATATCCACACCATTAAGCCGATTGATAAGGATATCATAATAAAAGCAGCAAAAGAGACAAAGAAACTCTTTACAGTAGAAGAGCATTCCGTGATCGGGGGACTCGGTTCCGCAGTCTGTGATGTACTCTGTGAAAATGCACCGGCACCGGTCTATAAGATTGGTATGAGAGACCGATTTGGTGAATCCGGTCCGGCAGCAGAACTGTTGCATAAGTATGAGCTGGATGCTGAAGGAATCTATAAGCAGGTGAAAGCAAATCTGTAATTATCTTTGCGGTTGACTGTATTTTGTTTAAAAGTAACTTTTCTATCAAACGAATAAGATTGAGGTGGAATATGCAGATATCAAGCAGATTTACGATTGCTATTCATGTTCTTGTATGCATTGAGACATTTAAAAATGATTACAAAGTGACAAGTGAATTTCTTGCATCGAGTGTGAATGTAAATCCTGTGGTTATAAGGCGTTTATTACAGCAGCTTAAAAGAGCAGGAATCATTCATGTTAAGAGGGGCAGCGGGGGAACCGATATAGAAAAACCCTTAAATGAGATTACATTATTTGATGTATACAATGCCGTGGAATGTGTAGAAGATGGAACGCTTTTTCATTTTCATGAAAATCCCAGTCAGCTATGTCCCGTGGGGAAAAATATTCATGCTATTTTAGATGGAAGACTTGAAAAAATCCAGAAAGCAATGGAAATGGAAATGAAGTCAATATCGATACAGGATATCATGAATGATACAAAAGCATTGATATGAGCGTAAAATATCCCGTAGTTCATTTTTTAAGGACTACGGGATATTTTTAAAAAGTTTGTTGTAACTATTGACGATACAATGGAAAAGTGCTATGATGTGATGTATCAATAAAAGTTACAACAAAAACAGGAGGTAAAAATATGGTAAATTATAGTAAAGTTAGTGTAGAACAGGATGCGAGAACAGAACTTCATGATAAGCTTTCTTTGACGGGGGCAGAGGTAAGTATTAATAATCTGCCAGCAGGGGCAAGTGTACCTTTTATTCATTCTCATAAGAATAACGAAGAGATTTACGTTGTTCTTTCGGGAAAAGGGAAAGCTGTTATTGATGGAGAAACGGTAGAACTTGCGGCTGGTGACTGGATTCGTATTTCGCCTACAGGAAAAAGACAGTTCTTTGCGGCAGAAGATACTGCGATTAGTTTTGCGTGTATTCAGGTGAAGGAAAATTCACTGGATGCTTATACTAAGGATGATGCGATCATTCAGGATTAAAAGAGGTTAATTATGAATTGTCAGACTGAAAGATTGTAATCTGTAGAATTATTACTGAAATTTATTGTGAAATAAAAAGCTTGTAGATTAAAGGCGATAGAATCTCCCCAGTTCTATCGCTCTTTTCCTGCTTATAATAAACTGTAAGATGTGAATTTATAGAAAAGGAAATTATATTCTGTGGTACTGTTTAAAAAATGTTAATTTTCAAAATCCTGCCGAAGTCTTTCCAGAAATGCTTCAGCGGCAGAAGAAAAGACCTGATACTTTTTCCAGACGATATTAAGCCCCACTTCGATCTGTGGTTCCAGTGGGCGGAAGCATAAAGGGCTGTTTTCATATTCTGGTATAATATGGTCGAGACATAAGGCACAGCCCACATTTTCTTCAACCATCAAAGAGGCGTTATAAAGGAGGTTGTAGGTTGTAATGATATGCAGGGATCCATATTGTTTGCCAAGCCAGCCGGACAATTCATTATGTGCGAGGGACTGTCGTGATGCAATCAGTGGAATTCCCTGCAAGTCTTTTGGTTTTATTCCCTGCTTTCCGGCAAGAGGATGGTCACGTCTCATAAGCAGTCCCCATTTGTCTTTCGTAGGCAGTTTGATAAAATCGTATTTTTTGATATCTGCCGGGTCAATCAGAATTCCAAAATCCAAAAGTCCCCGGTCCAAGCGTTCTGTTACATCATCTGCATTGCCACTGAATAAATGATAGCAGATGTGTGGGTGCTTTGTTTTCATTTTTTCTGCTATTTTGGCTATCAGTCTCATCCCTTCTGTTTCCCCACCACCAATATATATTTCTCCACGAATATTTTTGCCGGAGGAACTCACTTCTGATTTTGTTTTTTCCATCAATTCTACCATTTCTTCTGCTCGTTTCCGCAAAATCATGCCCTCTTCCGTGAGGGTAACTTTACGGTTACCACGAATCAGGAGCTGTTTTCCCAGTTCCTCCTCCAATTCTTTTAGCTGTCTTGATAAAGGCGGCTGGGTCATATTGAGTGATTCGGCTGCTTTTGTTATGCTTTCTTCTCTTGCTACAGCCAGAAAATATTGTAACACCCGGATGTCCATAGAAATCCCCCTTCCAGTAATGAAGTATAAAACCAGTATATCATCTATAGAAATACCTTTCAAGTATGGGAATGTATTTAATATATGTATTTGATATTTTTAATCGTGCTTGCTAAACTATAAGCAGCAAGGCAGGAGACAGCAGTTTTTGGTGTATATTAAGGCTGGCTGCTGTATAAAAACATAATTTTATAAGAAAGGTTGTGGCATTATGAAAAGAACAGGAAAGAAGATTGTTGCATTTTTGGTTTGTTTTGTGCTGTTTATGGGGGTAGCTGTAAACGGATATTCCACATATGCGGTAGCGGCAACAACAAAGAAAGAGGTAAAGCAGTCAGCAAAGAATCAGAAGAAAAAGGTTTTGGTTGTGTATTTTTCCCGAACTGGCACAACCAAGACAGTGGCAAAGAAGATTAAGAAAATGACAGGTGGGACTCTTTTTCGGATACAGACAAAGAAAAAGTATCCATCAAGCTATGACAAAATGTTAAATACAGCACAAAAAGAGCAGGATGAAAAAGTAAGACCTGCATTAAAAAAGAGAGTAAAATCCATGAAAAAATATGACACGATACTGATCGGTTACCCTGTATGGTGGGGAGATGCCCCCATGGCTGTCTATTCTTTTTTGGAATCCTATGACTTGTCAGGCAAAACGATCATTCCATTCTGTACAAGTGGTGGAACAGGAATTGGTGACAGTGTAAAAAATATTAAAAAAGTTTGTAAGGGTGCAAAGGTAAAAACGGGACTGACAGCCAATAGTGTCAGTGATAAGAGGATACGTGAGTGGTTGAAGAAGAATAAAGTGATTCAGTAAGCCAGGTGGCAAGAGCGGCACAGATTAAGTTGAATGAAGAGGAGGTCAGTTGTTTGGAAAAACTGGTTGATGAAGCAGTTGTCCAGACGCTGCGGGAATGGGAAAAGGAGATGTAAGATTTGACAGTAAAAGATGTGATAGATGGTTTTAAGGATGACACAGGGGAAAATCCAGAGCGTGAGGCATATGCAGACAGCCTCTTTCAGGAGGCCATCCGCATTAGTATGGAGCTGAATAACAGGTACCATACACCAGAAGAAATCCGTGAGATTATGGGCAGGCTGACAGGAAAAAAGATGGATGATAGCTTCCGGATGTTCCCGCCATTTTACACCGATTTTGGAAAGAACATTACCCTTGGCAGAGATATTTTTATCAATTCAGGCTGTCATTTTCAGGATCAGGGAGGGATTACCATCGGAGATGGTTCCCTGATTGGACATAATGTGGTGCTGGCGACCATTAACCATGATTTATATCCTATGAATCAGAGGAAAAACCGTTATGCACCGATTGTCATAGAAGACCATGTATGGATTGGTTCCAATGCCACCATTCTGCCGGGAGTTACCATTGGCCGATGGTCTGTGGTTGCAGCAGGGGCAGTCGTTATAAAAGATGTCGAGCCGTTTACTGTGGTGGGCGGTGTTCCGGCAAAGGAAATTCGTAAAATTAATTATAAGGAATTATCAGTATGAAAATGATTTGTCATAAGGAGGAAATCAGCATTGAAAGTGTTAGGTATTAACGGCAGTGCCAGAAAAGACGGCAATACAGCTATTATTATGAATAAGGTATTTGAAGAATTAAATAAACAGGGAATTGAGACGGAACTGGTACAGTTTGGGGGGCAGGTTATCGAACCGTGTAAAGCATGCTGGGCATGTGGAGGTCAGAAAAACTGTGTACACAGGAAGGATATTTTTCGGGAAACCTTTGACAAAATGATGGAGGCAGACGGAATCCTGCTGGGTTCGCCTGTTTATTCAGCAAACATCTCTGCCAGTATGCAGGCATTTCTGGAGCGGGCGGCAGTGGTCAGTGATATGAACCGCGGCAGTTTGAACAACCGATATAAAGTTGGAGCTTCTGTGGTGGCACTTCGCAGAGGAGGGGCATTATCGGCAGTAGATGCCATGAATCACTTTTTTATGAATCAGGAGATGATTATAGTAGGTTCGACATACTGGAATATGGTGTATGGTCAGATGCCGGGGGATGTCCGGAAGGATGAGGAAGGGATGCAGAATATGAAAAATCTTGGTGAGAATATGGCATATGTTTTGCATAAATTAGATGATAGTAATAGGTGATTTTTGAAAGGATGTGGATTCATGAAAAGATTGTGCAGTATTATCATATTGTTTGCCGTCCTGGTCGGTATGACGGCATGTGGCAATAAGAATCAGACAGGACAGAGGGATGCAAGTAGCGGCGCAACCAGTAATAAGGAGACAAACAGCAGCGTGACCAGTAATGACGAGGCAGATACCATGAAACGGAATAACCAGTCAAAAGAAACCACAAATATTTTAGTTGCTTATTTCTCCTGCACAGGTACAACAAAGCCTCTGGCGGAATATGCGGCAGGGTATCTGAATGCAGATTTGTATGAAATCGTAGCGGAAACTCCTTATACCAGTGAGGATCTGGATTATAACAAATCGAATTCCAGAGCCAACAAGGAGCAGGATGATGCCAATGCCAGACCTGCGATTTCCGGTAAAGTAGAGAATATGGATCAGTATACTACCGTGGTGTTGGCATATCCCATTTGGTGGGGGCAGGCACCGAGAATCATCAGTACTTTTTTAGAGAGTTATGATTTCAGCGGAAAAACGATTGTGCCGTTTTGTACTTCCCATAGCAGCGGAATCGGTTCCAGTGATAAAAACCTGCATTCCCTTGTGGACGGCAGTGTGGAATGGAAGGATGGAAACCGGTTTGCAGGTGGTACTATGGAGAGTGAGATTACCGGATGGCTGGACGAGATGGGGATTCAGCCTTTTGCAGGAGAAAGTACAGGGAAAGAAGCAGCAGAACGTGTCTTTGATTTTGAGAAAAAAACGGTGACGCTAAACAGCGGATATGAGATGCCGTTAAACGGACTTGGTACTTACAGCTTAGAGGATGAGACTTGCGTGTCTTCTGTTTCTGAAGCGTTAAAACGTGGTGTAAGACTGATCGACACTGCCTATATGTACCATAATGAGGAGGAAGTAGGTAGGGCAGTCAGGGATTCCGGTATTTCCCGTGGGGAAATTTTTGTGATTACAAAGCTGTATCCTAATCAGTTTGAAGAGCCGGAAAAGGCAATCGATGTAGCACTGGAAAAACTGGATATTGAATATATTGATATGATGCTTTTACACCATCCGGGGACAAATGACGTCAAGGCATATAAGGCAATGGAAAAGGCGGTAGATGAGGGAAAAATCCGTTCCATCGGATTGTCAAACTGGTATGTGGAAGAGTTGGAAGAATTTCTGCCACAGGTTAACATCACTCCCGCATTGGTCCAGAATGAAATTCATCCGTATTACCAGGAGAATGATGTTATTCCTTATATTCAGAATCTCGGCATCGTGGTACAGGGCTGGTATCCACTTGGAGGAAGAGGGCATACAGCAGAGCTGTTAGGAGATGAGACGATTGCTGCCATAGCAAAGGCACATGGAAAATCTTCGGCACAGGTGATTCTTCGATGGAATCTGCAAAAAGGTGTTGTGGTGATTCCGGGTTCCAGCAATCCTGCGCATATACAGGAGAATACGGAGCTGTATGATTTTGAACTGACGGATGAAGAAATGGAGAAAATCAATGCACTTGACCGGAATGAGAAGCATGACTGGTATTAGCATAACATTAAACAAGAACAGTTGCAGATTTAAAATAAGGGAGTTTGATATTTATGAAGGTTTATATTATGATACTAGTACAGGAATTGGAAAATTTTGATAAAGGAGAGAAGAGAGATGCTTAAAAAGAAATTTCAGGATTTAGAATTATCTGCCCTTGGCATGGGGGCAATGCGTCTGCCGGTTTTTGATGGGGACGATGCAAAGATTGACGAGGCGGCAGCCGCAAAAATGGTTGATTATGCCATGAAGCAGGGAATCAATTATTATGATACGGCATGGGGGTATCATGGTGGAAATTCAGAGCTTGTAATGGGAAGGATTCTTAAAAATTATCCTCGTGACAGTTTTTATCTTGCTACCAAATTTCCGGGATATGATCTTTCCAATATGGATAAGGTAGAGGAAATCTTTGAAAAGCAGCTGGAGAAATGCAATGTGGACTATTTTGACTTTTATCTGTTCCACAATGTCTGTGAGATGAATATTGATGCCTATCTGGATGAAAAGTATGGTATTTTTGAGTATCTGATGAAACAAAAAGAAAAGGGAAGGATTCGTCATCTTGGTTTTTCCGCACATGGAAGCTGCAAAGTAATGAAACGTTTTTTGGAAGCTTATGGAGAACATATGGAGTTTTGCCAGATTCAGCTGAATTACATAGACTGGTCCTTCCAGGATGGAAAGGCGAAGGTGGATTTACTAAATGAATATGGGATTCCTATCTGGGTAATGGAACCTTTGCGGGGCGGCAGACTTGCCAGACTGCCGGAGGCAGCACAGGAAAGACTGAAAGAACTGCGGACTGAAGAGGAGGTTCCGGCATGGGCCTTTCGCTTTCTGCAAACGATACCGGGAGTTACGATGGATCTTTCCGGTATGTCTGATCTGGATCAGCTTCAAAAAAATATAAATACCTATGAAACGGATAAACCACTGTCTGATGAAGAAATGAAAATACTTTTAGATATTGTAAATGGTATGTTAAACGGTGTACTTCCCTGTACAGCCTGCCGCTATTGTGTGAGCCATTGTCCGAAGGGACTGGATATTCCGGGACTTTTGGAACTGTATAACGAGCATAGTTTTACAGGAGGCGGCTTTATTGCTCCCATGGCATTGATGGCAGTACCGGAAGAAAAACATCCTTCGGCATGTGTCGGATGCCGAAGCTGTGAAGCAGTCTGCCCGCAGCAGATTAAAATATCCGAGGCAATGACTGATTTTGCAGATAAGTTAAAGGGATAAAAGAAAAACAAATTAGAATAAAAAGGAGATGTTGAAAATGACTAATACAGCAAGAGTAATGGAAAAAAACGGATTATCTATAAAAACCCAGACTTTGGCAGCCTTTGCTGCCATTGTGGCAGCAGTTGCCCTTCCGCAGATATTCCACCTGATAGGAGTAGTATCCGGAGTGGGAACTGCATTGGGAGAAGTTTTCCTGCCAATGCATTTGCCAATTCTTCTGGTGGGATTTCTGGCAGGTCCATATGCAGGTGCCGTAGCAGGTATGTGTGGACCAGTGGCAAGCTTTGCACTTTCCGGAATGCCAGGAGCTGCCATGCTGCCTTTTATGATGCTTGAACTTAGTATCTATGGTCTGTCTGCCGGATTTCTTAAAAATGTGAGAATGCCAATAATTGCAAAGATAGTAATTTCCCAGGCGGCAGGGCGTGTGATTCGTGCAATTGTTATCCTTATTGCAATTTATGTGTTTGGAAATAAAAATATTTCTGTTTCAGCAATATGGATGAGTATCAGAACCGGCATTTTCGGACTTATTCTTCAGTGGGCGATGATTCCATTCATTGTTTGTGGAGTGGAGCGGATGCAAAAGTATGAAGATTGATTTGATAAAAGCAAAGGAATTATTGGAAAGCGGCGGTTACACCTGTGTATTGTGCAAAGGGGATATGACTTATACGAGCACAGAACGAGGTGTCAGACCTCTGCTGCAATGGCTGGATACAAAAACCGATGTGGCAGGTTATAGTGCGGCAGATAAAGTAGTGGGAAATGCGGCGGCATTTTTATATGTATTGTTAAAAGTGGATATGGTGTATGCACCGGTGATGAGCGAGGCGGCAATCCATACTCTGGAAAGGCATGGGATTTCGGCCGTGTATGATTTGTCGGTGGAAGCAATCCGCAACCGCAGAAATACAGGCTTTTGTCCCATGGAGACGGCAGTGCAGGGTATTGATCTGCCAACCGAGGCATTGGCGGCAATAAAAGAAAAATTGACAGAACTGGCTTAAATTAGATTTTACTGGAAATAAAAGGATGCACAAACACATTTATTAACGTTTTAGAGACGTTTAGTGTTTGTGCATTTTTTATGTAAAGGGAGGCATACCGTTTGTCTTGTTATTTTAAATTATGTATGTTATTCTACCTATAATAGGATATTATAAAAGAGTATAAAGAATAAGGTAATTTGAACTCTGAATAAAGTTAATAAGTTTTTATTTACAATAAGCAGGAATAAAGTATTGTTTTGGCGGATTTTTATATGTTTTGCCAAACGCCGTTTTAATGGAGATAGATTTTGAAAAAATATCTTCTGAAAAATTGGTACAGGTAATTATGTGATTTAGAAAGGGGATACATATGCAGAATATTTTTAAAAGTAAGTTTATGCAAACCGGTATTTTAATGACAACGTTAGTATTTTCCATTGCTGTTTTTGGCAATTCGGCACAGGCCGCAACAGGAATAGACGTGAAAACACATACACAGGAAGAAATCCGCAGTTATATTAAGAATATTGGAGGAGATATCAACAAAGCTCCTGTTTATGCAGATACACCTGTAACTTCAGCACCGTATGCAGCTGGGGCCTTGTCGGATGAAACCCAGCAGAATGCATTAGCAGTGTTAAATGGTGTACGATATATAGCAGGTATTCCCTATAATGTGACATTAGATGCCACGTATATTTCAAAGGTTCAGGCAGGTACGCTGATTAATTATCTGAATAAAAAACTGACGCATAATCCGGACCGGCCGTCGGGGATGAGTGATGATTTATACCAGCTGGGGTGCTCGGGGACCGGCAGTAGTAATATTGAGGGTGGTTCGGGAACCAGCGGAAGACCACTTGGAAAATCTATCGTGAGCGGCTGGATGGGAGACGGGGATGCTTCTAATATAGACCGCGTCGGGCATAGGAGATGGTGTCTGAATCCATCAATGGGAAAGACGGGATTCGGTTCGGTATGGGGACTCAATGGCTGTTACAGTGCAATGTATTCTTTTGACAAATCCAATACCTCGTCCGGGGTATCGGTTGTTGCGTGGCCGGCACAGAACATGCCGACGGAATATTTTGCCGCAAATTCACCATGGAGTATTTCCAGATCAACCGCATTTGATTCGGGAGCTACTGTAAAGCTGACAAGAACATCAGATCAAAAAGTATGGAATTTTGCTTCACCGGGTACAACGGGTGCAGATGGTTATTATAATATCAGCAATGCCGGATATGGTCAGACTGGCTGCCTGATTTTTCGTCCTTCGGACATTACGGGTTATTATGAAGGTGACAGTTATCAGGTACAGGTGACAGAAAACGGTCAGGTGGTTATCGAATATACGGTGGACTTTTTTGATATCGATACTACTTCGGATGATGTCACGGTTAATCTGTCTGCTTCGTCAGGGAAAATAGATGTGGCAGCGGACAGTTATTATTGGAGTGGTCCAAAGATAACCCTTTCGGATTCCAGTATTTCCTTTAGCAAATTGAGCGTCGTATCCTCTGATGAAGATATCGTGAAAGCAATGATCAGATCGGAAGATACAGGTTCGGGTTATTTGTTTTTAAGAGGAATCAAAGACGGTGTGGCAACGATTACTGTTTCCCTTTCAAAGAACGCATATGCGACTTATCAGGTTACTGTAGGAAATGGTGGAGGGCATACGCATGTATATAGCCAGGAATATACGATATATGAAGCACCGACCTGTGGTAAAGCAGGAAAAAAAGCAAGATTTTGTACCGGATGTGGTGAAAAGACGGATGACACGACAGTTCCTGCAACGGGTTTACATACCGGAGGAACGGCCACCTGTAAGGAGAAGGCAAAATGTACGGTATGCGGCATGTTATATGGAGATTTGGAGGAACATACATCCAGTGAATGGATTATTGATATAGCGGCAACTGCGGAAGCAGAGGGCAGTATGCATAAGGAATGTGTGGTATGTCAGGAGGAACTGGAAAAAGAAAGTATTCCAAAGTTACAGGAAGGTGGAGATCAGGAAGGAGAAAAGCCGGATGATATGGACCAGAATGGCAATGTAAGTTTCAATCCACCTGCCGGGGATAATACAGCTTCTGATAAGGATCATCAGGATTCCGGTTCTTCTAAAGAGGACACGGATAACAAAGATGAGGATAAGGGTTCTGTACTTGGTAAAATACAGGCGACAGCCGGAAGCTTATATAAGGTGACAACAGATAATAAATCCGGTGGGACCGTAACCTATATGGGTCTGGAAAAGAGTAAAAAAGCCCGAAAAATAAAGAGTGTGAGGATTCCTGATACAATAAAGATTGGGAACCGGACTTACAAAGTAACTGCAATTGCGGCTAATGCCTTTAAGAATAACAGGGTATTGAGAAAGATTACGATTCCGGCATCTGTTAAATCCATTGGTAAAAAAGCATTTTATGGCTGCCGGTCCTTGAAAACAATTACCGTTAAAACCACGAAGCTGACCAGTAAGAATGTTGGGAAGGCAGCATTTAAGGGGATTGCAAAGAAAGCTGTGATTAAAGTTCCAAAGAGTAAATTAAAATCATACAGGAAATTTTTAAAGAAAAAAGGTGTGCCGTCGAAGGCGGTTATCCGTAAATAGAGCCTAAAGCAATGTAAAAAGCATGGTATCTGGAACGGTATGAAGACAAAAATCAAAGGGAATAAAGGAAAAACAAAATAAGCTGTTATCTTATATGGAGTGCACAGACATACGGTATCGAAAAAAACACCGCATATGTTTGTGCATTTCCTATGCACGACTTATATTCTGTCTGAATATTTTAATAATAAGTAAGGAAAGCAGCGGAATTTGTTATGGCATTTGAACACATTAACATCAGAAAAATTGTAGCAACAGCACTTTCAAATAATGCCATTATTGTTGACGTAAGAAATGCAGAGCGGTTTTGTCAGGGGCATATTCCAATGGCAATCAATTTACCGCTTGACCGGATTGAGAGAAAACAGGTGAATCTTCCTAAAGGAAGAACGCTGATCGTATATTGTGACACCGGTGGAGCCAGCATTCAGGCGGCTTGTATTCTTTCAGATATGGGATATAAGGTCATCAACTGTATTGGTGGATTGAAAAATTATAATGCCTCTTTAACGAAATGAAAAAATCTGTTATAGTAGAGAATGATTATGTAAATAATGAAAAAAAGATTGCGGGATTTGCAGTCATAGGAACCGGAAATAGGATCATACAAGTATGGATAAAAGAATACTTGACATAAGAGGAGAAACACATGCAGGATTTAGAATTCATTGCCCCCTGCCATTTTGGGCTGGAAGCAGTGTTAAAGAGGGAAATTACAGATCTGGGATATGAGATTGTTTCAGTGGAGGACGGACGGATTATTTTTAGGGGTGACCAGACAGCGCTTGCAAAAGCCAATATTTTTATCCGAACGGCTGAAAGAATTATGATAAAGGTAGGAAGTTTTAAGGCTGTGACCTTTGATGAATTATTTGAAGGTACAAAAGCGCTGTCCTGGGATGCATATCTTCCAAAGGACGCAAAGTTCTGGGTAACCAAGGCGACAACCAATAAGTCTAAGCTGTTCAGCAGTTCTGATATTCAATCCATTGTGAAGAAAGCGATTGTGGACAAACTACAGGGAATTTATCATACCAGCTGGTTTGAGGAAACCGGTGCCGAGTATCCGATTCGGGTATTTATTTTAAAGGATATGGTAACGATTGCGTTAGATACGTCAGGAACCTCCCTTCATAAGCGGGGATATCGTCAGTTGGTTGGAAAAGCCCCTATTTCAGAAACTCTGGCAGCAGCGCTGCTTATGCTAACCCCCTGGAATAAGGATCGTATTTTGATCGATCCGTTTTGCGGAAGCGGTACATTTCCTATTGAAGCTGCCATGATCGGGGCAAATATAGCACCGGGGATGAACCGGGAATTTACAGCGGAAAACTGGAAGAATATTGCACCGAAAAAAATCTGGTATGATGCAATTACGGAGGCAGAAGATTTGATCTTACGGGATATTGAGATGAATATTCAGGGATATGATCTGGATTCAGGTATTATAAAATGTGCAATGCAGAATGCAAGGGAAGCCGGTGTGGATGAATATATTCATTTTCAGCAGCGGGATATGAGGGAGCTTTCCAGTCCTAAAAAATATGGATTTATCATAACTAATCCGCCTTATGGTGAACGTCTGGAAGAAAAATCTGACCTGCCAAAACTTTATAAGGATATCGGGAAGGCATTTAGCCGGCTGGATACCTGGTCCAAATTCATTATAACCTCTTATGAGGACGCAGAACGCTATCTGGGGAAGAAAGCGACTAAAAACCGTAAGATATATAATGGTATGATCAAATCCTATTTTTATCAGTATATGGGACCAAAACCGCCGAAACGAACATAACAGGAAGATAAGCAATTCGGGTGAACACGAGCCAATTGGGAATGGTGGTATGCATATTTGCGACTACCGTAGTATGCGAAACATTGTGTTGTAAAATTGGTTACAAATGGTAGTGTAAAGTAGGTTATGAAAATCTGTGAGACGGGAATTGTTAGCATTAAAATCTGCTTATATTTAGAGAGGAATATATTATATGGAAAAATTAATTTTTGCTACAGGTAACGAAAAAAAGATGAAGGAAATCAGGATGATTTTAGGGGATTTGGATTATGAAATCTTATCCATGAAGGAAGCCGGGATTACGGCGGATATTGTAGAGGACGGCAGCACTTTTGAGGAAAATGCAATGATTAAGGCAACGGCAATCAGTAAGCTTACAAACTGTCTGGTGCTGGCAGATGATTCCGGTCTGGAGGTGGATTATATGGACAAGATGCCCGGTATTTATTCCGCAAGATGGCTTGGGGAGGATACTTCTTATACAGTAAAGAATCGGAAAATCATAGAGAATCTGGAGGGAGTCCCCGACGAAAAAAGGACTGCAAGGTTTGTCTGTGCAATCGCAGCGGCATTTCCAGATGGACGTGTACTGACAAAGCGGGGTACGATAGAAGGAATCATCGGTTATGAGGAGAGAGGCAGTAACGGATTTGGCTATGATCCGATTTTTTTCCTGCCAGAGTATGGAAAGACCACCGCAGAACTTGATCCTGAGGAAAAGAATAAAGTCAGCCATAGGGGTAAGGCATTGGAGATGATCAAAAAGGAACTTTAGATGATTCGGGCAGGATTGCTGATTTTGCAAACCGGTTGCCAACACTGGAGGAGCTGAAATGGGATTAAAGGAATGGGCAAAAAGATTTAAGGATTTGTTCCGTAAACCGGAAGCAGGGCAGGCAGTGGATAAGCGGAAGCCGGTTGAGGTAAAGATAGAATTTAAAAGTCTGGATAAGAAAAGTGGAAAGAAGAATGAGGAGATAGAAATGCGAATACTGGTAATTAGTGATTCACATGGTAAAAATGACGACGTGAAACAGGTATTGGAACAGGCAGGGGATATTGATATGTTCATCCATCTGGGAGATATCGAACGTGGACCGGAGTATATCAGAGAGCTGGCAAAATGCGAGACCCATATGATAGCAGGTAACAACGATTATGATATCGCACTGCCGGATACGGATTCCTTTATGATAGCGGACAAGCGGGTGTTTATTACGCATGGACACCGGTTTTACGTTGGTTCCGGTGTGGAACGGCTAAGGGAGTATGCATTAGAAAATGGATATGACATTGTGATGTATGGTCATACCCATATGCCGTTTTTAGAGATTGGAAAAGATGTGACGATCTTAAATCCCGGAAGCATTTCTTATCCCAGACAGGACGGAAGAAAGCATACATTTATGCTGATCGAGGTGGACAAAGAGGGTGAATTTCATTATTCTCAGGGTCTGCTAAAGTCGTCCCTGCGGGATTTTTACGAAGGGTTTTATTAAATCAGATGATAGATATTCTGCGTAGTTTTGTTTAACATCAATTTAATACGCTGGAAAACTTGGGGATGAAAATGGAAGGGATATGGTAATATGAAAAAAGGTCAGATTTATGAGGGAGTGGTAGAACGCTATACATTCCCCAATAAAGGATATGTAACGATAGAAGACAGGGAGATTTGTATTAAGGGTGCACTGAAGGGACAGCGGATCCGTTTTTTAGTTAAAAAGCTTCGGAAGGGAAGCGGGGAAGGACGGCTGCTTGAGGTGCTGGAAAAGGCACCAATAGAAGATGTAATACCGCCTTGTCCGCATTTTGGAGCTTGCGGAGGGTGTGCTTACCAGACCATGAGTTATGAGAATCAGTTAAAACTGAAAGAAGAACAGGTAAAGGACCTGTTAGATAAGGTTATTACCGATTATCAGTGGGAAGGAATCAAGGGAAGTCCGGTAAGGGAAGCATACCGCAATAAGATGGAGTTTTCCTTTGGGGATGAAAGAAAAGATGGTCCACTGGCACTTGGTATGCATAAAAAGGGAAGCTTTCATGATATTGTCACGGTTGACCACTGCCGGATTGTAGATGGGGATTATAATCTGATTTTGAGGACCGTTCTTGATTTTTATGAGGAAAAAAAGATTCCGTTTTATAAGAAAATGCAGCGTATAGGCGTCCTTCGGCATCTGGTGATTCGTCAGGCAGCATGTAGCAAGGACATACTGGTAAATCTGGTGACTACGACTCAGGACAAAGATACCGGAGAGCATTTGGATGATGGGGAGCTTGCAAACAGCCTGTGTCTGGAAGAATTAAAGAATAAGCTGTTATCTCTGGAACTTCATGGCAGGATTACTGGAATTTTACATACCCATAATGACAGCCTTTCCGATGCAGTGATTCCGGAAAAGATCGTTACAGTATACGGGCAGGATTATATTTATGAGAAAATTCTGGGACTTATCTTTAAAATCTCTCCGTTTTCTTTCTTTCAGACAAATTCTCTGGGGGCAGAGGTACTATACGAAACGGCACGTTCTTATATAGGAGATACAAAGGATAAAGTTATTTTTGACCTTTACAGTGGGACAGGTACAATTGCCCAGATGTTAGCCCCGGTAGCAGAGAAAGTGATCGGTGTGGAAATCGTAGAAGAGGCGGTGGAAGCGGCAAGAGAAAATGCTGCCCTGAATGCTCTTACAAATTGTGAATTTATTGCCGGTGATGTATTAAAGGTGATTGATGAAATAGAAGAAAAACCAGATATTATTGTGCTGGACCCTCCAAGGGATGGTGTGCATCCCAAGGCACTTGATAAGATAATTGCATATGGCGTAAATGAGATTGTATATATTTCCTGCAAGCCTACCAGTCTGATCAGGGATTTGGAGATTTTTAAGGAGAGGGGATATAAGGTAGTTAAAGCTTGTGCAATTGACCAGTTTGTGAATACTCTGCATGTGGAGACGGTATGTGTTTTGGGCAACAAAAACAGAAAGCCGGATGATTACCTTAAAGTCAATATTGATGTAGATAAGATACATGATATATTGGATAAGGAAAAAGCTGAAAAGGAAGCAAAGGAAAAATCACAATCTGAATAGAGTGATTTCAAAATAATAAAATACTATTTTCTTAAAGACCTATTGATGAACGAATAGTTTGTTGATAGGTCTTTTTTGATGAACATATCAAATACGACTTTTTATATCTATTACAGCCGGATATTAGATGTCGGACTAAACAAATGATGGAATACATTTGCTATCCTATATGTGTCGAACAAATTGACTCAAAGAAACGCTGTGCGACTTGCCGTTCGACAGACAATTAAATAGTAGGCATATTATCCCTGACTTCTTAACCCTCATAAGAGGGATATACTGTGTAGCTGGCGATGAAGGTTGGTCGAAAGACTGCTCAAACATAAAAGGCTGTTAGCCGCCTCAGTATTACCAATGACTGCAAAGTTGGATTAAATATAAGAGGAAAAGGACACCGAAAGTGCGATGAATATTTTGATTCGGATAAAACAGCAATCCGGAACAAAAATATTCCAGAGGGCAAACAGCTTCGCATGAGTAGGAGTTGGCAACTCATGATCTTCTGTTGAGCACAGAAATCTAAGTGTGACATGCAAAGTCATAATATGTCGAGAGAACACGGTAGTTTATGTCTTGGATATTCATTGATTTTAGCAAATTGTTATGACGGGAATCAAGAATAACTGAGTTTTAAGAATTTGCTAAAATGAGTGAAAACCCTGCTAAGTACATATTATGTACATTTATTCACTCTGTAGTAAGAAAATAAAGCAAAAAGGAGGCAAAAAACATGGATGAAAAAGTGATCCCATTGGGAATTGATCATGGCTGGAGCCACATTAAGACACGTAATTCCTGCTTTGTGTCGGGAGTGGCAGAGCTTGGTTCAGAACCGATGGTATATGAAAACATCTTGGAGTACAACGGTAAATATTACCGGATCGGTGGTGAAAGGCTAAAGGTTCAGGAAAATAAGGTATGTAATGAGAATTATTATCTTCTGACTCTGGCAGCAGTTGCAAAAGAATTGAAAGCCCGTGGAATGAAGAATGCAAAAGTTGTACTTGCAGTCGGATTACCGATTGGGAGATTTGGAGCAGAAAAAAAAGATTTTATCAATTATCTGTCAAAAAATCGAATGGTAAGATTCCGTTATGAAAAGACACAGTATCTCATTACGATTGAAAAGGTTTTAGTCTACCCACAGTGCTATGGAGCAGTGGTTGACAGGCTGCCACAGATGGCAGGTCAGGAATTTGTAGTGGATATCGGTTCTTGGACGGTTGATACCTTAAAGATTATCGACAGGGCACCAGATGAATCAAGCAGTGGTTCTGATCCGAACGGTATCATTACCTGTATGCGCAAGATTGATGAAGCCTGTGTACGCAAAATGAACACCAAGATTGACGAATTTATGATTCGTGAGGTTATGGTCAAAGGAGATGCCAATCTCGATCAGGAATACATTGACATTATTAAGAAAGAAATCGAGAAGTACACAAAGTCCATTTTCCGCATTATTGTTGAGAATGGTGTAAATGTGAAAACCACACCAATTACTTTTGTTGGCGGTGGTGCCGGATTGATGAAGAAGTATGCCGGACTGAACCAACGCAACATTTCTTATATTGAAGATGTAAGGGCAAATGCGATTGGTTATGAGACAATGGCAACCCTGTATCTTAATAAAAGAAGAACAGCATAAGGGGTGAGGACGGATGGAGAAAAAAGAATTTCGACATGTGACTGTCCGTTTAAGCTACAACAGTCCGGAACACATGAAGATTATGGGAATACTGGATGATCTGAATCTGGCAGTGCATAAGTCGAAAAATCAGTTTATTATCAATGCGATCAACTGCTATGTAGCTATGCTGGAAAGCGGTGATCTGACGAAAACCGCAGCACAGGAAGCCGAAAAAGTTCATTATGTAACAGACCATGATCTGGAGGCAGAGCTTTCAAAGATGAAAAGTGCAGTGCGTACAGAGATATATGAGGATGTCATACGACTTTTTGGCTGTAATCTGCTGGCATCTAAAGTGGATATACCTGAACCGGTAAAAGCAGTACAAAATGAAAGGGTTGATACGGTGGAACAGGAAGAAATAGCACTTATGGATGTGTCAGATACGCTCAGCCAGTTTGATAATGTTATGCAGCATGTAATGGACTGGAGCGATGGTGAATAAAGGAGGTGAGGACGATGAAGAGATTGATCAGAATATTGACTTATCGGTATATGATAGCATAGATCTGGGAGGTTACCGTGAGAATCAAAATTACAATTTAATAAGGGAAGTCCGATACAGGCTCGGACTTATGGGAAGAGGCATGCCGATGAGTGGTGTGCCTTTTTTCTTTTTCCATACATTGTCGAACAATAAGGGGAAAGAGGAGGGATATAAGGGTGCCTGTGAGAAAATTATTGAGAAAGGAATGATGATATGAAATCAACAAAGATGAAGCGGGTTTTAGCCCTGCTTATGGCAGTCGTGGTCACAGTGACTATCTTCGGGCAGAGTGGAGCTGTACTTGCAGCGGGAGCAGATAATGGTTCACAGGAAGAACTTAGGCTGTATGACGCAGAGGAAAGAACAGATCTGGATGCAGATGAAGTGGCAACAGCAGAGAATATCAATGTTCTGCTTGATTCGGATTATGATGTGGCAGATGTTAAGGATGGAATATCCTTTTATGAGGATAAAGTGTCTGTTTCCTATGATGCTGACAGGAGTGAGTTTGATATTGCAAAAACTGGCATTTATGACACTTACTACATTGTAGAGCCGGTAAGTGGAAAGAAAGCCTATCTCATTCACAGAAAGGTTACTGTGGATGAACCAGAGTATAAGATAGAAAGCGATTCCGATAAAGAAGCAGATTCCGAAGAGGAGGAGCCTGAGCCGGTTGTGGGAGAACCGAGAAAGAATGAGGAGCTTCCATTATCAGAGGGTGAGATCGAGAGTATTCAGAGTAATACAGCAACCTTTACCATTCATTTGGATGATAATCAGGACACGGAAATTATTGAGGAAGGTATTGATCCGGAAACAGGAGCAGAAGGAGATCTTAGCGGTGATGCGGTTTCGGATAGTTCTGTAAAAGAGCTTGAAACAAAGTCAGTCGCCTCGGATAACACTTTCTTTAACAGAATCGGTAGTTTCCTGAGTTCTGTAGCATCCATTGCAATGCCAGCAGTTACGGTACAAGCTGCAGAATCGAAAGATACTATGAAGGTATCTTATTCCGGATATGCAAGTTATTGTGGACACAGAACAGGTATTAAATATATATCTGAATCCGGTAATTATAAGAATCATCTTGTGTATTGTATGGATATGCACAGAAATACTACAAGCGGAACTGTGACCGCAGGTGGCAAGGTAAAGGCACAGATTACTTTCTGTCTTGTCAATGGTGCCAGAACACTTGGAGGAAAATGCCATACAAATAAGTATTCTTCTGGTTCGGCTTCTGCGGATTATTTTATCACCAGTGCAGCAATCCATGTGTTAAATGGGGAGGTCAAGCTGTCTTACTATAATGACGGCAGTGGTGTATATAAGAACATTTCACAGATGGTAACGGATGCGAAGAACCTGGATAAGAGTAAGTACAATCTTGAGACAGGTCTTACTAAGAGTGTCACTTATACCATTTCACCAAAGACAACAGCATGGGAAGAGATTTCCGATGGACTTTACCGTTCTTCCGATAAATTTGTGAGAACAAAATCAGGCAGTATCACAGATGTTAAGTATGCGATCACTGGCGTACCGTCAGCTCTTACAACTGGTGAGATTAAGAAGGACGCTTCTGATATCGTGGATGAAGAAGATTTGAAAAAGTATGATGTCTGTGTGGCACAGACAGATGCCGATAAGGAATCTTCTAACTTTTATCTGTACTGTAATTCCGAGGCAATGACGAAGATACTTAAAAATAACAGTACCATTAAGGTACAGGCAAAGGCTTATGCCGATGAAAAAGGCGGGAGAAAGTGGACTCCATCCGTAGTATCACAACAGAAGATCACATTTTTGGAAGAATTTAATCCGGTATCCGCAAAGGCTACCGTGAAAGTGACATCCGATTTTAAGCCGGGCAGTCTCTCATTTATGAAGACGGATAAGTTTACGAAACAACCCGTTCCGGGTGCAACTTATTATCTGTATGAGGATAAGGATTGTGATGATATTCTGTGCGAACTGACAGCCAGTGATACACAGCCGGGACTTTACGGAACCGGTATCCAGACACTTACGCAGGATACGTATTATCTAAAGGAAGTTGACAGTCCGGACGAGTACCAGATTGATGATACTGTTTATGAAATCAGCATAGACTATTTTACTATCTATGATGCAAAGGGGAAGGTGACAAAGGCTGCAACAAAGACTTTTACTCATGAAGAATATCCGGAACCGGTAGGCGTAATCATCAATAAAAAGGACTCTTTTTCAAAAGTAGAAATCACTACTGCTGGATTCGCAGTGTTTAATGATGCAGCCTGCACACAGAGAACGGTCATTGATACAGAGAGAAGTCCTGCCCAGGTTCCGGTCTTTCATTATGATGAAGACTTAGGTGGTGCAGTATCCGAGAAGTTCATGAAGACGCTGGACACCTACTATGTCAAAGAGGTGGAGATACCGGAAGGATATAAAGATCCGGGAACGGTATGGACAGTCAAACCGGAAAAAGGTGATGTGGTACAGCTTAATGTGGAGAATACGCCGATCCGATGTGATGTAAGCGCAGATAAGAAGGACAGTGAGACGGGAGATGAAGCACAGGGCGATGCGACACTGGAAGGAGCAACATACGGTCTGTATGCAGCAGAGGATATCAAGTACCCGGATGGGACCGGGGTAGTGACATATAAATCTACTGATCCAATCACTTCTTCTAAAGGAACAGACTTTAAGTTTTTAGAAGTGGCTGCAACGAAAGATACGCTGCTTGCAACAGTGAAAACAGATGTGGATTCAGATTTTGCTTTCGGAAATCTTTATTTTGGCAATTACTATATCAAAGAGATTGAAGAGAGTGAAGGATATCTGTTAGACAGCACTATATATGATGTAAAGTTCCGTGAAGCACAGAATGTCCATCAGGATATCAGTCTTACAAGGGAAGTAAAAGAAACTGTCATAAAGCAGCCCTTTGAGATCATCAAGGTATCAACGGATGGAGATAACGATGAAACAGAGAAGGTGCCGGGGGCAGAATTTACGGTAAAGCTCCAGTCTGATATTGACAAGAGCGGATGGGAACAGGCAAAGACTTATGATGTGCTTGTAACGAATGAAAGAGGATATGCAAAATCCATTGATCTTCCGTATGGAACATATCTCGTGAAGGAGACAAAGGTTCCGAAAGACCTGTATAAGACCGATGATTTTACGGTAACAGTTACAGAGGATAGCAGGGAGCCGCAGGTGTGGAGGATATTAAACGATGCACCATTTGAGGCATATATCCGGTTTGTCAAGAAAGATAAGGAAAGTGGGGAGACGGTCCTTTTATCCGGTGTGACATTTAAGATTAAAAAAGCCGGTTCTGATACCTTTGTCGAACAGAAAGTGGGAGACAAAAAGATCAGCGAGTTTATAACGGACGAAACCGGTACGGTAACTACTCCGCTGAAACTGAAGTATGGTGAATATGAGGTTACGGAGATTACAGCACCGGAAGGGTATCTTATTACAAAGGAGAGTTTTCCGTTTACTGTTACCAAAGAGGGGGCGGTTGAAGTGCTGGAGGACGAAGATGGAGATCCAGTCATTACCGTGGTCGTAGAAAACCAGCCCGTAAAGGGAAGTATCACAATCCATAAAGAAGGAGAAATTTTAGTCGGTGCAGAGTATGATACCATTATTGACCGTATTCTTACCGCAGTGACAGGAGATAACCGAAGCGTGAGATTCCAGTATGAGGAAGCACCGCTTTCCGGTGCAGTATATCATCTGATTGCAGACGAGGATATTTATACACCAGATAACCAGAAGGACGAGGAAGGCAATCGAAAGATTGCAGTGATTGATGGAGTATCTGCAACACAAGGTGCAGTAGTTGCTATTCTTACTACGGATGAAGAGGGTGAGGCTTCTGTGTCGGATCTTCCTCTTGGAAAATACCGTATTGAGGAAGTGGAAGCACCGAAGGGATTTGTTCTTGATGAAGAGGCAAAGCAGATTGAGCTTACTTATGAAGACGAGCACACGGAGATTGTATATCAGAATGCAGAGCTTGTGGATGAGAGAGTAAAGACAGAACTTTCTCTGGTCAAAAAGAACTCTGTAAATGAAGTGCCGGTTGAGGGAGCTACTTATGGTGTCTATGCAACAGTGGATATTGTCACAGTAGATGGAGAAATTCTTGTGAAAGCAGACAGCCTGATTGAGTCGGTTCAGACGGATGAAGAGGGAAAAGCAGTTTTTGAAGCAGACCTTCCTCTTGGCAGATATTATGTGAAAGAGATTGAGACCGCACCGGGGTATCTGGTGGATGAAAGTGAATACGAGGTAGACTTTACCTATCAGGATGCGAAACAGGCAATTCTCAGCGAAGAGATAGAAGTGTCTGAAATCCCGATTATCGTCGAGGTTTCAAAATCCGATGTGACAACCGGAAAGGAAATCACAGGGGCAAAACTTGAAATCCTTGATGAATATGGAGATGTATATGCAGCATGGACGACAGACGGTACACCTTATACACTGAATGCGATTCCGGCGGGTGACTATACACTGAGAGAGACTTTTGCCCCATACGGTTATATGATTGCAAACGAAGTTGCTTTCACAGTAGAGGAGACTGGAGAGATTCAGAAGGTATCCATGACGGATGAGAGAGTGAAAGGTTATATTGAGATTTATAAAACAGACAGTGATACGAAGAAAGCGATTAAAGGAGTTGTCTTTGAAATCAGGAATGAAGAGGGGAAGGTCATTCAGAAACTAAAGACAAACCGCAAAGGATATGCAAAATCGAAAGAATTGGATATCTGTACTTATAAAGACAACGGCGATTTTGATCAGGAGATCCCGTATGTTGTGGTTGAGACAAAAGCAGCAGAGGGTTATGTGCTTGATGAAAAAGAGTACAAAGTAACAATCCGGTATGATGACAGTGCGACAGAGCCGGTAGCATATCAGCTTCATATCACCAACAAACCAAAAGAGCCAAAACTTCCACAGACAGGCGGAGGCTATAAGCCTTGGATGTTCGGTGTAGTTGGCGGGGCACTTATCATAAGCGGTATTGTGATGTATTTCCGCAGAAGAAAGAGACCACGATTCCGTAGAGTAACAAAATAGTAACCAGAGACTTTTTTAACCGCCGGCAGAGGTCGGCGGTATTCAATTTTAAGGAGGAATTTTATTATGATGGAGTATTCAACATTTAAAGCAGTAGCAGAGAAGAAGATTCTGGATTATCTTCCAGAGGAGTTTAAGAATGCAAAGGTAGAAATCATACCTGTGAAAAAGGTAAACAAGACAATGGATGCAATCACGATTAGAGAGAATGAGAGCAGCAGGGTGTCACCCAATTTCTATCTCAATGATATGTACGAGCACTATCAGGCTTGCGGTAATCTGGATGAGGTATTCCAAAGCGTGGCGGATGCTTATGTTGCCAATGTAAAGAGGATGGGGAACATGCCCATACCAAACGTCACACGGGAGTTTGTGGAAGAGAATGTTATCATGGTTATGATCAACACGGAAAGTAACGAGGAACTTTTAAAGGGTGTACCACACAGGGAAATCAATGATTGTTCCGTGATATATCGTGTTGTTTTCCAAAAGGATGATCAGGGAATTGCTTCTGCAATTGTAAATGACAATATTGCAGCATCAGTAGATTTGAGTGAGCAGGAGCTATTCCAAAAGGCGACGGAAAACACTAAGAGAATCCTTCCGACAACCATTAAGCCAATGTCTGAGGTTATCATGGAGATGATGATTGGAGATGGGATGCCGAAAGAAATTGCAGAGGCAATGGTTTCGGATGTAGCTTCACAGGATGAACTTATGTGGGTTATCTCAAACACAAGCGGTGTGAATGGTGCGGTCAACATGCTTTATGATGAGAATCTTCAAAAGCTTGCACAACAGTTACAGGATGACCTTTACATTCTTCCGTCATCTATCCATGAAGTACTCTGTGTACCTGCCAGCACAGGGGAACCGGAAGAATTTGCAAAAATGGTGCAGGAAGTCAATATGAATGTTGTGGAACTGGAAGACAGGCTTTCCAATCAGGTTTATCACTACGATAAGGAGCTTAGGAAGCTCACGATGGCAACAGATGAACCAAATAAGAGAATTGATGGGATCGTTGCAGAGCCTTCTTTAATCTACGATGCAAAGGAGCAGATGAGATAAGGAGGGATGCCGGATGGACAAGGTAGAGATTGAAATAGAGGATATCCATGAACTTGTCAGGCTTATTACCGATATGCCGGAGAGGACAATGGTGGAGGTAGTGCTTGGAGAGGAGGATGCTGAAAGTGGAGAACAGTGATTTTCAGTTAGATGTGGTGTCTGTCAGGCTTGTAAAGGATCATCCCATATATTCTCCTGTTAAGATAAAAGATCCGGAATCAGCGATAAAGGTTATGGGAGAGGTAATGAAGAACTTGGATAGAGAAGTTTTGGGAATTATCAATCTCAAAACAGACGGTACGCCAATCAACTGCCATATCGTCAGTGTCGGAACCCTGAACGGTTCTTTAGCAGAGCCAAGGGAAATGTTAAAAGCAAGTATATTGTCAAATGCAGCCAGTATGATCATGATACACAACCATCCTAGTGGGGAGCTTTTTCCATCCAGTCAGGATATCAGCATTACAGACAGGATGTCAAAGGTATGTGGCCTGGTTGGTATTCCCTTGCAGGATCACGTGATTGTTGGTGGTAAGAATGAAGGATATTTCAGTTTTCGAGAAAAGGGAGTAGTTAAATTTATGCCATTGATGGAATATGCAACTGATATCAATCAGATTAAGTTGGGCAAGGTGGCAGAGAGGGGTGGTGATGGTGGACGGGAAGTTTACAACCGAGGAACTGATGATAGCAAAAAGCGTTGACCTCTGCAGGGTGGCAGAGTCTCTGGGTTATACGGTGAGGAGGATTGGGAAATACCACACATTGAAAGAGATGGATTCCATCCGGATTTATAACAGAACCAACTGGTATCGCTGGTCCAGGCAGGGGGAACAGGGCAGTAATGGTGGAAGTCAGATTGATTTCTTAAAAGTATTTAACGGAATGAGTGTGAAAGAAGCTGTATTCTGGCTGCTTGATTTTGCCGGATATCGAAGGACCGAAGATATAGGAAAAAGGCTTACTACACGGAATGCGATTGTTTCAAAACAAACATCCATACCGGAAAGTAAGCATTTTTTACTTCCCGATAAAGCACCTGATAATCGGAGGGCGATTAAATACCTGACGGAAAAAAGGCGCATATCAGAGAGGACCGTGCGATGGTTCATCGAAAAGGGGCTGCTTTATGAATCAGCAGAACACCACAATGTGGTCTTTCTTGGAACGGATGTAGAAGGAAATGTGAAATTTGCAAGTATGCGGGGTACTTATGACAAAGATGGAAAGTCCTTTAAGTGTGATGTGTCCGGCAATGACAAGAACTATGGCTTTCATGTTGCACGGAAAGCCTCTGATACTGTTGCTGTGTTTGAAGCTGCTATCGACCTTATGAGCTATATGGATATTTATCACGATACCGGAGAACATCTGCTGGCGTTGGGAATGGTGGCAGATAATCCGTTAGAGCAGTACCTGAAAGATCATCCGGAGATTCGGTGCATCCGGTTCTGTCTGGATAATGATACACCGGGCAGGACAGCAGCACTGGAACTTGCTGAAAAGTATATGGCAAGATGTTATTCTGTGAAAGTTGATGGTCCACCGGAAGCCTATAAAGATTATAACGAGTGGCTTGTCAGTAATAAGACAAGGGATGCAGCCACGATTTCTCCTAAAAGGAGATGACAAAGGAACTAACTGTTCCTAAGTAGGAAACCTACCTAGAAAGCGAAAAGCTAAGTAGGAAGCCTACTTAGGAGACAGAAAACCAAGTAGGAAACCTACTTAGTGCCGGAAATTGCAAGGATTTTCTGGAGGATTTTTAAGTAGGAAACCTACTTAGAAAATGGAAAGATAGGTAGGATGCCTACTTAGAAAGTGAAATCCCAAGTAGGAAACCTACTTAAGATTCATATTTTATTCGTAATTGGGGGTTTTAGGGGGCATTTGCCACCTAACCAGATGCCTTTTTTCGACTTGTCGAACAAAAGGCGTATCTGGCAAAACCTATGTTAAGCATACCCTGATACAGAGATATTTTATTGAATGAACTGACATGTCAAATGCCCCAAAGCAAGCTATGTATAGCAAGTACACTTCAAGGAGTGGGGCATTTGACTCTTGCGGCAGTCGCCAAATAGCCATGCAAGCATGGCTGCTTGGCTCGTTGCTCGCAGAAATAACAAGGAGGTGTTGGCATAATGTCAAACGAAATGAAAATAGATTCGGCAGATGGACTGGTAAGCTGGTGCAGAAGCGTTGGCAGTGAGGTTAAGCTGCAGAGGAAAGGTGCGGGTATCATAATGGATTATCTGTCAGAAAATGGGAAGAAACTCTCATCTTCATCAGAGGGAAAGCTTTTCTTTTCGGATCATGCAATGAGTGAGCCGACTACCATTGATGATGTGGTGGATCTGGTCTGTGAGTGGAATTATGAGAAACTTTCTGATATAAGGGATAAGAAAGAAAACCCTGATGATTTTATTGATTTTTGTAACAGTAGCTCACTGGAGGAACAGTTGGAGGAGAAGCAGACGATACTTGACCGCATATTCAGCCAGACGGTCTATGGAAGGGATGCAGCCGTCATTGCACACAATCTGGCACTGGAGACAATGAAAAGTCTAAAACTTGTTCCAATCTATGATATTCCCATGCTGGAAGAGGTTGGTGTTTACAGGACGGTTTCTGATAATATCACTTCTTATCCGTCTGAGGAAAGTGTGAATGAAAAGACCATTCACACGAGAAGAAACGTCCGCAAAAGCGGACTTGCCGCAGAGCGGCATTCTTCCTCTGTTTGTGCCGGCGAAGCCGGCATGTTCGGAAGAGAGGATATTCCTTCTGTCATTGTCGCCACGGAACCTGTTAAAGCTGTGGAAGATAAGGAAGTGGTACAGGAGAAGCAGGAGGACAGGGAGCAGGGGAGGTCGAGATAATGGCTATGGAGTTAAGGAAAGCTTACCGCCTTACCAAAGAACAGGATGAGGAATTAAAGAGGAAGGTGGGGGAGCTTGGAATGACGGAGTCCGAGTTTATAAGACTTCTTATCACACAGAAGCCGAAAGACTATCCGGAGATCAGGCAGATGCTTACCGGATTGATCGGGGAAGTCAACCGGATCGGTGTCAATATCAATGAGATCGTTCACAATAACAATTCCATGCTTTACAGCGATTCAGACAAGTCGAGGCTGTTTGCATACATGCTGAAACTAAATGAAAAGCTGAATAAGGTGGTGGATGACATTGGCGATAACTAAGATTCTATACATGAAGGATTGTGGGAGCAATTATTCCGGTCGGCACTTAAAGCAGTCGATTGACTATATCACAGTTCCGGAAAAGACAGGTGGAGGCAGATTTGTATCCGCAGTAAATTGTCAGCCGGGATATGCCTATGAGCAGATGCGGGAAACCAAAAAACTGTTTTATAAAACAGATAAAAGACAGGGCTACCATATCATCATTTCCTTTGAGGAAGGGGAAGTGACAGCAGAGCTTGCTTTTCAGATTGTGGGAGAGTTCGTGGAGGAATATCTTGGAAAGGAATATGAAGCAGTCTATGCAATCCATGATAATACCGCACATATTCACGGGCATATCATTTTTAACAGTGTCAGTTTTCTGACGGGAAAGAAGTACCGTTATGAAAAAGGAGACTGGGCAAAGTATATCCAGCCCATTACGAACCGCCTTTGTGATAAATATGGGCTGTCAACTATTACGATTGAGGATGACAGAGCGGTGGAACATGATACTTATACAGAGTGGCGTGACAGAAAAGACGGCAAATTTGTCTGGTCAGATATGATAAAGAGGGACT
Source organism: uncultured Lachnospiraceae bacterium (assembly GCA_910585605.1). Lineage (GTDB taxonomy): Bacteria > Bacillota > Clostridia > Lachnospirales > Lachnospiraceae > CAG-590. The sequence goes on along the minus strand of CAJUFL010000007.1, from coordinate 48,273 downwards.
TGGATGCCTGTGTGCTGCAGGCAGATGATTTTGGAGAGTTCCTAAAATTGCTTATGAATAAAGGATATGAGGTCAAACAGAATAAATATCTGGCTGTGAAACCGCCGGGGATGGGAAGATACCGAAGATGTAAATACTTTGGTACAGATTATACGGAAGAACGTCTGCGAGAGAGGATTCTTATAGAGGATATGGAGTATTACAGAGAACATCATGGTGGAGCAAAGATTATTAAAGTAAATGTTCCATACCGGATAAGAAGGGCAAAACTTACTGGAATCCAGCGTAAGTATTTTGCAAGGCTGTACCGTATCGGCAGATTAAAGCAGCGTCCATACAGTCAGGCATGGAAATACCGTGACGAGATAAGAAAGATGCACAGGCTGCATGAGCAGTATATGTTCCTGTCCGACCATGAGATTCATTCTCTTGCCGATCTGGAAAGAGTACATGGGCAGATGAGTGAGAAAAAGAAGCTGCTTAGCTGTGAGAGAAGCAGATTTTATAAAGAGAGGGGAAGGTATAATTCACTATGGGACAAGGCAGACCGTATCAAGCTGTTATTCCATGCAGAGTCTGCATTTCAGAACGGAGACGGCTTTTTTATGGATGAGCATGAAGAATATGAAAAGCTGAAAGCCGAAGTCAGTGTCGAGGGTTATTCTCTTACAGAACTTGAAAAGCTCCGAGAACATTATAGGGAGAAGGCAGTACAGATAAAGGAAGAATATGCCTTAATATCAAGAGATTACCGTATCGTGGACGGGATTATGAAAGAACAGTCAGAGAATACGGATGCGATAAAGCAGCGAAACAACAGAGACAGGGAACAGGTAAAGGAGCAGTCCAGATAGTGGCTGTTCTTATTATTTTAGACAAGGAGGCTTAGTAAATGGTTGATAAAAGATTATCAGACAGCGATATTAAATTGCTGTTGCAAGGTTTCAGATCAAAAGGAATTTCGGAGCCGGTCATTGAACTTGCAAAAAAAGATCTGGAGTATGGATTGCCAAAGGATATGGTGGATCTGTATATTGTTCCGGCAATCGGTGAGGTAAATGCAAAGGCAATGTCTGAGGCACTTCATTTGGGAGCTTCTTCCAAGCTGGTAAAGAAACTAAAAAAACTGAATGAGTATCAGATCAGACTGGCACTTGCAGAGTTAAAAGGTGGAATGTTGGAAGACAGTATCATTGGTGTCATTACAACAAACGCAACCGCCCATGATATGGAAAGGATGTTTACTCAAATCAAAAAAGATATGAGTGGTGCAAAGCCCAAAAAAGAAGGGGAGACAAAGCAGCCGGATGAAGCGGGAGAAAGTAACATTGGTGGAAAGCCGGCTGCGATAGATGCGGATGAGGTAGCAAGAGCAATAGAACCTATCTTTGAAAGATTTGCCCAGGGGATTGTGGAAGCGGTGAAACCAAACCGTGAATCCCTGGATGAAGTGGCAGGAATGATAAAGAACTGGGAAACACAGATGGCAGAGAGTAAGAACAGTGAAGCTGAGAATAGGTTAAATGAGGAGCTTGACCGTCTTGAAAAGCAGGTGGATGAGTTAAAGAGTGATCTTGCCAGTTCTGCCGGCGTTATCAAGAGCAAGGAGGAAGAGATCAGCAGGTTAAGAGAGGAGATGTTGACGATGAAGGAGAATCAGACCGTAGAGGTGAAGGAGCCGGCAAGAGAGCAGAAGCCAAATCAGACATCGGAAAGTGAGGGAAATAACCATAAATCAGAGGAGAAACAGATTATACAGACTTCCGGAACAGCAGTTTTTGGAAACTGTCAGACAATGCTCAGGGCATCAGACGGAACCATGATTCCGGTGCATATTGAGAGAACGGAGACGAAGAGACCAAAAGGGGTAGCTGCTATGGCCGCAAAACTATTCGGTGGAACTCCTTCGCAGAAGTCGCTCCTCAATATGCTGATTGAGGGCAGGCTGGACAAAGAACAGTTAAAGGAAATCAAGCGAGCAAAGGATCATCATTTTTCGGATGATGAAATCAAGGATCTGATTGAGTGTGGACTTCCGGCAGAAGAAATGGCAGGAATCATTGATGTAGTCATGTCGGACAGGATCTTACAGTAGGGGAGGTAAATGCCAATGTCAGAGATTGCAGATGCAGTACAGATTATAAGAGTGAGTTTTGAGGGAATGGAAATTGCAATGAAAGTTGGCAGTGGTTCTCTCAGGGCAATGCAGAACGCAGCAAAGTTTCTTTATGGGATGCTGGGGTTTGAGAAGCAGATGGGCAGAACGAACATGAAGAAGCTTTTAATGAGGGGCGGGGATCTTCAGGTGCTGCAGTTTAATAAAAAAGATTTGAAGCAGGTGGAGAAATTTGCAAAGAAATACGGTATTCTCTATTCTGTGCTTCCGGAGATGGGGAAGGGTACAGGCAAAGTAGAGGTATTATTTCACAGTGAAGCAGTTCCCCGTGTCAATCTGCTGCTCCAGAAGTTAAAGGCAGACAGTTACAAGATGCGTTCCATGGATACCTTTTTAGAAGAGGCAGATGATAAGGCACTTGCCACTTTTGATAAGTTTTTGAAGGAGCAGAAAAAGGGAAAACTTGATGTCCACGCTGATGCAAATCTGGATAACCTGTTAGAAAAGGTGGGCCGGTATGCAGTGGAAAAACACAGTGTCTGCGTGGACGAAATTGGAAATCATCTTTCGGCAGATGAAGAGAGTATAAAAAATGCCCTTTCACAGCTTCAGAAGATAGGAGTTGTAGATTCACCGGATGAAAAAGGACAGTACAAAGTAATGATGGATCGTGAAACCTTTGATGATAAGATACGGAGATTTAAGGAACTGTCAGAAAGGATGCGTATTATATCAGCTTCAAAGAATACGAACTTTGCAGATATCACGATTGCAAAGAAGATGATTGCAGAGGAAAATGACCATGCAGTGAAAACGAGGATTCCGGGTACATGGGGTAAAGACGCAAGGTATATCTGGCTTAATAAGTCTGATGTAATGGAGATATACGGTGGAAAGACACTTCTTTGTTATCTTGACCGTGAGAAGCATTATAAACTCTATTCAGAGGACAATCGTGTTGTGGAAACCATGAAAGGGGACACCCTTTTCAAAGGACACTATGATCCGGTATCGAAGGGAGTCCGGGAGCAGTATGAGAAGGTGGCAACAAAGACGGTGCATGCACCTTCAAGAAAGTCGAGGTGATCCGGATGCAGACAACAAAGAAGAAACCATTTATACCAATGATAGTCATTGGAGCGTTTCTTTCGGCTTATCTCGGTTATCTGGTTAATGGTGCATGGAAGCAGGGAATGGAGTTTGCGGCATTTATGGAAGCCTTTGAGGAAGTGCTAAGTTACCCGCTTCGGGATTATTACAATTCAGGCACAATAAAGGCTGTAGTGATTGCCCTTATCATCTATGCTGTGGCAGTTATCATGTACTATACAAGCCAATATAATTTTATGCCGGGCAGGGAATACGGAACCGCCAGACTTGCGAAACCGAAGGAATTGAACCGTGTCATTGCAGATGCCAAAGATGACAGTAAGAACCGAATCCTAAGCCAGAATGTGAGAATGAGTCTGGATACGAGAAAAACAGGACTGAATAACAATGTCCTGATCATTGGAGGAAGCGGTGCAGGTAAGACTTTTTACGAAGTAAAGCCGAACCTTATGCAGCTTAACACTTCCTTTATCGTGACAGACCCAAAGGGGGAGATTCTTAGAAGCCAGGGAGAATTGTTAAAACAGAATGGCTACAATGTGAGGGTTATTAATCTTTTGGAGATGGAAAACAGCGACTGCTACAATCCATTTGTATATATCCGTGAAGAGACGGATGTGGTGAAATTAGTCACAAACTTAATGAGCAATACAACACCCAAGAATGCGGCACCAAACGACCCGTTCTGGGATAAAGCTGAGGGCATGTTTTTACAGGCTCTCATTTTTTATGTGTGGCTGGAGATGCCGCCTGCTTCCCGCAATATGAAGTCGGTTATGGAACTTCTTTCAGAGGCGGAGGTTGTGGAAAAGGATAAGGTGTCGGATCTTGATGCAAGAATGGCATTTCTCGAAGCAACTTCACCGCTTGGGAAAGAGCATCCGGCAGTGAAACAGTATAACAAATGTATGCGTGGAGCAGGAGATACGATTCGTTCCATCATCATTTCAGCCAATTCCAGACTTGCAAAGCTGGAGAATAAACAGATCATGAGGATGCTCTCAAAGGATGACTTAAATCTTGCGGAGCTGGGAACCGGGGTAAATGCAGACGGGCGTACTAAGACTGCACTGTTTTGTGTCATACCGGATTCTGATAAATCCTATAACTTTATTATTGGTCTGCTATACACGCAGATCTTTCAGGAGCTTTATTATCAGGCGGATTTCAACTATGGGGGAAGATTACCGATCCATGTAACCTTTCTTTTAGATGAGTTTGCAAATGTTGCCCTGCCAGATGACTTCTGTTCGCTTCTTTCCACAATGCGGAGCAGAGAGATATCCAGTGTCATCATTATCCAGAACCTCGCACAGATCAAGGCACTCTTTAAGGATACTTGGGAAACCATTACCGGTAACTGTGTGCGCCCAGAAGTCGCCAGCGCAATATAAATTTTGGCGGCGTGGTATTTATGGAATACTGCCTTTAGCAAGCAGTAGGTAAAAGTATCAGGTGATGTAAAATCACAGCCTATTATTCTACAACTTATCCGAGAGGGGAAACCCGAAGGGGAGTGTAGCATGTTGTTGTCCTGAAATAAGGACGTAAATCTGGAAGTGCTAATCCTAAGCGTTTACGGATTTAAGAATAAAAATCGGTGTATGAGGAATAAAGCTAAACTGCCTGAACGATAGCCAGAGTGGGGGAATCCGTGCCCTGCATACGAAAAGGGTTGAAACGTATGCCCTTCCGTGTTGGTTTCATTTCGCAGTTATGGAACCAAGTGATACTCATGGGAGGAACAACCGCAAGACAGCGGATAAATGGCGAAAGTCGAATCCGACAACACTGAATGCTAATTCTGTATTTACTAACTGGGGATGCCCTAAACCTGGTAACAGGCATGGGTACACAGCACCCATAGTAGTCTGAGAACCCTGGACAGACAGGGAAAGCCGTAAAAACGGATGCAGGTAATTCTGCTCACATGGCGAAGGGGTGCAGCCTATTATTTCATACTAAAAGAAAGGACGGTGCGTGAGGCATTGAGAAATCCGATTGAGGTATTGAAAAGTTTGACGGAAAAGTCAAAGAATGAAACTTACAGATTCAAAAGGCTATACAGGAATCTGTACAACCCGGAGTTTTATTGGCTCGCCTATAAAAACATATATGCTAACAATGGCAGTATGACGGCAGGGGCTGATGGGACTACGATTGATGGCATGGGTAGCGAAAGGATTGAGAAGATTATTTCATCTTTAAGAGACCGCAGTTACCAACCGAAACCTGCAAGAAGGGAGTATATTGCAAAGAAGAACAGCAATAAAAAACGTCCTCTGGGCATTCAGTCTGGGGATGACAAACTCGTGCAGGAAGTCGTTAAAATGATTTTGGAAAGCATATACGAACCAAATTTCAGCGACAAATCACATGGATTCAGACCAAACAGAAGCTGTCAGACAGCACTGAAACAAATCCAGAAAACCTTTACGGGTACAAACTGGTTTGTGGAAGGGGATATTCACGCCTGTTTTGACAGTTTTGACCATCATGTTATTATCAATATCCTGCAAAGAAGGATAGATGATGAAGCCTTTATCCAGCTTATATGGAAATTTCTGAAAGCTGGATATATGGAACAATGGGCATATAACAGGACCTACAGCGGTGTGCCGCAGGGGTCAGGGGTTAGTCCGATTCTGGCAAATATTTATTTGAATGAGTTGGATAAATTCATGGAGGAATATGCAGAGGGTTTCCATAAAGGCAGGGAAAAGAAAATGAATCCAAAGTACAAATCCATTACTAACAGACTCTCGGAATACAGATGTGAAGGGAAAGCGGTCTGGCAGGAACTGAGCAGGGAAGAGAGAAAGGAAAGAAGCAAAGTCTTAAAGGAAAAGCTGAAGATACAAAAAAGTATGACACCAACCGTGCCGATAGATACCAACTATAAGCGTATCCAGTACACGAGATATGCAGATGATTTTCTGGTTGGTGTCATTGGGAGCAAAGAGGATGCCGAAACAATCAAATCTGACATTAAAAAGTTTCTGGAAGAAACACTGAAACTGGAAATGTCGGACGAAAAGACAAAAATCACCCATACGGGTGACAGGGCGAGATTCTTAGGCTATGATGTCACCGTATCAAGAGACCAGACATTGAAAAAGACAGTAAATGGAAAAGTGCAGAGAACCCAGAGCGGAGTGGTTAAGTTATATGTACCGCGTGAAAAATGGGTAAATAAGCTGATTGAGTATAAGGCGATTAAAATTAAAATCAACGAAAACGGCAAAGAGAGGTTTGTAGCCCTCCATAGGGGCAAACTGGTGAACCAGAGTGATATAGAGATTCTTGCAAGATACAATGCAGAAGTCCGTGGGCTGTATAACTATTATTCCATAGCAAATGACGCATTCAAGATAGGCAGATTTGCAAATGTGATGAAGTACAGTATGTACAAAACGTTTGCGTGCAAGTATAAAACGAATGTCCATGAGATAAAGCGGAGATATTGCAGGGACGGGCTGTTTACAGTCGCTTATGAAACAAGGCTGGGCAGGAAAACAACAACTTTTTACAGGGATGGGTTTAAAAGGAAAGAATATGCGACTAAATTTGATAATGTCAGCGAACTTCCGCAGTATTCTAAATATGCGAAAACCAATACCCTGAAACAAAGAGTTGAGCGTCACACATGTGAATTATGCCAGAAAGACTGTAGAAATCTGGAAATACATCAGGTAAAGAAACTGAAAGATTTAAAGGGAGATGCCGAGTGGATTCTCTTAATGCGCAAAAAGAGAAAAAAAAACGCTTGTGGTGTGTCCCGAATGCCATAGTTTAATTCATTCTTAACACCGCAAATACAATAGGCGGAAAGCCGTATACATCGAGAGGTGTACGTACGGTTTGGGAGGGAGTGGATGCAAGTCCTTTTCGGAGGATGAGTTGAAGCTTACCTCATGATACTACCGTCTATCTTGGTGGAAATGAGCAGAGCACCCACGATTACATTTCAAAGCTGTTAGGAAAGATGACCATTGATAAGAAGTCAAGTGGAGAGACGAAAGGAAGGCAGGGAAGTTCCAGCCGGAACATTGATGTTCTTGGCAGGGAGATACTGACATCGGACGAAGTGAGAATGATGGATAACAAGAAATGTCTTGTTTTTATCCGTGGTCTTAATCCGGTGCTGGATAATAAGTATTTCACTCCAAAGCATCCGAGATTTGCACAGAGTGCAGACGGGAATGGAAAACCGTTCCGTTTTGTGCCAAGGCTCCCGGAAAATCTGCTTGCCCGCAGTTTTGACATACTGACACCGGAAGGATTGAAGCAGTATGAAAAACGTAAGGCAAAGGGCGAGGCAGTTTATATAGATTCACTGACATACGAGGAATTTATGATGCTTGATGAACTTAGTGTCAGTCAGAGATTTGTGGAAATGGATCAGAAGGAGGCAGAGAACGAACTTCGGGAGGAAGCAGGGAATGGGACAGAACTTGCGTACACACCGGATGAAGAGACGGAGAAGAATCTGGTCGCTGAACTGATTGCATTAAAGAAGCAGGCGGCAGCAAAAGAGAAAACCAAAGTCGAACATTCTGAGGGCAGTTCTGAGGATGATTCAGAGAACGCTTTCGGTGAAACACTTGCCGACAGGCTTGCACATTTCAAATTTTCTCCGGCACAGCGAAGCGAGATAAAGCGGGCTGCAGATGAGAAAATCCCGGAGGAATATATTTTATCGTATGCGCTTCCGGAAAACAGCACAGTAAAGATGGCTGCCATGAGAAGGAAATATGGGCAGTCATCACACAACAACAATTTTAGAAAAGGAGATTGATGATTATGAAACAAACAAAGATGAATATGAAGGCAAAGGTAAAGGATATCACAAAGAAGGTAATTATTCCTTCTCTGGCAGGAGCTGTCATGGCAGCAAACAACATGACTTGTGTAGTATATGCGGCAGGCACGGAGGCAGTTACAAAGCCGCTGGATAATCTGAAGACACTTGTGATTGCAGTAATTGGTGCAGTAGGTGTCATTATTCTTGCAAAGAATGTCATGGAGTTTGCACAGGCATACCAACAGCAGGATTCCTCAACCATGAACTCAGCACTAAAGGGTATTGTGGCAGGAGTTATGATGGCAGGTATAGGGGCGGTTTTGACATTCCTCGGATTCTGATAGAACAAGCGGGGTATTCCGGGAAAGGAGGAAAGCCGGAGGCGGCAAGAGATGCCGCCTGTCATTACCGGCTGAAATCAAAATGGATATTTTTAAGTTAGGGGATAAGATTTTGGATCTTCTCAATATGGTATTTGGGTTTTGGAACGATCAGGTATCATTGGTGTTTGGTCTTTTGGGACAGTCCCCGGTTGAGTTTAAGAATGGTGGTCCGTGGGGAGTGATCGCAGGGATAGAGCCAATCTTTGTAGCAGTTGGTTCGTCACTGGTTGTCCTGTTTTTTGTGATCGGATTTTGTTCCGAGTCCGTGGATGTACGGGAAGAGATGCGGTTTGAAGTAATCCTTCGGCTGCTGATTCGATTAGGTCTTGCGGAGTGGTTTGTGGCAAACAATGTAACCATTATGAAGTCAATCTTTACCTCAGTAGGCAATCTGGTAGGGCTGTTGTCAGCAGGAACTACCACAAAACTAAAGATTGAGAATACGCAGGCAGATGTGATAAAGAATCTTGGATTTGGAGAGTCGCTCATCATGCTGATACTAGCGGCATTGTTATCCATTATCATTATTATTTGCGGCTTTTTCCTGATCTACACGGTATATTTCAGGTTTTTAAAACTTTTAGTTATTGTGCCTCTTGGTTCGATTGCATTTTCAACGATGGGTGGAAACCGGATGGTATCCCATACAGCAGTATCATACAGTAAATATTTCCTGTCTGTCGTATTTGAAGCAGTCACTATGGCACTGGCAATTATTTTGTGCAATGCTTTTATCAATGCAGGACTTCCCTCATTTACGGGAGATTATGCAGACTGGGCAAAGACACTGATCTATCTGTGTGAGATGACATTCACGATTGCCCTGACTGTGGGCAGTGTGAAGGGAGCACAGACATTGACGAGCAAAGCACTTGGTTTATAAGGAGGGTAAGCATGATTATTGAGGTAAATAAAGATATTGACCGCTACAAAGAGAGTGTATGTTTAGGGCTGACCGCAAGGCAGCTCATTTTTAGTATAGCGTCTGTGGTAGTAGGGGGTGGGATTGTTCTTCTTCTGTACCGTTATGTAGGGCTGACTGTCAGTGCTTATATCGCAATCCCTGCGGTGGCACCAATTGCACTGTCAGGTTTCTACTCCTACAATGGCATGACTTTTATGCAGATGATGAAGCAAAAGATACACTTTGCTTTTAGGAACAAGCCACTGGCCTACATATCGACGGAGGGTGAACAGGAGATAGTGCAGATTGGGGCAGAAGAAATGGCAACAGATAAGAAAAAGAAAAGTATTTCAGACAGGAGGATTTAGCAATGGGATTATTTTCAGATGGCTTTCAGGAGCTTAAAAAAGCAAGTGAGCCTTTATACAAAGCACCAAAATCCGTACAGGAGACGATTGAGATCATGAAGGTAGCGGAGAACGGTATCTTTGAGGTAGGAAAGGTTCGTGGGACGAATTTCAGCCGTTACAGCAAGTGTTACTGCTTTTCGGATATCAACTATACGACTACGAATGAGGAAGAACAGATTGACATCTTTGAGAGATACTGTAAGTTCTTAAACTCTATGGACTGTGCGTTTAAGATCACGGTCAATAATAAAAACCGTGATATGGGGCAGTTAAGAGATTATATATTACTTCCTTATCAGTATGATGCGTATGATAAGTTCCGGAAGATTTACAACGACATTATTGAAGAGAAAATCAGGGAAGGCAGACAGGGAACCTTGCAGGAGCGTTATCTTACCATTACGGTTGAGCGTAAAAATTTTGAGGAAGCCAAAGCACAGTTTGCCACAATCGAAGCGACAGTGCATAAGGCTTTTGGAGAGCTTGGGGCAGAGATTGTCGCTCTTTCCGGGAATGAGCGTCTTAAAGTGCTGCACGACTTCTATCATCTTGGAAATGAAGCAGATTTTGAGTTTGATATCAAACACGCAAAGAAGGTAGGTTCTGACTTTAAAAACGATCTCTGCAATGGAATGGTCAAGTATTATCCGGATCACATTGAGGATGAGGGCAAGTTTTGCAGGGCACTTTTTATCAAAAAGTATCCCAGCTCGCTTTCAGACAGATTCCTAAATGAGATTACATCTCTTCCGGTGCATTGTATTACCAGCATTGATGTAGTCCCGATTCCAAAGGACATTACCACAAGGGTACTCCAGAAAAAGTATCTTGGTATCGAGTCGGATATCATTAAGCAGCAGAGAGTCCGCAACAAGAACAATGACTTTTCTTCTGAGATTTCCTATGCAAAGAGGACAGAGAAAAAAGAGATTGAGGGCATTATGGATGATGTGCGGGAGAATGACCAGTGCCTTTTCTATGTGGCAGTGACAATCATTATCGTGGCAGAGAGTAAGGAAGAGTTAGAGAGTATCACAGAGACGGTGGAGACGATAGGAAAGCGTAACTCCGTGTCAATAGATACGCATTTCTTGAAACAGAGGGAGGCGCTTAACACAGCACTTCCTATCGGAGTGAGACAGGTAGAGACAATGCGTTCCATGCTGACACAGTCTGTTGCAGTTCTGCTTCCCTTCAATGTGCAGGAAATGAATGATATGGGCGGTATATATTATGGGATTAATCAGATCAGTAAGAATGTGAATGTAGGCAATCGTAAGAAGCTGTTGAATGGCAATGGGTTTGTGTTTGGCGTTCCGGGAAGTGGAAAGTCATTCTTCTGTAAGCAGGGCATGGGACAGGTATTCTTAAATACGAATGATGATGTCATTGTCATTGATCCCATGAATGAATACTTTGATATTGCGAAAACTTTTGGCGGTGCAATCGTCAATATGTCTGCTTATACGAAGAACTATGTAAATCCTCTGGATGCGGACCTTGCCCATATCAACGAAAAGGGTATCCGTGATGTGATAGCAGATAAGTCAGAGTTCATGCTGGGTATCTGCGATCAGCTTCTTGGAAGCACTCTGAACCAGAAGCACCACAGTATCATTGACCGCTGTGTGAGGGAATTGTATATGAGAGCCTTTAAGACAAGGAAAGTCCCGCTTATGACGGATTTCTACCATATCCTGAAAAGTCAGACGGAGATGGAAGCACAGGAGCTTGCCCTTTGTCTGGAATTATTCGTAGAGGGTTCCTTAAATATCTTCAATCATCATACCAACGTGGATGAAGATAACCGTTTTACGGTATATGGTATTCAGGATCTGGGAACACAGCTTGCGCCGGTTGCAATGCTTGTCATGATGGAGGCAATCCAGTCACGCATTATCGAAAATGGAAAGAAAGGACGGGCAACATGGCTCTATGTAGATGAATGCCATGTGCTCCTTAACAGTGAGTACAGTGCGACTTATCTGCAGCAGTTGTGGAAGAAAGTCAGAAAACAGGGAGGGCTTTGCACAGGCATCTCCCAAAATGTAACCGATCTGCTTCAGAACTACATTGCGTCTACTTTGATATCTAACAGCGAGTTCATTACGTTGTTAAAACAAAGCAATATTGACAGTGCCAGGTTAGCGGAAGTTATCGGTGTTTCAGATGCACAGCTTAGATTTGTCAGCAATGCTCCCAGCGGAACCGGACTTATTAAATGTGGGACTACGGTTATTCCGTTTGATAATACAATTGGAAAAGATACAGACCTGTATAAGCTCTATAACACAAATATCCATGAGAAGATTGCGATGGGGCTTGCCGGTTTTGCCTGTCAGACTGAGGATTATGGGACTGACGGGGAAGAGGAGATTGCAGATGGCAGTGCAGCACAGGGCAATAGCTGGTTGATTTACTGAGGAGGTTCGGCATGAAGATACGAAGGGTACAAGACAAGCCTATGGAGCTTCATACAAAGGGAAGTCCGAAGCTCCGTATCCGTTCGGGAAAGAAACAGATAAAGGGAAAAAGTACAGTTCATAATGTAAAGCGCTCCCCGCTATCCGGTATGAAACGGAAAGTAAGGGATTCAGGAGCATCTGTTACACCCAAAAAGCACAGTCTTTATACAATGGGCAGGATTGGTGCGAAAAAAGCAAGCGAGCAGATAGAAGGTGGCGAGGAATTAGCAGAAAGTGCAGGGCTGACAGCTTTTGCACTTTCTTCCGCTTACAGCAGTGCAAACCAGATGTCACACATTTATCGGAGAAAAAAGCAGTCCGCTCAGATGAAAGCAGCGAACAAAACGGAAGATAGTTTTAATCGTGTAAAAGCGGATGGCAGTAAGGGGTATGTCAGGGAAAGAGACACAGGATCAGGGACTTCTTCTGATATAGAGCGTAAAAAGTATGTGGTAAAGGCTAAGGATTCCAACGTAAAGAAGCAAAAGGGAAAAGGCGGCACTTCTTCCAACGGTAAGGGAGGCAGAAAGCAGGGATTTGTCAAGACCAGGATGCTTAAAGCCTTTGCAAAAACAAAAAAGGAAGAGGATAGTCAGACAAATGTTTCACAGACAGTGAAGGAGGCAGTAAAGGGCAGGGCACTTCTTTTGTTAAAAAAGATTGTGACAACTGTTCTCCCGGCATTTCTCGGATTGTTTGCTGTGGTTGCCCTTGTGGGTACGATTGTGGTTGCGGTGTTGGCAGTTATTTATAACTCTCCTTTATCCGTATTCTTTCCGTTGCCGGATACAGGGTATGATGATCCGAGAACCGTGTTGAGTTCCTGCTATATGGAGTTTAATCAGAAGATTATGGAGATGGAGGATAAAGGAGATGACATCACTTATCAGAATACGGAGAATGGTGCCCCGATATCTAACTTTAATGATACTCTTATGGTCTACATGATTTTGTACAGTGATGGTAAAGCAGGTTATGTCATGGATGAGGAGGGAAAGAAAAACCTGAAGAAAATCTTTGATGAAATGAACTATATTGATAAGGAAAGTTCGGCGGCAGAAAAGGAAGTAGGGGATTCTCTGGGAAAAGTATGGGTAACAGCCTATTGTCCGTGCAGTCAGTGTTGCGGACCTTATGCGAATGGGATAACAGCGTCCGGTAAGACCGCAAAAGCAAAGCACACCATAGCGGTAGATGCTTATAATCCGATTGTGCCAATGGGGACGAAGGTAGTCATTGAAGGCATTACTTACACGGTGGAAGATACCGGGAACCTGAATCACTATGGCAATGATTTTGATATCTTTTATGCACACCATTCGGATACAAGCCAGTGGGGAAGAAGGCATGTAGAGGCATATCTGGCAGAAGGCAACACCAACAAGGTCATGGTAACAAGCTCTGGTACAACCGTACATAATCTGACTTACGAGGACTATATCAAAAAGGGCACACTTACGAAGGAGAAGGAAGAAATGCTTACAGATATGATGGACTCAGAGCTATGGGATCAGTATTATTCCTGCGCAGCAGGGCAGGCAGTGGCAGAGCTGGCAATGACAAAGATCGGATGCCGGTATGACCAGGACAGACGCTATGAGGAAGGATATTATGACTGCAGTTCTTTGGTACAGCGACTGTATAAAGAAGCAGGGATAGAACTTCCGGCGACCGCTTCGGAACAGGGCAGGTATTGTTATCAGAATGCCATGCTCATAAACAGGAAAGACTTAAAGCCGGGAGATTTGATTTTTTATTCGTATGAAGATAACGGACAATTCCGGAATATCTCCCATGTGGCTATCTATGTGGGAAATGGAAAGATGGTGCATGCAGCCAATCCGGAAAGGGGAGTTGTACTTGATTCGTTAAGGGATGGCAGTGTGGTATTTTATGCAAGACCGTATAAGTGATAAGGCTGTTCTGGCAGAGGTGTTTTTTATTTTGTGTGGAAACATCTCTGTCGGTATGATAGAATATTCGTAGAAATCTGTCGGACAGGAGGGTATATGGAAAGGAATATAGATGTGATAAAGGATGCTGATGGAAATAGCATCGTCATGATAAATGACATTCGATTTAAGGGTAAACGTTCCGTAAATTGGGATGATGTGAGGTTGTATCTTAGGAATTATGTTGGTGAAGTATATCAGGTTATGGATACGAAAGACAGTATTTATATTGGTTCAGATTTACCAAATGAATATACCGGATCTAATTACACATATTCTCTAAAAGGTACAGTGGCTAAAGCAAAGGCAAATGCCTCACAGGGGATACCGGAATTGATTGAGATTGCAGTCGGTAAACATTTCCGGGAAAATAATGAGGAAAAGCATAATCGTAATGCGAAATACGGATGGTATCGTTATGATTCAAGATTTGCTCTGCCAGTGTATGGCAGCGATGGGGAAGTAGAGAGATACAATGTTTTCCATGCTTCTCTATTAGTCAGGCATAATGAAAATGGGAAGATGTATCTATATGATATCATAGACATAAAAAAAGAAACGAGCAACCCGCTTGGATCATAAAGACCGTACACGACAAAAAACCCATTTCTCTTTGCCTATTATCTTAGAGGAAGAAAGAGGTTTTGTCAAGCGGGAATTTTTAACATTTTTTGTAAAATGGAATTGTTAATTGAATATTTTGTAGTCCTAAACTCATGGTAATCAGCATACAGCCGGATATCATGAGTTTTTTTGTTGTAAATGTTTTGTGTAATGTGAGGCGGTGCCGGTAAGGTGCTGTCTTATTAAATTTTTGGAGGTGGATTTTAATGAATGAAGTGACAGAGGAAATGAAGGAGTATGCGATAGACAGTGGCTGGAGTCCAGAACAGGTGGAGAAGGGGTATTCCATATTTACCAGTAATGATGTTGGAAATGGTGCGACACACATTCAGCGGATTGACCTTTTGATGAAGTTTGACAGTGATGATGAAGCAGCTAAGTATGCAGAGGAAGTGGATGGGGTGAAACTGATCCACGATATCCAGTTTGAGCCGGGAGATCCAAACTATGCAAATTATGTGGATACGCCGGAAAACCGAAAGCTTCTCTACGATATTATCCGTGAGAATGTGAAAACAAAAGTATCTATTTTATATGGAAATCAGATAGAACTTCCGGTGATTGTAAATGGAGTGGCAAAGGCAATCAAACCTTTGGGTGTTAATTTGTCAGATGATGAAATCCTTGAAATGAAGATGGAGGACTTTATAGATTTGATAGACGTTCATTCCGGTAAAAAGCCCAAAAAGACGGAGTTTGATTTTCGATATGAAAAGCAGGAGATGGAGTGTAAGGTTGGCGATATTCTCCATAACAACAATAGTAATGATTACCGGGTTATGGAAAAGTATTCAGACAGTAATATGCTTTTAATGCAGATAAACACAGGAAAATTTGTGGTGGGGAAAGGTGTTGAATTTTTCAGAAAGATCCCTAAACCTACAGAAGAAGAGCTGGAGAAAGCAAAAAAACTTATTGATGAATACTGTAAGAGGGAGTTTGGTTCGGGGGCTGATTTTAGTGAATTTCCAGAAGTAGAACTGGCTTACACGGAAGATTGTATTGAGGAAGCAGAGGAACATCAGGTGGAAATACAGGTCAGTGCAGATCTTCAAAGCTACACGATAAAGACCAGAGTGGAAGGAAAGCTGGTTGAAATCGAATGGTATAAGTGCATGGAAGATTTCATCGAATATGTGTTAGAGTGTCTTGATTTTGATTCATTGGTTTCTCTTTCAGAAGATGCACGGGCAGTCGCCAGAGGAGAAAAAGAATTTATAAATGATTGTGAGGATGTCCGTATTGAGTGGGGACATGGTATATATCTTTCTAATGTTCCGTCGGAAATAGATTTTGCAGAACTTCGCAGGGAATATGGGAAAGAACCGGAACCGAATGAACGGGGCGAGTATGATATTGAGATCCGTGAGGTGCTTTCCAGAACGGAGAGTGTTAAAGCAGGATATTTGGGAGAGGCTATCGACGAACTGATGGATAAATACAGAAAAGGAGAGATCGTACTTGATGCAGATGATTTTAAGGGAGTGGATTATATCCCGGTTGAGAAGAGGTAAGGAGGTGCAGGCAAAATGAGCGTGGATTACAAAGTCAGGCAGATTTATAACGATATCATCCATGAAGTTACAAAGAATGCGGAGAACTGGAAAGATGTGCTTTCGCTTACCGGACGGATCTATCGTTATGAATTTGACAATATTCTGATGATATATGCACAGAAACCACACAGTACACTGGTGGCGGATTACGACACTTGGAAAAAGGTTGACCGTTATGTGAGGCGTGGAAGTAAGGGAATTGCCATATATCCGTCAAGAGCATTGCAGCCTCATTGCCGGTATGTCTTTGACATCAGCGATACCGGTGGCAGGAAGCGTCAACTTACATGGACTTTAGATGGGGAAAATCTGGAGAATTATGCAGCCTACCTTGTAAGAAATGGCGAGATTGGCAGTATAGAAGGCTTGGACAGGGATTTGTTAAAAAAAGTAATTTGGGACTTTACAAAAAAGCGGATTGATGGCATAATAAAAGAGAACCACGCAAAGCGTGGCAATGTAAAAGAGGCTGTTCAGTCGATGATAGATAACCGGTATGGAAAGGTTTCGGAAATTGACGGAGCAGACCTTATCACAAAAAGCATTTATTATGTTGTGGCAACCCGGTGTGGGTTTGAACTGACCGTCGATGAACAGGACTTTGATATCGTCACAGCAATCGACAAGGAAGATGTTATCTATGAGCTTGGAACCTTTGTCAGTGATGTGTCCTGTGAAATCTTAAAGGAGTTCAGCTACAATATCAGCAGATTTGAAAGAGAAAGGAGAATGCAGTATGAGCCTGACACTAGCGTACACGGAAGCAGAGGACGGGATGCTGTACCCGAATATCAGCATGGAGAAGGAAAACCTGTCAAAACTGGGCAAGTACGGACTGATGGCAATGGATTATCTCAAGGAGAACCATTACCAGAGGTACAAGTCTCTCGTGCGGTTCGGCAGACTGACGGAAGTTCTGGAACCGGTGAACAGGGAGGCGTATCAGATGATCGACACGATGATGGAGAAGTATCTGAAAAACCACAAACCGGAGAATCCGGCAGACACGATGGAGATGTACAAAATCAGACAGCAGGGAATGATGCAGGCGGAGGAGATCGTGATACACGAGATCGTGAACCAGTACCACTAAAACCGGAAAAAGTCGAACAATTTGAGGAAGAATTGAATAGGGAACTGGAGGACTTAGATTCCTTCGGAGAGAAAAGGGAAACCGTATATGAACAGGTTTCTCTTTTTTCATTCCAAGATTCCGTTCTGACGGATAAAGAGAGACAGAATATTGCAGATGGGAAATACACATACCTTGATCCGAAGATAGAGGATAGTGTGCCGCATGATTATATTGTGAGTGTTGTAAAGCGTGGCAGTGGTTTCGCCGATGGTAAGAAACGCATTTATGAGATCATGCAGACAGAGCTAAATAAAAGTGAGCGTATAAAACGGATAAAAAAAGAGTATGGCATGGGCGGTGCAGGCTGGCCTATCGAGGGGTACGGGCTGCATGGTTATGACACCTTTAAGAGCAAGGGTATCCGTTTCCAGTGGCGTGATGAAGAGGGAGAAAAAGAGGGATATGCCAGTTGGAATACGGTAGAAGGAGTGATTGCAGCACTTATTCTGACCGGAGATTACTATACACCGGAACCTGATATTATTGATTCGGAAACCATCGAGGAAGAACTTGACGAATATGCAATACCGGATGAAGTAGAGGATATGGGGATTCCCGACAATGTAAGAGTTGAGATGCTGGATGAAGACCGTATGGTGACACTTGCCGAGTATGGCGAAGAAATCATGCGGGAGACAGAAGAAACAGACTTTTCTTTGCCGGATATGACATTGAAAGGTCAGACAGCACCGGAACATCCTGAGAATTTCCATCTTGATATATGGGATACGAAGGATGGAGGTCAGAAAACAAGGTATATGTGGAATGTGGACGCTATCCGTGAGCTGAAAAAGATTGAAGCAGAGAACAGGGCTGCTTCAGCAGATGAGCAGAAGATTATGTCCCGTTATGTCGGTTGGGGAGGTCTTGCACAGGTTTTTGACGAGAACAATGGCATGTGGGCAAGGGAGTACAAGGAATTAAAGGAACTTATGACACCGGAAGAATATGAAGCAGCAAGAGCATCCGTAAACAATGCCTTTTACACTCCTTCCACTGTGGCAAGTGCGGTTACAAGGGCACTTACCCAGTTTGGATTTGCAAAAGGCAATATTCTTGAACCATCTATGGGTGTGGGGAACTTCTTCGGATGTATGCCGGAGGAACTGTCTGACAGTAAACTTTACGGAGTTGAGTTAGATAAGATTACCGGAAGAATTGCCAAACTTCTTTATCCAAACGCCAAAGTGGAAGTCAAGGGTTTTGAGGAAACGAACTATCCGGATAACTTCTTTGATGTTGTCATCGGCAATGTTCCGTTTGGTGACTATAAGGTGTTTGATCCGAAGTACAACAAACTGAATTTCAAGGTGCATGATTATTTCATTGCAAAGGCGATTGATCAGGTGCGTCCGGGTGGTATTGTGGCAGTGATCACCACGAAAGGCACAATGGATAAGAAGAATCCGAATGTCAGAAAGTATCTGGCTGAAAGGGCGGAACTTGTTGGTGCAGTGAGGCTTCCGGTAGAGGTGTTTCGGGGAAATGCGGGAACAGAAGTCACAAGTGATATCCTGTTTTTTCAAAAACGGGAGAAGAAGATAGCGGTGGAGCCGGACTGGGTACATCTTGGGGTGACAGAGAACGGGATTCCGGTCAATAGTTATTTTGCAGAGCACCCGGAAATGATGCTTGGAAAGATGGAGTATGAAAAGGGACGGTTTGGCGACAGTTCCAATTACACTGTTTGTGTGAATCAGGAACCATATTTCAATGTCTATGAGAGCGTATCGGGCGCAATCAGCAATATCCATACACAATTAAAAGACTTTGAAATGATTTCAGATAATGAAGAAGAGTTTACTACAGATATTCCGGCAGATCCGGATGTAAAAAACTTTACTTTTACAGTGATGGATGATGAGATTTATTACCGCAAGGACAGCAGGATGTATCTGTGGGACGTGGGGGATAAGATAAAAAATCGTATTCTTGGGCTTCATAATATCAGGGAATTGACAAGGCATCTTATCAGCATCCAGATGGAGGGTTGTAGTGAAGAAGAGCTATTGCAGGCACAGAAAGCCTTGAATGAGAAGTATGATTCCTATGTAAAAGAATATGGAGTCATCACAAACAGGGCAAACTCGTTAGCGTTCCGTGAGGACAGTGATTATCCGCTTTTATGTTCTTTGGAAGTCCTCGATGAAGATGGAAATGTCACGAAGGCAGAGATGTTCACAAAGCAGACGATTAAGGCAAAGCAGTCAGTAGATAGTGTGGAGACAGCGGTGGAGGCACTTAA
This sequence comes from uncultured Lachnospiraceae bacterium, assembly GCA_910585605.1. Lineage (GTDB taxonomy): Bacteria > Bacillota > Clostridia > Lachnospirales > Lachnospiraceae > CAG-590. Next base: position 28,569 of record CAJUFL010000007.1, on the reverse strand, counting down.
CATATCCATCAATGAGTTTAACGGAGTGAATATCCCGTATATGTTATCTATCTATACACCAGATATCACTTCCATGAAAAGCGAAGTGGCAGAAAAGATGGGCGAAGTGGCAGACAATATCACTTTTTCGGAAGATCTCACAAAAGAACTCCGGCGTGAAAAACTAATACAGGAATTGAGGGGGATCATTTTCTGCAATCCCGAAAGCTACAGTGAAAATGATCATAACCGGGGTTGGGAGACCGCAGATGCGTATCTGTCCGGTAATGCCAGGGAGAAACTTCGGATAGCAAAGGCTCATGCAAAAGAGCAGCCAGAGATATTTGGTACAAATGTAGAGGCTCTTGAAGCAGTACAGCCAAAAGACCTCGATGCGACAGAGATCGATGTGGGTGTGGGAGCCACTTGGATTGAACCGGAGGATTATCAGGCATTTATTTACGAATTGCTACAGACACCGAGATGGGCAAGGGCAGATATGTACGGATATTCCAGAAGAGGTATCAGAGTGAGTTTGGATCGTTTTTCTATGGAGTGGTTTATTGAGAATAAAGGTCAGGATAATCGTTCTGTGGCAGCAACAGAGACTTATGGGACAAAGCGTATGGATGCGTACAGTATCTTTGAGAATACACTTAACTTAAGAACTGTAACAATAAGAGACCGTATCGACGATGGCGATGGAAAGTATCACTATGTGGAGAATAAGGAAGCGACTATGCTTGCAAGGGAGAAGCAGAACCAGATTAAGGAAGCATTCAAGGAATGGATATGGAAGGACCAGGAGAGAAGACAGAAGTATGTGGAATATTACAATGAGACTTTCAACAATATCCGTCTCCGGGAGTATGACGGTTCCCATCTGGAGTTTCCGGGTATGAATCCGGATATCCACCTGCTTGATCATCAGAGGAATGCGGTGGCGAGAATATTGATGGGTGGAAATACGCTTCTTGCCCATTGTGTAGGAGCCGGCAAATCATTTGAAATGATGGCAGCCTGTATGGAGCAGAAAAGACTTGGTCTTGCGAATAAAACGGTTATGGTGGTTCCGAAGCCTCTGATTGGTCAGACGGCAAGTGAATTTCTCCGACTTTATCCGTCAGCGAATATTCTTGTTGCAACGGAAAACGACTTTGCAAAGAAAAAGCGGCAGCAGTTTGTGGCAAGAATTGCTACCGGAGATTATGACTGTATTATCATGTCTCACTCTCAGTTTGAAAAGATTCCAGTTTCAAAAGAAAGACAACAGGAGCTTCTTGACAGGCAGATAGAAGAGATAACCTATGCCATTTCTGAAATGAGGGATGCAGAGGACAGAAGCTGGACGGTAAAACAGTTAGAGACAGCGAAAAAGAGACTGGAAGAACAGTTAAAAGAATTGACAGATGCACCGAAGGATGACCTGATTACTTTTGAGGAACTGGGCATTGATTCCATCATGGTGGACGAAGCGCATGCGTTCAAGAACCTCAGTATTTTTTCTAAGATGAATAATGTTGCCGGGATTACCGGAGGCGGGAGCAAGCGGGCGATGGATATGTTCATGAAGTGCCAGTATATATCGGAATTAAACGGGGGGAGAGGAATTGTGTTTGCAACCGGGACCCCGATCAGCAACACCATGTGCGAGATGTATGTCATGCAGACCTTTCTCCAGAAGGATGTACTGGAACAACTGGGTATCTATCACTTTGACAGCTGGGCGGCGAACTTTGGTGAAGTGACAAGTTCCTTAGAGTTAAATGTAGAGGGAAGCGGTTTCCGGTTCAGGAACCGTTTTAACAGATTTAAGAACCTTCCGGAACTTATGAATCTTTTTAAGGAGATAGCAGATATCCGGACAAGGGACACGTTGGACCTGGAAGTGCCGGCACTCCGTGGCGGTAATTATGTGATTGAAAGTACGGAACCGGACTGGTACACAAAAGAGGTCATGGAGGAATTTGTGGCCCGTGCTGAAAAAATCCATAATGGGCAGGTCGATCCAAGTGTGGACAACTTTTTGAAGATTACAAATGACGCAAGGCTTCTCGGTACGGATGCCAGACTGTTAGAGGCAACAGCACCGGCAAATCCGGACGGAAAACTGAATCAGGTAGTGGAGAATGTATACCGTGAATACAAACAGGCAGAGAAACAGGGGATTATCGGTACTCAGCTTGTATTTTCTGATATCGGTACACCAAAGAGCAGTTGGAAGGAGGAAATGCTGGAATCAGACTATTATAAGCGTGGCAATGAATTTGATGTCTATAACTATATTAAGACAGAACTTGTGAGAATGGGGATTCCTGCAGAAGAGATTGCTTTCGTGCATGATGCAAAAACGGACGCACAGAGGGATGCCCTGTTCCGTGAAATGAGGCAGGGTGTAAAAAAGATCATGATTGGTTCTACTGATAAGTGTGGAACCGGTGTCAACGTCCAGACACACCTTATTGCAATGCATCATGTGGATTGTCCGTGGAAGCCTTCCAGTATTGAACAGAGGGAAGGAAGGGGAATCCGTCAGGGCAATGAGAACGGTGAGGTGGCGGTTTACCGTTATGTGACAAAAGGAACTTTTGATGCCTACTCTTGGAGTGTTGTGGAAAATAAGCAGCGTTTCATTTCGCAGATTATGACGAGCAAGTCCGTATCAAGAAGCTGTGAGGATATTGATGAAGTGACATTCCAGTATGCAGAGATTAAGGCGATAGCAACCGGAAATCCTTTGATAAAAGAGAAGATGGAAATTGACAATGATGTTCAGAGGTTGAAGCTGTTAAAGGCTTCCTATGACCAGAAGCATTATCAGAATCAGGATGATTTCACTGTGAAGTATCCAAAGCTGATCAAGGCAGCAGAGGAAAAACTGGAGTGCGTTCGTGCCGATGTGATTACCCGTGACGATATGGCAGCGAAGGAGCCAGAGTTTTCCATCACGGTAGGGAACACAAGCTATGATGAAAGAGTGGATGGAGGTACAGCACTGATTGCAGCAATCAGTAAGGAAAAGACAGGTGTAACAACAGAACTTGGCAGGTATAAGGGCTTTACGCTTTCTGTGGAAAAGAATTTCATGGGAGTAAACTATCTGCTTCTTTCCGGCAAAACCAGTTACAGTGTGGAGACTTCCACTTCTCCTGTAGGACTTATGATGCGTCTGGAGAATGCCTACAATGGTATTCAGGACAAAATCACATTTCTTGAGCAGAGATTGGAGGAATATCACCGCAATATGGAACGGGCAAAGGAGGACTATGAGAAGCCTTTTCAGTATGAAGAGGAACTGAAGCAGAAACTAGCCCGTCAGTATCAGATCAATGCCGAACTTGATCTTGACAGAGAAAGTCTTAGTGCGGAACAGTCACAGGACGAAGAGAGGAGCGAAGACGCAAGATCTGAACAGGATGCTTCCAGAGTAGCAGAGGAAAAGTCTGATTATCAGGGACACAGGAGGTAATGTAAATTGAGCAAAAAAAGAATAGTAACACTTATTGTACTGGGGATTGCCATTGTTGCGGTCCCCTTTCTGCTTCGGTTTCTTGACAGGAAACAGGCAGAGGACTATATCAATCGGATGGGAGTGACAGAGGATGAGGAGGATGAAGAAAGCGAAGCCGGCGGTGGTAAAAAGAAGGCTACCCCGGAACTTTCAAAAGGTGCAAAAGGTGCAATCGGTATCATTGAGATTGAGAGCCTTAACATCAGATACCCGATTTTTGAGGGTGCAGGTGCCGAACAGTTGAACATGGGTATCGGACATCTGCCAGAGACAGCAGGGCTTATGCAAAAGGGAAACTGTGTACTGGCAGGGCATAATGGCAGCAGAAGAGGGACATTCTTCACGAATCTCTCCAGTATTGCAATCGGAGCCGAGGTCAAAGTGACAGATAAAGAGATGGTAACTCACACATACATAGTGGAGGATACCGGAGTGGTAGGACCTTATGATGCTTCTGTTCGTGCAGAGAGTGATGAAGAAAGACTTACTCTTTTTACTTGTGCCTATCATGGCACACAGAGATTTGTATGCCGCTGTAGATTAGCAACTGATAACAATGAATAGAGTGCATGATAATAGTAAAGGTGAATAAGTTCACCTTGCAGAAATGGAGGTAGTTATGAATTATAAGATCAGAATCAGTGAAGTGAACAAAGAGCATAGCAAAGCAAAGGCTTATGCAACCGTAGTGTTTGGAGACAGTCTTGTTGTCCGCAATATTGCAATCGTGGAGAAGAAGGATGGGCAGGGAATGTTTGTATCTATGCCTTCGCAGAGGACCAGCGAGGTGGATGAGTATAATAACCCTGTGTATAAAGATATCGTGAATCCAATCACGTCCGAGTTCCAGCAGGAATTTTCGGGAGCGATCCTTGAAGCCTATGAGCAGAAGAAAGCCGGAACACTGGATAAGGACGGACTTGTGGTAGGAGATGGAGAGGGAGCACCAGAGTTTTCGGTAAGTGTCACACCATACGAGCGAGAGGGGAGCAATATCCGTGGTCTTGCCAGTATCTATCTGGAGGATTCCTTCGTTATTAACAGTGTGAGTATTGTCAATGGCCGCAATGGTGAGTTTGTGTCCATGCCGGCGTATAAGGCAAGCACAAAGGCAAAGGCGGGAGAGAGCCTTTATCGTGATATCGTATATCCAATCACAAAGGAGTTCCGGGAGCAGCTTCATGGGGAACTTCTGAATGTGTATCACGAGAAGAAAGAACAACAGGTAAAGGAAGCGAAAGAGAATGTAGGGGCACAGGATAAGCCTAAACAGAAGGCACGGGAAAACCTGCCTTTTCGCTAATGAAGCAGAATGAACAGAAGGAGCGGGTAAAGATGGACGAAGTAATGAATGATTCTCTTGCAAAGGATAGGGACATAGCAGATCTGATGGAGCTGTTAAAGAAGTTTCACGACAAGGACGGTATGGAAAAGTTAAACCGCACCGTGGAATATGTAGATAGTCTTGAACAGACTCTTTCTGCTATGCTGGAACAGCTTACGGATATGAGGGTAGAGTTAAAGGGTGTCCGTGAACAGAATGATTATCTTATGACCAGAGCGGAACGTACTGTAAAGGATGCCTTGACAGAACAGGTGGAAAAGGCAGAAGCAAAAGTGCAGGAGCTGCACGGAAAACTTGTGGAGATTAAAGATTTCATAAAGCAGAAAGCACACGAATTAGTGGAAGAAGCCAAACACCGGGGCAGAAAGGCACTAAAGAAACTGTCGGAAGTGCTGTATATCCGTGAAGGCCTGGAGAAGATCAGGGGGCAGGCAGATCAGATGCTGGGCAGCCTTGATGAATTGTCAGAGCGGATTGATGGTTATAACGAGCAGATGATGATGCAGTCAGACAAAAGAGCACCATCAGAGAGTGAAGTTGCCAAAAGTGCTGTCGATAACGAGAATGCACAGCCTCTTGGTACTTATGAGGAAGAAATGCAACGGTTTACGGATTCCTGTGTGGCAGAGGGCAGGGGGTATGGCTCCAATGCCGAAGCATTTGAGGCGTTTAAGAATTATTATGATAAGCGGACAAAGGTAGCAGGGCAGGCAGGGGAGATTGGCAGAGAGATGATGTCTGGGAATAAGGATAGTAAGCAGAGATAGTATTAGGGCAGGCACACTGGGTGGTGTGTCTGCCCCCATATGAAGAAAACACAAAAGGACAGAAAAGATAGGAACTGCTATATCCTGTCCTTTTTATTTAATTATGTAGTAGTGTGGATCAAGTATTATTTCACTGCCTGATTCTTCTAACCAAAAATCAAAATATGATAAAAACTCCTTTATCATCTTAGCGATTTTATAACCATAGCATTCTTGGATACAAACAATTTTTCCTGCAGGTGTATAATTCGAGTTACTTAAAAAGCCGCCCTGTATGACTGAATATTGATCCTTTTTGTGGTGCTTCAATAGCAAAACAGAATTAGGTGGATTTTGAGGATTTTCAGTGTGCATATTTTTAATTGCATAGTTACTATTATGAGTGGCTTGAAATAAATTAGGCGAAAAATGAGAATCAATAGTGTGATTCCACATATCAATCCAATCTATTAAGTTAATAACAGCTTCTCGCCATCCATCAAAAAAATAATTGCAACTTAATAGTTGGTTAAGTAGATTTTCTAATTTCATCTGTGATTCTTCATAATCAAACAAATAGTAAAAACCTAATGTTTCGGTTTTTGTAAGTTTGTATGCCATTTCTTCAATAGACAAGTTATCTAATTCTGATAGTCGGGTTGAATAATTTACTGTTTTTTCAAAGTCGAAAATATTTATGATATTTCGAGCGATCTGCATAAAGATATAATCAACATTTTTCTTAAGATGATCCTCAATAGGATTATATAGTTCTCCCCTTTTTAGTAGACTATTTATATTGACAGATATGATTTCGGATATTCTTCTTTTCTCGCCTGTTAAATCGGGGTTATATGGAGTGACTCTATTGTGATTAATGTCAAACGGTAATTCTTCGATTTTTCCGGTTTGTGTGTTAAATAAACATAAAATTTTACTCCATCCAACCGTTTTGATTGCATATCCCAATTCTATAAGAACATTAGGGTTAGGGATTTTCGTTTCATTTAATGACACATCACAAATAAAAAACTTACAATGATTTATTTTCTGAAAAATTGAATTTTCAATGTCGGGACTTCCAAGCTCGTTTTTGGTATCTCGATCAATGCAGGCTATCACTCTATTATCTTTATTGATTTCCTTTAGAGATTTCTTAATAGAATCTTCGATAAAATACCTATTTGTTTTAGCGGGCAAATCGGATTGCCATGAATAAAAAACTGAAACTTTCATGATATCTTCCTCTCTGTTATCTGCTATTTTTCTACCTGTTCCGCTGGTACATATTCCAAAAGATCTGCAATAGAACAATCCAAAGTATGGCAGATCCTAATCAACACATCCGTATCAAGGCGGGAAATGGTGTTATCCATATAGCCTTTGAGCTGTGAATGTTGGATTTCTGCCTTCTGGCAAAATTTATTTTTACTCATACCAGATGCTTGAAGCAAACTGGAAAGATGTATTCTTAGCATCCCTCTATTACTCAAGTTGTAGAACCTCCTGTCGAAAGATGTCGTAATATAAAAATAAAAAGTCTTGACTTTTATAGTATACATTAGTTAAAGTATATTTATCAGATGTAACAAGTTATAAATGATAAGATATGGATAAGAAGTTATACAACAAGGAGAATCTATGGATAGAAAAAAGGCAAAAGAGATAATTAAAGCAATAGCAAAAAAGGAAGGCAAAGATGAAAAGATGATAAGAGAGGAGATGAAAAAGGCAATTGCCACAGGGTATAAGAACGCTGGAAAACAAGAGATGTGGATTGATTTATTTGGAGCGGGATATATACCTGATCCTGAAGAATTTATTATGAGGATAGGCAGCCAGGTGAAAGGGGAATACGATGTAAAGCGGATGATTTTTTAAGAATTTGGCTTATATTCCAATAAGTCAGAAATAGTACAATTCAATGTATCACACATCCGAACCAATACATCGGTGTCTAGTCTGGTTATTGTGTTGTTCAGGTATCCGTTTAATTGCGAGCGTTGTAATTCAGCTCGTTGACAAAATTTATTTTTGCTCAAGCCGGTTTCCTTTAGTAGTTCATCCAGATGAATTACAATAGTGCCTCTGTCCGACATGGTGCACCTCCTTAAGTCTTTTAAGATTATTATATACTTTCTCTATCTTAAAAATCAGTTATAATTTGTTATAGGTAAGAAGTTGAACAAATCATATTAGGAGGGTTATTTATGTTAAGTGCAGAGGATATGATACGGTTGATTGAAACAGAGGATGAGATAAATCAAATGGACAAGGTTTTTGAGCAGCTTGCTGGACATGGACATGCAAGTGGCGATTTTATTAAATTGGATAATGTTTATGATGTGATTCAGCATAATGCCCATCCCACTTATTCAGGATCGGAGGAGGCGGATCAGAAATTTATTGAAATTCTTTACGATAGGAAAAGGACACCGGATGAGCGTGCAGAAATTTTGTTAAGTGGTAGAGCGTAGGATATTAAACAACTAAAATGGAGGAATGAGGGGAAATCTATGACGACAGCAGAGATGGATAACTTGGTTAAAGTACGGATGGGAGAAGCGTTAGAGGAAGAGTTGAGGAAAGACATTAATTTCCAACAAAGGCAAAAGGAATGGCGTAATGCCGCTAAAGAATTTGATTCTATGGTATCAATGACACAGGAACAATGGTTTGCATTTGAACGTGTGGAGGATGTTTTTTTGAGTTATAATTCAGCCTATGGGGAAGCTGCATATAAGATGGGACTTTCAGATGGGATTCAGATTAGAATGGAGCAGGAGTCTAATGGGAGAAAGTCTTTTTTGTCTTTTGAAGATATGACAAGACTTATTTCTGTTTATGATGCGGTCCGGGAACTGAAAAAGGTTTTGCTTGGAAGTGTAGATGAACATTGGGAGGAAGCAGGCGCATTTAGAGTGTTTGAACAGATATTTGATGTTATTAACAGTGCAACCAGTGCAAAAATTAAGTTTTTGGGGGATGAGATGATTGATAAAATCATATCTATTCTGAACGATGAAACAATGAGACCAGAAGAAAGGGCAAAACAGTTGTTGGGAATGGAGTAGTGTGAACTGCCTGTAAGAGAAGTGATTTTCTGCAAATTTCTATTGATATTCCACGCATTATGTGGTAAAATATAACCAAAGAAGGGAGAAGTCAGTTTAAGAAAGGAAATTTATGGAAGATAGGGATGTTCTGAAGGCGATGCGTAAAGAGGCAAATATGACGCAGAAGCAATTCGCCGGATACTTCGGCATACCAATCCGGACGGTAGAAGATTGGGAGAGAGGATTAAGGCATATGCCAGATTACCTGATGAGGCTGCTTGTTTATAAAATGGAGACGGAAGGACTGATAAAGAAGCATCCGGAATGGGAAGATGTCGCAAGTAAAGGCAGAGAGTAACTATTCAATAGGCAACTCACATAGTAATAGTCCTATGATTCGCTTTGTTAAGGTGGGATGCCGACCTGGATTCCGGGCAGATAAGTCCGAGAAAGGCGGCGGTTATTATGAGAAAGAATGAAGTATTAAAAGTTTTGTGGCTGATGGTAGTTGTAGTGGTAGTGGCAATCTTTGCAGCTCCGGGTATGGATGCATCAGCAAGATCTTCAAGGAAGGTGCTGGCTAAGTATAAGTTATCAGCAACTAAAAAGACAATGAGAGAAGGGCAGACTTACACGATATCATTAAAGGGCGTGTCTAAGAAAGCCAAAAGCAAGAAGTTAAAATGGACTACCGGGAATAAGCAGGTTGTATCTATTAGCAAAAAAAGTGGCAGTAAGGCAGTGCTGAGGGCAAAAAAAGCAGGAAAAGCCACTATTAAAGTGACATACAAAGGAAAGACATATAAGTGCAAAGTCACTGTGAAAAAGAAAAAAGATAAAAAGGATGATGCGGAAAATGCAGAATGCCCGACACTAAATGCAACCGTAGTTGAGCTGCATTATACAAAGGATTATGCTGTTCCTTATATCGGGAAGAATCAAGCCAATAACTATTCGTTCCAGTTCAAGGTTTTGGGGACGCAGGCTACGGTTAAAAGCTGGAGTCTGGAAGGGGATAAGAAGGTAAAAACCAGATATCTGATTACGGATGATGGGACAATCAAAATGAGATTTGGCAATGATATTGACGAAGCATATTCCGAATGTACGGTTAAGGCTCATTTATCTGATGGGACAGAACTGACAGCAAGGGTAAAAGGCTACGACGATATTACTCTGTATGTACAGAGTGTGTTTGATAAGTTCAAAGAAACTTATATCACTGACAATATGACGGAATATGAGAAAATGGATAAAGCTGCCTGGTATTTGAGCGCAGAGTATGATTACAGGTTGTATCAAGCGGATTGGTGCGAATATATAGTGACGGGAAGTGGCGACTGTATGGCAAGCAGATATGCGGTGATGTACTTATGCCGGTATCTGGGGCTTCGTGCAGCAGCGTGTCCGGATCTGGATTCTCACGGAGATACGGTTGTAAGGGCAGATAGTAGAGTGTATCTGGTAACTACCGGATATCAGGGAGAAAAACCGAGATACTATCAGATTGTAGAAATGTCAAGAGAACTCTTTGATAAGAGGAATGAGAAAAATCACATTAATCCGGAGTATATTTGGGGAGAGGACTAGCGGACTTGATTTATGCTTTCTTACATCTGATGTTTGGTTTGGATATCTAGATAATTGCGAAACAAGTTCGCAATCTTGATTCCAACAGAGAAAAAATCTGGTCATGCCGGATTTTCAGGAGGTGGATGTGGATAACCAGATTTTAAGACATGAAAACAAAACAGATAAGGATATCTGCCTGTGAAATGGTGTGTGGTATTTGAGGTTATGCAATTAGAGGTTTTAGACTGCGGATATATTGATGCTTGTGCAGTTTGTCAGCCACCATTACAGTAATAAGCTGGGTAATTCCGGCGAGAAGCAGGTCGGCATGAAGCGTTTTCTCATTCTGAGTTTTACGACCAGCAACACAAAAACTGTCTTTGAAGTGATTGATGGATTTTTCAACATTTACTCTGATTTTGTAGGTGGAATCCCATTCCTTGGTGCCACGGATTGTTCCAGGATAAGCGCGAAGGTTTTGTTCCGGATAAATGTAGATCATCCTTCCACAGGAAGATGCTGTACACGGAGTATCACAATGACATACACGTTTGGTTTTCTTTGTAATGCTGTCCCGTTCCCATTTCATTTTGGGACAGACAAATTTCATGGTTGGAAGACCACAGCGCAAATGTGATTTACTTCCTTCCCGTTTCATGGGAAGTGAAGCGTCATGGGGACAGCAGGGAATACCGTCATCATTTACGGTGTAATCGATTCCTTCGGCTTTGAGTTTGTTTTTCAGAGGAATATACGCTTTTTCAAAGGATGTTTCCTGCAGCAGATATTTATAAATCTCAATGGAATCGAAAGCGGCATCCCCCAGAAACGTTTTAGGATTGATAAGCGGATGCCGCCGGAAGAAATCCTTCAGTGTCGGGATCAGCGCCTTGGAATCTGCGAGGCTCTTGTCCTCATCCGGGGAATCTGATTTCTTTTCAACAATGATTTCAGGATGGGATTCGAGGAAATCTTTGTTGTAAAAGGAAATATGCCTGACGATACCCAGCCCGTTTGTAACGATGCCGAATTTAAAAGCATAGCAGAAATGCCCATTGATATACATCTGCTGGATTGCGGGGTTGGCGGCGGCATGAGAAGGCATGGAACCGTAGGCGGCTTTATAGGGATCAAAAGAATCATCCATACGGTTAGCTTTTTTAAAGGATTTGAGCTGTTTGATAATACGGTTGGCATATTTGGGATTGTTTTCCGTCACCCAGGCTTCAATGCCGGATGTATCAAAGAGCATCATAGAAGCTTTTTGCAAATCAATCCGTTGGCATATCGGTTCGGTCAGGTCAACAAGGTGATCAAACATGGATTGTAAATCCAATAAGAAATCCTGCTTGAAGCGGGTAAATTTAGATGCGTCCGGGACGACATCAAAGCCACAGAAATCCCGTAATTCCTGAGAATATTTCAGAAATATAATCAAGAGGGATGTGGTTGGAATTGAGAAGATAAGCTGTAATAACAGAGCCTTGAGCATTGGATAAAGAAGATGCTTACGGGGTCTGCCGGTGGCAGCGTGAAAATGAGAAACAAAAGACACCGGAACAATTTCATCAAGGTTGATGGTATTTTCGAGGAGTTCAAGGAAGGCATATTTATCGTTATCAAATTTATTCTGGCAATCGGTAAAAAAATCTGCCAAAGAAAGCTGTTTGTATGGTATCATATAGGTACAACTCCTTTCTGGTGGATGGTTAATTGTTACTCGACATCTCAATTTTACCACAAACCAGTGAGGAGTTGTTTTATTTTGTGACAAAAAGAATCCCATATTTATGCGGGGTCTGGCGTTTCGCAAACGCCTATTGGATATCAGTTGAAAGGAGGCATTTTTTATGGCCAGAAATAATAATCAGAAGCTGAAATTGCTTTATCTGTATCAGATTTTGTTGGAGAAAACAGATGATACACACAGTATAGGGACACAGCAGATCATTGATGAATTGGATAGCAAGGGGATTAGTGCGGAGAGAAAAAGTATCTATACGGATATAAAAGCATTGACAGAGTACGGTGCCGATATCATCGGAGAGAAGAAAGGCAGAGGCTATGAGTATCATATAGGGAATCGTCCCTTTGAACTGGCAGAGCTGAAACTTCTGGTAGATGCGGTACAGTCTTCCCGGTTCATTACAAGGAAAAAATCAAAGGAACTGATACGGAAAATCGAGGGACTGACAAGCATATATCAGGCAAAGGAGCTTCAGGGACAGGTATTTGTAGCACAGCGTATCAAAACCATGAATGAGAGCATTTACTACAACATAGATATGATACATTCCGCAATCAATAGTGACAGGAAGATACGGTTCCAATATTATAACTGGAGCGTGGATAAGAAGCAGGAGCTTCGGCATGGCGGGGAGTATTACAGTGTTTCTCCTTGGGGTGTATGTTGGAATGATGAGTGGTATTATCTGATTGCATTTGATGATAAGTCGCAGGAAATTAGGCATTATCGTATTGATAAGATGAAGAAATTGTTACTGACTGGAGTCAAGCGGGAAGGAAAGGACAGTTTTGATTCGCTGGATATGGCGGTCTATACCAAGAAACGGTTCGGTATGTATGACGGAAAAGAAGAAAGAGTTCATCTTATCTGTAAAAATGACTGTGCCGGAATCATCATAGATCGTTTTGGAAGGGATATACCTTTTTCCAAGGTGGATGAGGAGCATTTTGAAGTGACGGTGAATGTGGCAGTCAGTGGACTGTTCTTTGGATGGATTATTGGACTGGGTGATGGTGTACGCATATCAGGACCGTCGAAAGTAGTGGAGATGATGAAAGAAGAGATTAAAAGGTTGAATGCTGCATATGGTACTTAATTTTTATTTGTTTGCCATAAGTGAATCAACTTGAATGTCTGGCTGACTGACTTCTAAGAAAAATGAATGAGTACAAATTATAGGACTGTATTGTGCTGGAAATGTGCTATAATCGAGATGGTGGTTTCTGATTGGTCCATATGATGCGGAATGGCATTTACATGGACAGGATATCAACCGAAAGGGGGATTGCAATATGGCACAGGATTTACAATATCATTCAAATGTACGGATGTATCGTATTCAATCGGGACTTAGGCAGGAAGATTTGGCAAGGGAAGTAGATGTGAGCAGGCGAACGATTATAACAGCGGAGAGCGACAACTGCAATCTGTCACTGGCAATAGCTTTGAGACTGGCTGCGTATTTTCAGAGGACGGTGGACGAGTTGTTTGTGCAGGAAGAGGCATGAGCAGGTTTTGATAACAGTTAAATATTTGTTGGTGTTTTAGACTGCATAGTGGTCGGAAAGGAGATTGTTATGGGATTATTTGGAGACAAGGATGCTATTGTAGGAGCTGCATTGGGTGCAGGAGGAGCGTTTGATAGGGATAAGAAAATTGACAAGGGAGCTGTTTTTGGAGCAGCAATGGGAGCGAGTATCGGTTCCGGAAAGAAATGGACACTGGAAGATTCATTGAAACTGGGGGCGGTTGTTGCAAGTATGGAAGATAAGGGAAAGAGACAATTGACGTAAATCTTGAAAAATATAGAAGTTTCTGCTGTTTTATGCGGTATTCATTTGAAGGATTTTGACCTATATGGTACAATTCTGATTTAGGTTATTGGATGACGTTGTTATGTCGTAGTATCCGAGGTGTGTTGAATGACGATTGATGATGAGGTTTTGTATAAAAAATACAATTTGGATATGGAAATATACAGAGGAGTACCAATTGATTTTGATACTCTTAAAATACGTACAGCGAATTGCTTGAAGATGGCTGGAATTTATGTACTAGATCAGTTACTTTCCTCTACATATAATAAGCTCTCGGAAATACGGAATTTAGGAATGTTAAGCCTAAAGGATATTGAGGAATATATAAAATCGCTTGATGGAAAGGACATTAATAGAACAAGTGTTACAGGAAATAGTGGGATTTCTGCAAGAATATTAAAATTCAGAAAACAAATTTTTGAAGGTGCATTTGATGAAGAAATGTATATTGGTTTAAATGAGATAGAAAGTTCTGTTATGGATAATTTTAGAGAAGGGTATAGATTAATAGAGAATGATCTCGTTAAACTTTGCAGGGAAAAACCTGACGTTGCATTTTCTGTCTCTCAGATGTTAAATTTATTTGTAAGACAGATCGAAAAGAATACTAAGTTTGATGGGTTATTTGATGCGATAAAAGAAAAATCTCAAAATCCACTTAAGTCATATTTTGATATCTATCCTCTGAAAGATGAGTTAAGTGATGAATTTAAGGATTTTTCAACAAATGAAAATGTTACATTGGGGACGCTTTTTGACAAGACTGTAATAAATAGGATTTCTGTTGATGAAAAAACTAAATTTATTAGATGGGCTTCATTTGATTTGAGAAAGGAACTTGAATCATTCTTAGAAGGAATATATGCACGTTCTGCAAATGCTGAAAGAGTACTTGAACTAAGGGCTAAGAAGTATACCTTGCAAGTTATTGGAGATGAATTAGGACTTACAAGGGAAAGGGTTCGTCAGATTGAAAAGAAAGTTGTTCAGCCATTTTGCAGGTGGCAAAGGGTAAAAAAGTTTCTTCCAAGACTTTCTGCTGATTTTAGAGGAGAAACAATTTTGGAAGCGACGGATTTACAAGAGTATTTTGGAGATGTCACAGAGGTGCTTTTGTATCTTCTTCAATGCGCAGATGATGAATATTTTTCTTATGATCGTGAGACAGATACGGTAATAATAGTGGATGATGATATTACAGATTTTGCGAGGGATTATGTTGAAAAGATGCCAGATAGTCTTGATGAAAGCAGAATAGAAGAATTTAAGAAAAAGGCTATTGATGAATACTCAATACCAGAAGATATATTTTATAGAGAAGTATCTGTACAGTATAATATATCAGGAAACTATTACCACAGAAGCAAACTCAGTCTTGAAAAGATGTATATGATTGTTCTGGGAAAATATTATCCAGATGGGATGAATGTTTACAAAGAAGAGGAGTTAGAGAGATTTCGTCATTTAATTATAAATGAATTTGGAGATGTTTCTTTGCCACAAAAGAATAGAGCCATATCTGCTGCCATAGGAAGATGTTGTATTTTGTGTGGTCGTGGAAAATATAGGGTTAAGGATCAGAGTAAGATGCCACACCAGCTTATAACAAGGGTTTATCATTATATAATGAACTCGGAAAAGAGTTTATTCTTTCTGAATGAGATATTTTTGGAGTTTGAACAGGAACTCAGAGATGCAGGAATAGATAATAGGTTCTTTCTTCAAGGTGTTTTGAGAGAAGAGTATGATGGTGAGTTGTTCTTTAGGAGAGATTATGTGTCTAAAGACAGTAACAATCTGTCATTGGATAGAGATATTAAGTTATTCATAAAAAGATCCAAGTACCCAGTTACAAAGGCTCAGATTAGAGAAGAGTTTCCGGGAATTACAGAGATTATGCTTAGCCTGGCTGTGGCGGATGATGATATAATAAACTATCGTGGCTCGTATTTACATAGTTCTAATATGAATTTGCATGATTATGACAAGGCATATATTACAAATATAGTCGAATATGTGACAGGTGATGGAATGCCTCATCACTGTAATGAAATATATGATGTTATGCTTAATGATAATCCTGATATGCTTAATAGATTAGGTGTTTATTATCAATATAGTTTATATAGTTTATTACAATATATGTTTGGTGACTGTTATCAATTTGAGAGACCATATATAGCGCATGAGGGAGTTAGTATAAATAAGCCTATGGAGCTTATGGAGGAATATGTGGCGGCAAACGATGTTCTTGAGGTTACGGAATTGTTGGAACTCGCAAAGGAATACCACTACACCATATATGATATTTTAAAATTCCTGAATAGTTGGAATGGCACTCATCTGTTGATTAGCAAGCAGGAGATGGCATCTACAGAGTATATAGGTATCACAGAGGATATAGTCAGCGCAGTTGAAGCTCTGATTCTTGAAGAAATTGGTGAACAGGCACTTGTTACAGAACTTCGGTGTATATACAAACTGCCTAAAATTAATGTTGCATGGAATGAATGGCTAATCTACAGTGTGGTGAATCGTTTCAGCAGTCAGCTTGAAGCTCATACTACATATAGCCAGTTTCGTAGCGCTTCTCCGATTGTATCAAGAATCGGAATGTTTAACAGGGAAGCGTATGAGGGCGATGATAGTGGTCAGATGACGCAGACGGTTGACTTGAACGATATGGACGCAATTGATGACTACATCATGGAAGATTTTGAGATTGAGTGGTGATATATATGAATTATAAGGAAATGGAAATTAAACGTAGCTATATTAGTTGTGGAGAGGATGGGATAGCTGATGCTCTTATAGTTCCGGCTTTGAAGTGTACTATGCATTATTGCAGAAGTGTGGGCTATTTTTCTTCGGGAGTGTTTGAGACCATAATGGACGGTGTTCCTACATTTGTTAGGAATGGTGGTGATATTAGGATGATTGCCAGTCCTAAGTTGAATAGCGAGGACATAGATGCCATCAATTTGGGCTATGAGGAGAGAGAACGTATAATCGGGAATGCTTTTAGCCGGGAGTTTTTGGAAGAAATCGAGAACCTAGATGATACGAGGCTTGCCCTGCTTGCCGAACTGATAGCGAGAGATGTGCTTGATATACGGATTGCTGTAACCACTACGTTAGGTGATTATCACGATAAACTTGGAATTTTAGAGGATTTTGATGGAAACAAGGTTGTATTCTATGGTTCCGCTAATTCTAGCAAGAACGGTTATCGGGACAACTATGACAAAATACGTGTTGTAAAAAGCTGGATAGATGGTCAGAAGGATAGTGTAGATGATGAGGTAGAGGAATTCGAGTCTCTATGGAATGGAACTAATCAATTTGTAAAAGTATATGAATATAAGGAGTCTGCCAGAAAGCATCTTCTTCAAGTTATGGAGAGTAGAAGTAATGCCAGAAAGAAAGATAAAACAGGGATTAAATTAAGAGATTATCAAGAGCAGGCTATAAAAGCATGGGTAGATAATGGGTATCATGGATTTTATGTTATGGCAACTGGTACTGGTAAAACATGGACGGCTATATTCTCAGCAAAGCGGCTATTGGAGGAGCATAAGGCGACTATTCTGATATGTGCACCGTATAAACATCTTGTAAGACAATGGTCAGAAGATGTCAGGTCTGCGTTTCCTGATGCAGTAATAGTTATGGTGTCATCGGAAAATCCTTCGTGGGATCAGCAGATTAGTCAGGCTATCATCAAGAAGAGATATGATACGAGTGTGCAGATTATTATTATATCAACTATAGTGTCATTCAATCTTGATAGATTTACGAGAGTTATAGAAAAGGATGGTTCGGATAAACTGCTCATAGTGGATGAGGCGCATAGATTTACCAAACGAAATGAGCAGCTTAAGGAAGATTATAAGTATATGCTGGGATTGAGTGCAACTCCTTATAGTGGGAAAACGGCTGTGGCGGGAAGAGAGCTTATGAAATTCTTTGGCGGTCAAGTGTTTGATTTGCCGATAGAGATTGCTCTTGAAAGAAAGTTCCTTGTACCGTATTACTATAAGCCAATATATGTATATGCTACTGAAGATGAAGAGGACAGGTTTCGTAAGGCTTCTTGGGTTATTGGCTCGTTCTTTAAGAATGGAAAGTGCATTGATCCAGAAGGACTTGCCAGGGCACTTAGAAACAGATTGCGAATTATATCTATGGCGCAGGCTAAGATAGATGCTCTGGAAAATTTTATTAACCAGATAGAAGAAAGAGATCATGTGGTTGTGTATTGTGGAGATGGAAAATTATATGATGATTCAGGTGATGAGATACGACATATTAACCATGTAAAGCGAGTGCTTAATAGCATGGATTATAAGGCTAGCCAGTTTACGGCAAGTGAGAACATGACAGAACGTATGGAGCTGGTGGATGCCTTTAACAAGGGAGAGATATCTGCACTTGCTGCAATTAGGTGTCTGGATGAAGGTATCAATATTCCTTCCATAAAGAGCGCCTTGATTCTTTCAAGTAATGATGATTATAGAGAGTTTGTTCAGCGACGTGGTCGTATCCTAAGACTGTATGATGGTAAGGAAAGTGCGGTAATATATGACGTGGTGGTTCTTCCGTCAGATGAAATGACGGAATGGGCAAAGATTGAACTGCGTAGATTTCGTGAATATGCTAAACTGTCTCTGAATTATGAGGAGACGGAGCAAGAACTGGAGGATATGCTTATACAATATGGACTCTCCATGGAGGACGTTGATGTATATGATTACGAAGAAATGGAGGATGAGATTGATGAGTGACGAACAGATTAAAGAGCACATAATTGAATTTATCAAGGCAAAGGAACGTGAAATTGTTAATGATAAACTCAAAGGCTCTACCAGTGACAGCAAATTAAAAGCAGATGTAATCAATTCGATTTTGTCTGAACTGGATAAGGAGGTTCCTGATGAAGATTAGTAAGATTGAATATAAGAATTTTAGAAACTTCAAGGGTGAGGGAGAAATTAAATGTTCCATTGACGGAAAAGTAACCATCATATATGGTAAGAACGGTGATGGAAAGACTACCCTACATCAGCTGTTTCAGTGGGTGTTCTATGGAGAGGTTCACTTTAACAAGACTACCACAGATACCTTGTATAACCTTAGTTATGAGAGCGAGCAGCCTTATAACTCTAATTTTGAGGTTATGGGAAGAGTTGATTTTGAACACATGGGAGAGCAGTATTCCCTAACTAGGACGATAACCTATCGTAAAGAACTGGATTCGTCAGCCAAGGTGAATGAGGAACTGGAATTAAATCATAAGGATACTGACGATAATTGGAAGAGGATTGACAGACCACAGGAGACTATAGAGAAACTTCTTCCTTCTGGTCTTTCGGAGTATTTCTTTTTTGATGGGGAGAATATGATTGCTGATTTACGAGTAAAGGGTAAAGATTCTGCAAAGAGCCTGAGAAAGGCGCTCTACTCTATTTTTGATTTGGATGTACTTGAATCAGCACTGAATCATATAGGTGACACAAATCTGAAGACTACAGTATTAGGAAAACTGTATCTTAGTAAGAGTAATATATCCAGCAGTAGCGACATAAACGCTACTAAGAGTGATATAGAAAATGCTCAGAATAAGATTGAGGAGATAAAGACTGTCATTAAAGAGGATAAAGAGGAACAGACTGCTAAGAAAGAGCTTATATCTCAGATTTCCGAGCAGATAGGTTCTACAAAGTCTAAGGAGGAATATGCAAGAGAACGTAGTGAACTGGTTAAGCAGAGAGAGGCTTTTTTATCAAATGTTAAATCAGATATGGAACAGTTTGGTGATATGATAATAGCTGATTTTCCTCAATTGTTAATATCCAAGGCTGTTGAGGATGCAAAAAAGAGAATCCATCTGAAGGTTGAAGACAGTAAGCTGCCTCAGGGACTTGATAAGAGACTTATTAAATATCTAACGATGCTTACTACATCGAAGTGTATATGTGGTCGGGAATTGACTGACGAACACAAGGATCATATTAAGACATTTTTGGACATGATGCCACCGAATAGTTATGATAATATGTATAACGATTTTGCTGCTCAGGCAAAGCAGTGGGGCAAAGGTTATAGCAGGGAGAAGATAGAGAATTATATTAAGCGAGTAATTGACAATCAGGAACAGGCCAATGCTTGTGACATGCGTATTAAGGAACTTGATGAAGATAAAAATAATAGTAAGAATATCGAGGATCTTGTTGTTGACAGGAAGAATGCAGAAGAACGTGTTGAGGAAATAGAGGTGCAATTACAGAACTTTAGGGTTGATTTGGAAAAATTTGAGATATTTTTGAAAAAGAAGATGAAGGAATATGACAAATTGACTGAGCAAACCAAGGCAAACCGTGTGGCTATGCATAAGATAAAAATTATGAATGCTGTCAAAGAGTATTTTAGAAAATGTTTAGATGATGAATCTGAAAAATATAGCAAGATTTTACAGGAACATATACAGTCATTGCTTAATGAGATGCTTACAAGCAAGAGAACGGTGTCTGTGAGTTCGGAGTTCGCAGTAAAGGTTGTGGACAGTTATAAGGATGAATCAAAGTCTGAGGGACAATTTGCTGTTGTGTCTTTTGCGTATATAGGTGGTATTTTAAAACTTGTGGCAGATGTAGATTCTCTGAGTGGTAAAGAGTATCCATTGGTACTTGACGGACCTTTTTCAAAGCTTGATGCTGATCAGCGGCAAAATGTTATTGATTGTATACCGAAATTTGCACCTCAGGTCATCTTGTTTTCAAAGGACAGTCTTCAAGATTATTTTGATCCGAATGTTATAGGCAGAATTTATACTATTCAGAGTAATGAGGAGAAGAATGTAGCTTCAGTAAAGGAGGGATTTTTATGGACTTCAGATCAGATGTAGTGCTTAGAGGTATGGCTTGGGATCAGACTATTAGAAATTTGGGTAATATATTCACAAAGAAGAATGCAACAAATTATAGTATCTTTTTACTGTCGATGTCTATAGGAATTATGTATGATAAGCAAATAAAAAAACTTGAAGAGGCTGAGGATGGCGATACGTATACTGTGCCGAGAAATGTATTGACTACACATAATATGGACGGAAGAATGGATTTTATGTATCAGGCAGCCATTCTTACTTCGCAAACCGTGGATTTTGGCGAGGATGAGAGGTTGGAGATGGCTTTTGGCGATGACTATGACTCCTCGAAAAAAATTGAATTTCTGACAGGCTTTGCAAATTTTGGTGCAACCAAACTTGCCGAGAAAGTGGGAAATTCTGACCTTGAATCTATGGAGAATATAAAAAATTTTCTAGTAAGCACCTTGGAAGGGCGTAATTTCGATATTGATGCTCTTACGGATGAGGATTTGCTTGATGATTGGACTCCTGACTTTGATAATTGACGAGATTTCATGTTGACAGAAAAGGATTCATGCGATATACTTAAGTAGACTACTTAAGTATATCGCATTTTGGGTTTTGGAGGAGATTATGGATTTTAAGTATAGCTTTCCTGTCGTAAAGGGGATTCAGGCGGACAGAGTGTACTATATAGCTATGGTGCCTATGAAGATGCTTCCCAGACTTTTCCCGGGAGAAGATGAATATGTACCGCCAGAGTATAGGGCACAGAGGAGACTGAACGAGAGCAGGATTCCGGTGATTAGCAGATATATTTTAGAGAACAGAAAAAATTATGTTTTTTCTGCATTAGCAGCTTCTATTGATGGTGAGTTCGAGTTTAGGGAGAGCGGAGTATCGAGGGAAGTAGGTGTACTTGAAGTATCTATGGATGCACGTTTTCTGTTGAATGATGGACAACACAGAAAGGCGGCAATCCTTGAAGCTCTAAGAGAGGATGACTCTTTAGGAGAAGAGACTATAGCTGTAGTGTTTTATGAAGATAAAGGTCTTTCCAGAAGTCAGCAGATTTTTACTGATTTGAATAAGCACGCAGTAAAAACATCAAATTCTATATCAGAGTTATATGATTCAAGAGATCCTATTGCTGTAATGACCAGAAATGTTATATCAAATATAGATTTTTTTGATAGGTATACAGATAAAGAAAAGGACAATTTAGGAAAATACGCTTCCAATCTATTTACCCTCAACACATTTTATAATGCGAATAAAAGGATGGTTGGGAAAAAGAGTGTTACTGATGAAACCGAACAGTTTGCTACTGTATATTGGAAATGTGTTGCAGATTATGTAAAACCTTGGGCAGAATTATCTGCTTCGCAGATTTCTAAGGTGGAGTTGAGAGAGAAATATATTGTGACTCAGGGTGTTGTAATTAAAGCTTTTGGACAGATTGGTAAGATGTTTTATGAAGACAGAAATCTTGATATGAATGAGTTGTTGCAAGGGCTGGAGGATATAAATTGGAGAAGAAATGCTTCGATTTGGATTAAAAGAGCGATTCGTCCTGATGGTAGAATGATTGCTAATGAAAAGGCAGTTAGATTAATTGCGAATTGTATCAAGGAACAACTGGGTATTTCGCTTGATGAGGATGATAAGCAGATAGAATTTGATTTTAAGAATAATTAACTGGAGGGGTGTTTGATGGCTGTTGATAGCAAGACCACAATAAACAAAGAAGTTATAGAAGGAATGATGGAAACGGTCTGTAACCTATACTTAGCTGATGATATACCATGGGTTATCGGATACTCTGGTGGAAAAGATAGTACAGCTACATTGCAGCTTGTGTGGTATTCACTTGAAAGGCTGTCACCGGAACAGTTAAAAAAACCGGTACATGTTATTAATACCGATACATTAGTAGAGTCGCCGGTGATTTCAAGATGGGCAAAAAAGTCGCTTGACGAACTAGAGAGAATGTCTGATGAGAAGGGGATGCCATTTAAGAAGCATATTCTGAAGCCTAAAACGAATAATACTTTTTGGGTGAATTTCTTAGGAAGAGGATATCCATTTCCGAGAAAAAAGTTAAGATGGTGTACTGACCGGTTAAAGATTCAACCTGTTAATAATTTTATCAAGGATAAAATTGCGGAACATGGCGAGATTATACTTGTTATAGGTACGAGAAAGGCAGAGAGTGCAAATCGTGCTAAAACAATGGCAAAATATGAAAAAATGCGAGTAAGAGAATTACTTAGTCCTAATCCAAGCATGGCAAATGAGCTTGTGTTTTCGCCATTAGAAGATTGGACTGATGATGATGTGTGGATTTATCTTATGCAATATAAGAATCCATGGGGCTACTCTAATAAGGAACTAATGACTATATATAGAGGCGCTTCGGCAGATAACGAGTGTCCATTGATGGTAGAAAAGGATTTGCCAAGCTGTGGTAAGAGTAGGTTCGGTTGCTGGGTTTGTACCATGGTAGAGCGTGACAAATCAATGGAGGCAATGATTGCAAATGATGATGAGAAAGCATGGATGTCTCCGCTTTTAGAATTTCGTAATGAATTTGGAGATGAGAGTAAAGATCGGGATCGCAGAAGTTTCAGAAAAATGAATGGGTCTTTACAGGGAAGTTATGAAAGACTTCATCACGGACCGTATTTGAAGGAGATTAGAGATGAATGGTTGGAAAAACTCTTGAAAATTCAGAAGAATTTAAATGATAATTGTCCTTCGGATTTTGACAATATAGAGCTGATTTCAGAGGGAGAATTAAGGGAAATCAGGAGAATATGGGTGTTTGAGAAACATGAATTTGATGATTCTCTGCCAAAGATATATGAAAAGGTATATGGTAGAACATTTAATGATCCTGATTGGATAGGTTCACAACTCTTCGGGAAAGACGAATGGGAGCTGTTAAGGGAAATATGCAATGATCCTCAATATGCTGATGAAGAGCTTTTGTTTGAAATGATGTACAGTCTGATCGATGTAGAGAATCAGTCTACCGGACTTGATCAGAAAAAAGGTTTAATAGATGACCTTGCGAGAGTGATAAAAAGAAATTTCTATGCAGATGAAGCTGATGCTACAAATTATTACGCTGAACATACTAAAAGAAAGAAGGAATTTGGTGGAAACTATAATGAAAAATTCCTTGAACCAGCTATGGTGAGAGAAGAAAGCACTTATAATGCTAATTTGAATCAGTATGAAGATATAGACATGGCAATAGACGAAGAAGAGGAAGATGGCTATGATAATTAGAAAGCTCGTATTACATAATTTTGGTATTTATGCGGGAACAAATGAATTTATTTTTGATGGAAATAAGAATGTTGTGTTAATTGGCGGAATGAACGGTAGGGGAAAAACAACTATTTTAGAAGCTGTGCTGTTAGCACTTTATGGGAGAAATTCTTTCTCATACACCGAAAGTAAATTTCAATCTTATAGCAGATACCTTGATTCATATGTGAATAAAGCAGATAAGACTTTTTTGTCTTATGTAATGCTTAATTTTGAAATGGATGGAAGTGATTATATTGTTAAGAGAAGCTGGGAAGGAAGCAAAAGAAAGATTAATGATGGCATAGAAGTATGGCAGGATAGTAAGCCTAATGAATTTCTTACCGAGAACTGGGTGATGTTCATGGAAAATCTTTTGCCGAGCGGATTATCGAATTTCTTCTTTTTTGATGGAGAAAAGATCGCAGAACTTGCAGCAGATAGTACAGATGAAAAGTTGAAAGATTCAATAAAATCCCTTTTGGGAATTGAAGTATTGGAAAGTCTTGAGCGGGATTTGGCTAAACTTTTACGTAAAAGTGGCAAAGATAAGGACAAAGTTTTTAAGGAAGAGGTGTCATTTGAATTAAAAAAAGCAAAAGAAGATGCAGAGCAGCAATTAAGGGATTTGGATGATAAAATACAAAAATTAGAAGATGAGCTGATTATTGCAGACAAGAAGATAGAGCAAGCGAGGATTGAATATACCTCAAAGGGTGGAGATATTTTTGAAAAGAAAGAAGAGTATTACAAGAAGAGAACAGAATTATCAGTAAAACAATCTCAGCAAAAAGAACAGCTTCTTGACACGGCAGCATCTGAGCTACCTCTTGTTCTTGTAAGAGAACTTCTTGAAGATATGAAGAGTTCAGTAGAAATGGAGCGAGAGTCAAGAGAGAATAGTGTAGCGTTGAAAAAGATTCAGGAGTTTTATTCTTCCTATAAGAATGATAATCAGTCAGAAGAACTTGCTAACTTCATTCAGTATATGACTGATATAACCAAGAAATCGGATAATGATGTGATATATAATCTGTCGGATTCATCGTGGTTACAGTTAGTTCAATTATGTGAAGGCAGACTCGATAAAAAAATAGTTGATACTAATCATTTATTTGAAGTGCGTGATGAGACGCAACAAGAAATAGAAAGTACGGATAGCTTGCTTTCTGTTGAAATCGATGAGGAAAAAATCGGGAAAATATATAAAAAAATCATCAAATTAGAACATGATAAAAGCAAGAAAGAAGTAGAACTTGACGAGTGCAGGAGAGAACGCCCTCATCTTAATAATGCACAAATCAAGGCAAATACGGAATTCAACAGATATGTGGAGGGTATGCTAAAAAAATTGGAGACAAGTGATGATTATGACAGGATTGTTAAGTATTCTCACCTTGCTACCAGTGTTCTTTCGGAGTATAAGGTGAAACTTCAGGAGAAGAAGATTGGTAAATTGGCTGATGCAATGACGCAATGTTATAAAAAGTTGGCGAATAAGAAAGGAATGATTGTCCGAATAGAGATGGATCCGGTGAGCCTCGATTTGAAATACCTAAATGACAAAGAAGAGGAAATACCCAAAGAACGGCTTTCGGCAGGAGAAAAGCAGCTTATGGTGGTATCTCTTTTATGGGCGTTGGCAATTTGCTCAAATAGAAAATTACCTGTGATTATTGACACACCATTATCAAGATTGGATTCTAAACACAGGATGGCTTTGATTAAAACGTATTTTCCTAATGCCAGTGATCAAACGATTGTATTATCTACTGACTCAGAAATATACGGTAAATACTATAAAGCACTCAAGAAAAATGTAGGTAATGAATATACGCTTGATTATAACGATGAAACAAGAAGTACTACAATTCAGACAGGATACAGATGGGAGGAAGAACAATGATTATGCGACAGATTCGATTATCAAATCGAGCAAAAGAGAGATTGTCAAGATTAAAAGGGAAGACTGGGATCAAGAACTGGAATGTACTTTGCAGATGGGCATATTGTTATTCGTTGAAAGAAAATACCATTCCTACACCTGAAAATATAGACGCTGATAGCAACGTTGAAATGTCATGGTATACCTTTGCTGGAGAATATAGTGATCTTTATGAAGCATTGATCATTGCATGGTGTAAGAAAATGGATATTCCTACCGATAATGAGACTATGGCTAAATATATCAAAATGCATATTGAAAGGGGAATATCTTATTTATCGGGAACCAACTTTATCAGGGAACTTGATGATTTGTTAAGATTAGGAGTAGCAGGATAATGAGTGTATATTTAGATTATAATGCGTCAGCACAGATTGATAATCGTGTTGTGGATTATATGATGGACATTTATAAGAATAACATTGGTAATGCTGACAGTAGGACACATGATTTTGGGGATAATGCAAGAGTTATTGTCGAAAATGCGAGAAAACAAGTAGGATTGTTGCTTGACATTCCTCCAGAAGAGGTATTCTTTACCAGTGGTGCAACAGAAAGCAATAACATAGCAATTCAAGGACTTAGAGAATATGCTGATAAAACAGGGAAAAAGCATATAATTACTACAAGCATAGAACATAAGGCGGTGTTGGAGACTGTAAAATATATGGGGGAGCATGGTTACAGAGTTGATTATGTATCTCCGGACCAGACAGGGCGCATATCGGCAGAAGAGGTAATGGTGTTAGTTGATGATGAGACACTATTAGTATCTGTGATGCATGTGAATAATGAAACTGGAGTGATTCAGCCTGTAAAAGAAATAGGAGCTGAATTGGCAGATAGGGATATATTATTTCATGTTGATGCAACTCAAAGTTGTGGTAAGTTGGTTGAAGAATTGAGAGATATTTCTTATGATATGCTGTCTTTCAGCAGTCACAAGATGTATGGACCTCAAGGAATAGGTGCGTTGGTGTTGCGTAGGAAAAAATATAAGTTGCCTCCGGTTAAGCCAATCATGTTTGGGGGACTGCAGGAACATGGGATTAGTCCAGGGACGATTCCTGTAGCTTTGGTTGGTGGTTTTGGTAAAGCATGTGAGTTAGCTACCGAGGAATATAAAAAAGATGAAGCAGATAATATAGCGATTAGAGATATGTTAATCGAAATGTTAGATAAATCAGGAATCAATTATAAAATCAATGGAGATATAGAGCATTTAATATCTTCTACTTTGAATATTTGGATAGATGGAGTTTCATCTGAGGCATTGATGCTGTCTAGCAAAGAGTATTGCAGCATTTCAAATGGATCGGCATGTACATCAAGTAGCTATTCGCCAAGTTATGTGCTTGTGGCTATGAGAATGTCAGAGGATGATATTGATCAGTCGATTAGACTAAGTTGGGGAAGGAATATTGATGCTGAAGTGTTAAGAGATAATTTTGAAAAACTATTGAGAGTTGCAAAGGAACTGGTTTAGTTATGAAAGGTAAGTGATTGTATGAACAAACAGATGTATTTAAAGAATTAGATGTATCTAATAAGATGTGAGAAGCAACGGATAATAATGCAGCATTTAAAATTATATGGAATTTTGTATGTTTTTTGGAAATATGGTGACATTGTGCGTGTTGATAAGGGTAAGTATCATATGAATATGACAGAGAAAATATCGGATGAGATCATTGCTAAAGCGGGTTATCATTTGAATAAGTTCATTAGATTGTTATAGGAGGACGAAAGAGAATGGCAAATCTGAGTGGTATAAAAAAAGTTAAGGAGATTATTCTTTCAGAAGATTTAATTATTTATGATAAGCCGAGGGGTGGACGAGAGAAGACGGTGTGTCTTGAAAAGGGACGAGAATATATTGTTCCTGAATATCAAAGAGAAATAAATTGGTCTACTGAAAATGTTCAAATTCTGATTGACGATTTAAGAAAAAGTAGCAAATTTTTAGGTACAATCACTTTGAGCACATCTGAACCTAAGAAGTTTGAAATAATTGACGGACAGCAAAGATTGACAGTAATTACACTAATGATAACACATCTTAATGAATGTGTAGATGAGAATAAGAAGGTAATAGATCTTTGCGATATCCTCAATAAATCCTTCCCTGATTTTAAAGATGCGTTAACTTATAAATTTGATTATGAAAAGATTAAAACAGAGAACCTACCGCTTTATGACAGGATTATTGCAAATGACAATCAAAATCAAAGGTTTGCTTTTACACGCATTTGGAAGAGCATAGTTGAGAGAGTAAATCTTCTTTCAACCATTGAAAAAGAAGACTTATTGCTATCACTATGCGAGAGCGAACTAAATGTTATAGTAAACGATATCGATGGGACTGATACGCAGAGGAAATTTTGTGTAGATTATTTTATTGATATAAATAATAAAAGCGTTGAGTTGGACAGCTTAGATATTATTCGAGCGTATGCATTTAAGGAAGATTTTTCTCGTATGACTGAGAGATGGGTAAAGATTCAAAAGAAATGCAATGATCTTTCGGGAAAGGTTAAGTATACACGAGAAGATCTTTACTTCCAGTATTTTATCTGTAGAGTCAATAAGGAAATTGAGTACAAGATAAATAAATTACTCAAACTTCCCACATCAAAAAGTTGCCTCTATGCCCGAAAAATCAAGAAAA
>CAJUFL010000006.1 GCA_910585605.1 uncultured Lachnospiraceae bacterium | reverse complement strand
CCCCGCCGGAGGCGTATAAATTCTTGTGTTGATTCTACCAGTAAACAGCTTTCAATATGAGCCTTTGAAGAGTATAAGCTGTGGAGATATTATAGGATTCTAAGTGTAGGACTATCTCATCCGTCGGTACTTAGCTGGCAGTCCGCATAAAATGCGGGCTGGCAGCTTATGTACCGTTACGCATGAGATGGAGCGGAAGCGGGGACGGAACGTGAATCCTGTGATATCTCCACAGCGGACTCCACCACCCCCTCATGTTGAAAGCGTCCCCCTTACTAAGATAAACAAGAATTTAATTAAATTTGCCTTTTTTTGGGGGTTGTTATATAATGTATAAGTCGTTTTGAAAGGAACGGCTTATTATTGTGTTAAGGATAGAATGAACATACATGGGAATTGAGTACAGGCTGCAAGTTTTTGAGGGTCCACTCGACTTGCTGTTACATTTAATCGAAAAGAATAAGGTAGACATTTATGATATTCCAATTGTGGAGATTACTGAACAGTATTTGGAATATGTGGAACAGATGCAGGAAAATGATATGGATGTCATGAGTGAGTTTTTAGTAATGGCAGCAACTTTAATTCAGATTAAGTCCAAAATGCTGCTTCCAAAAGAAGTGACAGAAGAGGAAGAAGAGGACGATCCAAGGGCAGAACTGGTAAGGCGCCTGCTGGAATATAAAATGTATAAATATGCTGCATTGGAGCTTAAGGATATGGAGCTGGATGCCTCCCATAATTTCTATAAAAAGCCAACGATTCCCAAGGAGGTTGCAGCTTATAAAGAAGAGATTGACCCGGCAGATTTGGTGGATGGCATGACACTGAATATGCTGAATGATATTTTCAAATCCATTATGCGGAAGCAAGTTGATAAAATTGACCCGATCCGTTCCAAATTTGGTACAATTGAAAAAGAAGAGATTAATATAGAAGACAGGATGGTGCAGGTCAGGGAAGAAGTCAGGGGATTAAAGGGGATCAGTTTCCGTACGCTGCTAGAATCCCAGCCAACCAGAATGAATATTATCATTACATTTATGTCTGTGCTGGAGCTAATGAAGATTGGAGCAATCACTATTAGACAGGAAGAAATCTTTGGGGAAATCGTAATTGATTCTTTAGACGAGATTGAAATACAGGAGTAGGATATGGAACAGGATATTAAAGTGATAGAGGGAAAAATTGAGGCAGTGCTGTTTTCGGTAGGAGAAGCCGTGGACAGGGAACGGCTTGCCCAGGCTTTGGAATTAGACACGGATACCGTTATTAAAATTGTACATAATATGATGGATAAGTATGACAGCACAGACCGGGGAATACGGATTGTTGAAATTGAGAATTCCTTTCAGATGTGTACGAAAGCAGATTATTATGATACTTTGATAAAGGTGGTCAATATTCCAAGAAAACATGTGCTGACAGATGTATTACTGGAAACACTTTCTATTGTGGCGTACAAACAGCCGATTACCAGGCAGGAGATAGAAGCCATCCGTGGGGTATCCTGCGTACATGCGGTAAATAAACTGGTAGAATATAATTTGATACATGAAGTGGGAAGGCTGGACGCAGTGGGAAGACCTATCTTGTTTGGAACCACTGATGACTTCTTGAGAAGTTTTGGTGTACAGTCAACGGACGAACTTCCGATTATCACACCGGATAAGATTGAGGATTTTAAGCAACAGGCAATGGAGGAAGCACAGCTAACCTTTGATCCGGTAAAGGACTGATTCAATAGTAGATAAAATAAGAGGAAATTGTTGGGCAATTGCGAAAGGAAAATTATATTAATTAGGAGAAAAGCATGGAAGATTTAGTACTCTGGGTAACAGAAAATTTAATGGGAAAGGTTTCTAATGAGGTGATCATATTTCTGATTTCAATGGTTCCGATTCTGGAATTAAGAGGTGGTCTGCTGGCAGCTTCACCGGCACTTTTAAATGTACCGATTTTGAGAGCGATACCAATATGTATTATTGGTAATTTCATTCCTGTACCCTTTATTTTATTATTTATCAAAGCGATATTTAACTGGATGAAAAAATTTGAAAAGCTTGGAAAAATTGCAGTATGGTTTGAAAACAAGGCAATGAATAAAAAAGACAGGGTTGAAAAATATGAATTCTGGGGACTTGTATTGTTTGTAGGGATTCCCCTGCCCGGTACGGGAGCATGGACCGGTTCTTTAATTGCGGCACTTTTAAATATTGATTTTAAGAAGGCGATTGCTGCCGTATGTGTAGGAATTATGCTTGCTACAGTAATTATGTCCTGTA
Source organism: uncultured Lachnospiraceae bacterium (assembly GCA_910585605.1). Classification (GTDB taxonomy): domain Bacteria; phylum Bacillota; class Clostridia; order Lachnospirales; family Lachnospiraceae; genus CAG-590. Next base: position 105,795 of record CAJUFL010000006.1, on the reverse strand, counting down.
TTTCATACGGGTTGCTTGGAGTATTATTTGGATAAAGTTTTAATAATTTGAATGACAGTTTCATATACTTGTATCAATAAGGTACAAGTGTGGAAATATGTCATTTTTTAATTGGTCTTCAACGATTCATAGATTAGAAAAAAGAGGAGAGCTGATAGACAAATATTTAAAGAGACCTTTTTTTCTATGGAGTTTTGCAGCATTTCTGGCATTGTCATGCGTGATTCTGAACGAGGGAGAAAAACGGATAGAGTATAGAAACAAAAGTGAGATCAATTCCTATCATTTGGTATTGGGGGATGAATGGATCGAAACGACAGGAGAAACGGCTTCCCCTTCAAATCTCTATGCCGGATATGCTCTTTTAATGGATGCATCTAACCGACGGGTTTTATATGAAAAATCGGGTTATGAACAGGTGCCTATGGCGAGTACCACAAAGATTATGACACTGTTAATAGCGTTGGAAAATGGGAATATGGAGGATATTGTAACTGTTTCTTCTTATGCAGCTTCCATGCCGGATGTTCAGCTTAATATGAAAAAAGGAGAGCAGTACAGACTTTGTGATCTATTGTATTCCCTGATGCTGGAATCCCATAATGATACAGCAGTTGCCATTGCGGAACATATTGGCGGGAGTGTGGAAGGATTTGCAGCAATGATGAATGAAAAGGCAAAAGAACTGGGGGCACATAATACAAATTTTGTGACACCCAATGGTCTGGATGCTGACAATCATTATACGACGGCTTATGATCTGGCATTAATCTCCAGTTATGCGATAGAAAATGAAGCATTTTTACAGATCATTCAGACACCTTCTTATTCCTTTCATGAACAAAGCAGCGGAAGAAGTTTTACCGTGAATAATAAAGACCGGTTTCTCACGTCTTATGAAGGTGCGATTGGTATTAAAACCGGATTTACAGGAAAAGCCGGATATTGTTTTGTTGGTGCTGCAAACAGGGATAATAAACGTTTTGTCAGTGTCGTGCTTGCATGTGGCTGGCCACCGCATAAGACATATAAATGGAAGGATACAACGAATCTGATGAATTATGGTATGAGTCAGTATAATCTCAAAGAGATTCTGGCAAAGGATACGGCATTTCAGCAGATACCGGTTACGGACAGTATAGAAGGCGGAACCGTCACGCCTTATACAAAGGATTCTGTAGCACTTCTGCTGCGGGAGGATGAGACCGTAAGTTTTGATATTGAACTGCCGTCAAGGCTTCAGGCACCGGTAAAAAAGGAATCTACTGTGGGAAAAATGACGATTAAGGTAAATGATGAGGTCTATAAGATTGTTCCACTGTATTCCAGGGAAGGGCATACAAAAATTACATATTCTTATATATTAAAAAATGTTTTGACTAAATATTTTCTGCTAAATGGAGGTTGACTTTTCTACTTCAACGTGCTAAACTATCAAACGTGGTTATATGGTAAAGCCTACTGCTATTTTAAGAAAGTTTGTTTTTTGTGAGTCTTTATAGCAGGAGAAACAACCATTTTTTGAGAAAATTCAGAGTCAATATATCATACAAAAGGAGATTAGGAAGATGGGTTTACATTATATTTCGCAGGTACCTTCCGCAGAGGAGATTAAGGAATTATTTCCTATGAGTGAGGAGTTAGTTAAAGTAAAAGAGGAAAGAGATGCTGAAATTGCCAAAGTGTTTACAGGTGAATCTGATAAGTTCTTAGCGATTATCGGACCATGTTCAGCAGATAATGAAGAGGCAGTTCTTGATTATATCAGCCGGCTTGCGAAGGTTCAGGAGAAAGTGAAAGATAAGATTGTAATCATTCCGAGAATTTATACAAATAAGCCGAGAACCAACGGTTCCGGTTATAAGGGAATGCTGCATCAGCCTAACCCGGAGGAAAAGCCCAATTTTATTGAGGGCTTAAAGGCAATCCGTAAAATGCATATTGATGCCATTGCACAGACAGGACTGACTGCGGCAGATGAGATGCTTTATTCGGATAACTGGCCATATATGTCAGATATTTTATCCTATGTTGCGATTGGTGCCCGCTCTGTGGAAAACCAGTCTCATCGTCTGACAGCTTCGGGGATTGATGTACCGGTTGGAATGAAAAATCCGACCTCAGGAGATTATTCTGTTATGATGAATTCCTGTATTGCCGGTCAGTCGAAGCATACTTTTATGACAGCTGGCTGGGAAGTGAAATCAGACGGCAATCCGCTTACGCACTGTATTTTAAGAGGTTCTTTGAATAGACATGGTGTATCTATGCCCAATTACCATTATGAGGATTTGATTTTATTGCATGAGGCATATGAGAAGTTTTCAACGCTGAAAAATCCCGCAGTGATCGTAGATGCAAATCATAATAATTCCGGTAAAAAATGGGCAGAACAGCCACGTATTGTAAAGGAAATCCTTCACAGTATGCGCCATAGCGATGAAGTGGCAAAGCTTGTGAAAGGCGTCATGGTAGAATCCTATATTGAAGATGGTAATCAGGCAATCGGGGCAGGCTGCTACGGCAAATCCATTACGGACGCATGTCTTGGATGGGAAAAATCGGAACGCCTGTTGTTGGAGATGGCAGAACTTTTATAGATTTTGGTTTTATAGGCAGGATTAAAAAAACGGTAACGAAAAGTTGCCGTTTTTTGCATTTTTGAATGGAATCTATACCCAGAATGGGATATAATGAAGAAAAATCACTTGCTCACAAGGGTGATTTTCCTGAAGCTGATCATGAGCAACGCTCATGATATAATGAATTGCGCTGATGCGCAAGCAAGTCATCAATTTTCTTCGAAAATTGGTGACATATGATATAATAATCTTTTAACAAAATAAGAGTGTATCTCTAAAGCAATGGCAGTGTATTTACAAAGCAAAATTAGTTATATTTTATGGGAGGAATTTATTATGGAATATGTAAAGGTAATTAAGTCAGAAGACTATATTAGTGTATGTTTTTACATTGAAGAAGAAAAGCCCTTTGCCATCGGTGAGAAAATGGGGGAGATTCATGAGGATGCATATATGAATGGCTATAACTGGGAAGCATTTTTGAATTATTATATAGAAAATAATGCAAAGGAACTGTTAGACGGTCTGGATACAGATCCGGAAGCAGGTATGTATGCGGCTTATTATGATGTATCATCCGAGAATGAAGCAAAGGCACAAAAACTAGCGGATTTAATATGTTCTTTGATAGAAAATGAAGATGAAATATACAGTATTGTCCGTGATAAGGGTGATGAGATAGAATGGGATTAATTATTGCTTGAGCCAGATTAATACTAAGTGAGGTGGACTATGGAAAAGGGAAGATACCAGCGGTTATTTGATAAGATAAAAAAAGAGGCGATTACAGTAGATTATTTGCCCGCAGAAAAAGAACTGCCTGTTGGCACAAGTAAATTTGGCGGAAAACCATATCTGCCAAAGGATTTTGTATGGCCGTATTATGAAGAAACTGATTTTGAAGGTATCAATAAAAACCGTCCGCTTTCCTTTATTGCGCAGATTAATCTGGAAGAAATTGCCGGTTATGATAAGGATAATCAGTTACCCCATAGCGGGATGCTGTACTTTTTCTATGAGCTTTGCACGATGAAATGGGGATTTGACCCAAAGGATAAGGGATGTGCCAGAGTGTTTTTTGTGGATACTGACAGGGATTTGCAGACGGCTGCATTTCCGGAGGATATGGAAGAATACTGTATATTGCCGGAGTTTAAAATGCAGTTTTCGGGTAAAACAGATCTGCCGTATTATGAAGAGATATCAGAATATGTAACGGATTTGGAATGGGATCAGTATGACGAGGAAAGTGCATTATATGGTTATGAAATGCCCAAGGAGGGGATTTCTAAACTGCTTGGGTATGCAGATATTATTCAAAATTCCATGCTGTTAGAATGTGAGGAAGTGTGTAACGGAATTTACTGTGGAGGGATTCCTACTATCACAGAGGAACAAAAGAAGGAAATGCTTGAGCGGAGCAGAGAGTGGATATTATTGTTTCAAATATCGACTTTGGAAAAAGAGGGTTATGAATTAATGTTTGGTGATTGTGGAAGCATTTATTTTTATATTAGAAAACAGGATTTGCAGGAGAGAAATTTTGAAAATGTGTGGATGATTCTGCAATGCTTTTAACAGGCAGGTGAAATTAGCAAAGTGGTGCATTAACAGGCAGGAAGCTCGAAGCAAAATAAATAATTAAATTCATGGATTGGAAGGTAGAAGCAAATTGGAGAAAAACAATAATTTGTTTGAATGGTTTGACCGAATCATTGAAAGCAGCAGTCAGGCAGTAGAATACGCTGAAAAACATTCTGAACAATTACATGATAGGGAGAAAAAAGCTGTAAAAAATGTCATAACTTCATTAGGCTATGGTTTAGGAATTGCCTGTCCGAGCCTGATTGTTCATAGAGTAGTAGGTGGCAATAAGAAAGGCGTGGTAATTAAAGAAGCTCCAAAGGGAAAAGAATATAATGTAATTTCCTATGATAAAAAGGAAAATCCCATTGCAGTAAGGTCTTATGACAAATTTGGTACACAGGATGCGTATTATTTTTACAAATTGGGAGAATATATATGGGCAGTAAAACTGGATGACCATACAGGAAAGGCTGCACTTTGTGACATTTATCGGATATTATTTCAAAATAGGAAAATCAAATCATATTATGAGATATGTTTGACCCCATATGTGGACTCATTGTGGGGAGAAGAATATGAATATCCGGAGGATGAAAGCATATCTGTTCGTTGTAGGCAGTACAGCTATACAAAGGAGAAGGTTCAAATTTTAAAAGATATTCCGGTGGGACTGGAATGTTCACCTTTAAGTGAATACTTGTATGAAATCAGTGGGGATGGTAAAAAAATAGCAGAGTATGAGAAAGTGGGAAATAACTATGAGTTTTGCCGTGAATATGTGTGAGAAAATCGGAAAAAAGTGCCACATAGAATCAGTGTCTGTTCCAGATTTACCACTGATAACAGATTGGGAGAGGGGAAAGCAGTCATTTGAAGAACAATAAAACTATTGATTATTATGAGAAAAATGCAAAAGCGTTTGTTGAGAGAACCATTGATGCAGATATGAGTATTTGTCAGGATAAATTTTTGAGTCTGCTGAATGCAGGAAGCTATATTTTGGATGCTGGATGCGGGAGTGGCAGAGACAGTAGAATCTTTTTGGAGAAAGGATTCCATGTGGAAGCTATGGATGCTTCCAAAGAGATGTGCAAAATTGCTGCCAAGTACATTGGTCAATCCGTAACATGTATGGGATTTGAGGAAGTGGATTATGAATCCCGATTTGACGGGGTTTGGGCATGTGCTTCCCTGCTTCATGTTAAAAAAAACAGGCTGCCTGAAATACTCTTAAAGTTTCAAAGAGCATTGAAATCCGGTGGAATCATGTATGCATCATTTAAGTATGGGAATATGGAAGAGGAACGGCTGGAGCGTTTCTTTAGTGATTATAATTTATCGGAGATTGAAAATATATTTTTAAAGGATGATCTCTTTGAATTAGTGGATAGCTTTGAGACGGAAGATGTGCGTCCGGATTATCAGGATAAGCCATGGGTAAATATTATCGTGAGGAAGAAAAATTAGTTGATGGGAGGGATATTTTGGAATATTCAGAGATTTTGAAAAAATGGAGATCAAAAAGAATAGTGGAAACAGCAGATTTAGATATCGTATTAGAGAATTTCAGAGTATTGTTTGCTTATCATTCGAATGTAATAGAGAATCCGGAAACAACACTTCATAATACAAGGGAGATTTTTGAAAACGGAAGAGTTGTAAATTATACTGGTGATTTGAGGACCATATTTGAACTCAATAATCAAAAAAAATGTTATGATTATTTGAAAACAAAAATTATTCAAAAACAACCGATTACGCCTGATTTTATTAAAAAAACGCATATGCTGCTTATGGAGGGATGTTATGATGAAACCCGATATCGAAAGGGCGAGCGCCCCGGTGAGTATAAGAAACATGATTATGTTGTAGGAGAAGAGATTGGAGTTCCTTTTGAAGATGTTGAAGAGGAAATGGAATTTTTATGTAATGAAATAGCAGAATATGAAGGGAAAGATGTATTAAAAATAGCCGCTTATTTTCATTTGAATTTTGAGGGAATACACGCTTTTGCTGATGGAAATGGCAGGGTGGGAAGAACATTGCTCAATTATTATCTGATGACGCATGATTATCCGCCGGCAGTCATTTACGAAGAGGATAAAGAGCAGTATTATATGAGTCTTGCTATTTTTGATAAATCAGAAAAAATAGATGGCTTTATAGAATTTTTAAAATATGAGACCTGCAAGACGTGGACGAGGAAAAAACCGAGTTTATCCGTAGGTGATGGTTTCGCTGAATGAGGAGATAAAAAAGATGTTTAAACGGATAATATGGATTATTTTGGACAGCGTGGGAATCGGAGAAGCACCGGATGCGGATGCTTTTGGTGATGCTGGTGCCGATACGTTAGGCAATATCATAAAGACAAGAGGACATATACAGATACCGTATCTGGAACAGCTGGGGTTGTTTTCTATTGATGGAACGTCACTTCCGTCAATGGGTGTGATACCCATTGGGGCATATGGAAAAGCGAAAGAGCTATCAAACGGAAAAGATACCACAACGGGTCACTGGGAAATGGCAGGTATTTATACAAAGCAGGCATTTCCTACGTATCCCATGGGTTTTCCGAAAGAACTCATGGAAGAGTTTGTGAAATGTACCGGCTGCAAAGGATATCTTGGCAATATCGTGGCAAGCGGGACCCAGATCATCAATGAACTGGGAAATGACCACATGAAGACAGGATATCCGATTATTTATACATCAGCAGATTCTGTATTTCAGATTGCTGCTCATGAAGATGTGATTCCGTTACATGAATTATACCGTATATGTGAAATTGCCAGGAAGGAATTGCTGGTGGGGGAACATGCTGTGGCAAGAGTAATTGCAAGACCGTTTATCAGAGAGGATAGCCAGTATATCCGTACGTCCAATAGAAGGGATTTTTCATTAAAGCCGGCTTCGGAAAATCTGTTATCGTATCTTAAAGATGCAGGATACCAGGTAACTGCTGTGGGTAAAATTGAAGATATTTTTTGTGGCATTGGTATCGGGGATGCGGTGCATACAAAGAATAATATAGATGGAATAGAAAAAACCATAGATTATATGGAAACACAGCATGAGGGATTGATTTTCACGAATCTGGTAGAGTTTGATTCTACATGGGGGCACAGACGTGATGTAGAAGGATATGCTCAGGGACTGGAAACCTTTGATAAGGGTCTTGGGAGAATTCTGGCAAAGATGCAGGAAGAAGATTTGCTGATCATCAATGCAGACCATGGATGTGATCCGACTTTTCGGGGAACTGACCACACAAGGGAATATATTCCGGTATTAATGTACCATAAGAAAATGGAGCAGGGGGTTAATTTGGGAATTTTGGATACCTTTGCAGATATCGGTGCCACGATTGCGGACAATTTCGGGGTAAAATGTCTTCCCATAGGAACCAGTTTGAAAAGGTATTTGTCAGATATATAAAGTTTAGAGAGAGTGTGGTTGTGTAAAGTAGATGATCAATTGCTTTGCAATTGGTTATAAAAAGCAGATAAGAGGGCAAGCAGGCAATCAATTTTGCTTCGCAACATTGGTTACAAATTAAAGGGAGGAGATATATGAATACGTACGATATTATTTTGAAAAAAAGGAATGGAGAAGTCCTTGAAAAAGATGAAATCATATATATGGTCAATGGTTTTACCGACGGTGAAATTCCAGATTACCAGATGGCGGCATTTTTGATGGCTGTTTATTTTAAGGGAATGAATCATGAAGAAACCACAGAGCTTACCATGGCGATGGCGGACAGTGGAGATCGTTTGGATCTATCCGGGATTAAAGGTATTAAGGTAGATAAACATTCTACCGGGGGCGTCGGTGACAAAACAAGCCTGATTGTAGGACCGATTCTGGCAAGTCTTGGCGTACCAGTTGCAAAAATGAGTGGGAGAGGTCTGGGACATACGGGCGGAACTATTGACAAATTGGAAGGCATTCCGGGATTTCAAACCGGTATTCCGGAAAAAGATTTTATCAAACAGGTAAATGAAATCGGACTTGCGATAGTCGGACAGACAGCAAATCTTGCTCCTGCGGATAAAAAAATCTATGCACTCCGGGATGTAACCGCAACGGTAGATAATATTTCATTGATTGCAGCCAGCATAATGAGTAAGAAACTGGCAGCGGGAGCAGATGCCATTGTACTGGATGTCAAGGTGGGAACTGGTGCTTTTATGAAAAAATTAGAGGATGCCAGAACGCTTGCTAAAACTATGGTGGCGATTGGAACATTAGCCGGTAAAGACACAATTGCTGTGCTGACAGATATGAATGAGCCGCTGGGAAATCAAATCGGTAATATTTTAGAAGTGGAGGAAGCAGCAGAATGTTTAAAAGGACATGGAGAACATAGACTTATGGAGGTTTCCAAAACACTTTCCGCATACATGCTGCTTGCTGCAAAGAAGGCAGATTCGTATGTGTCAGCTATGGATATGGTAGAAGAAAGCATTTCCTCTGGAAAAGCGTTTGAAAAGATGAAAGAGTTTGTATCTGCCCAGGGCGGTGAAGCAGCATATCTTGAAGAACCGTCAAGGTTTGAAAAAGCCAAACTGACTAAAACGATTACAGGCAGGGACTTATTTCTTGCAAAACCGGAAACTGCTGATTGGAAGAGAGCATATCTGACAGGCTGTAACAATCAGGAAATAGGAATGACGTCTCTTATTCTTGGAGGCGGGAGGCTGACAAAGGACAGTAAAATTGATTTGACAGTGGGCATTTATCTATATAAACATCTGGGGGATGAGATACAGGATGATGACAAAGTTGCAGTACTTTATGGAAATGATAAAGAAAAGCTTATAGAAGCAGAAAAGAGATTTGCGAGAGCCTATACATTGTCACAGGAGAATCATTTTTCAGGTCAGGTCGTGTATGAGGTCATTACAAAAGAAAATCTTGATAATTAGCCTTCTGGTATGCTAAACACGTTGATAATTAGGCGAAAACACTTGTCTATTAGCACCTCTGCTGTATTATATAGCCAGTTATTAATTATTCATTATGCTATCAGTAGTTTCAGTATGAATAATTTTGCATGGTTTATAATAAACTGAAAGAAAGAGAGTTTGGGTAGCTTTCAGTGAAAAAGAAGATTGCCATTGAAATTGTAATCATATTGATGATTTCTCTTATTCCCGTTTTTCCTGTTTCAGGAACGGGAACAGAGAATAGCGAAAATATTTCGCAGGAAGAAAATACTTCAGAAACACCAAGTGAGGCAGATACCAGTTCGGAAACAGCAAATGATAATAATACAGCTGTAAGTGAGGGAGAGGGTGCCGCAGTTATTAAAATTGAGTCTCCTTCCGTATTGTTGATGGAATTAAACAGTGGGCAGGTATTGTATGAAAAAGATCCTGATACGGCAAGAAGACCAGCATCTGTAACAAAAATCATGACAATGCTGTTGGCATTTGAAGCGATTGATTCTGGAAAATTCGGGTTGGAGGATACCATTACTGTATCAGAACATGCTGCGAGTATGGGTGGAAGCCAGGTTTATCTTGAAGTGGGAGAAACTCAGACGGTAGAGGATATGTTAAAATGTATGATTGTATCCTCAGCTAATGATGCAGCTGTTGCAGTTGGAGAAGCCATCGCAGGAAGTGAGCCCGGTTTTGTTGCCATGATGAATGAAAAAGCGGCAGCATTGGGAATGACAAATACTCATTTTGAAAATGCCTGTGGCTTAGAAGCAGACGGACATTTAATGAGTGCAAGAGATATTGCCATTCTATCCAGGGAATTATTGTTAAAGCATCCTGAAGTGACAAATTATTCCACAATCTGGATGGATACGATTATTCATAAAACCAGAAAGGGAGAGTCTGAATTCGGGCTTGCCAATACAAATAAATTTTTAAAAAAATATGACGGTGCGAACGGGTTAAAGACAGGGTATACATCTGCTGCCGGCTTTTCTATGTCAGCTACGGCAACCAGAAACGGAACTACGCTGATTGCAGTTGTCATGGGTTCTAAGACAAAGGATATCCGGTATTCTGATGCGGCAAAGCTTCTGGATTATGGGTTTGCGAACTGTACCATTTATGAGGATAATAAAGTATTGGAAGGAAATAATCAGATTGAGATTAAAAATGGTGTGAAAAAGCAGGTAACAGTAGAGGCAGAGCAGGATTTTCACTATGTATTTGTCGGGGATTCCAAGAACGGAGATATAACTAAAAAAATAGAAATGGTAAAAGAAGCAGCACCGGTTGAGAAGGGTGATATTGTTGCAAAGGTAGTATACGAACAGGCAGGAAATCCTCTTGGAAGTGTAAATATAATCGCGATTGAACCTGTTGAACAGCAGAAATACCATCATGCATTAGAAAAATTATTTTTACAATATATTAATATTTATTAAAATTAAGGAGTTACCAATGAATTTGTGCTTGAATATATTAGGAATTCTTAGTATACTTATTGTTGTATGTCTAGCTGTGGTGAGTATTATCAGTTGCTATGAAAACCACAGATTAGCAGTTACCAGATATCAGATCAAGGATATTTTAATCCCCCAGAGTTTTCAGGGATTTCATATCGTACAGCTTTCCGATTTGCATAATGTTTCTTTTGGAAAAAATAACGAAGAATTAATCCATGCGGTTGCTAAGTTAAAGCCGGATATCATTCTGGTTACGGGGGATATGATAGTTGGTAAACCTGGAAAAGATGTATCATTTGCCGCAGATACGATGAATGCACTGGCGAGTATTGCACCAGTGTATTTCAGTATGGGAAATCATGAGCTGCGTACCAGTATTTATACAGATATATATCAGGATATGTGGGAAAAATTTTTGGAAGAATTATCTCCTGATATTCATCTGCTCTTAGACCAAAAGACAATGTTAGTAAGAGACAATTGCGGTATATGTCTGTATGGGCTGAATCTGACACCGGAACTTTATAAACGTATGCTTCGCACCCCAATGGAAAAAGGGTATCTGGATTCTCTTTTTGGGAAGTGCAATCCCGAGCAATATCATATCTTTATGGCACATAATCCGGATTATTTTGAAGATTATGCAGCATGGGGTGCAAATCTTACTTTTTCAGGGCACGTACACGGAGGGATGATTCGGATTCCGTTTTTAGGGGGAGCTTTGTCACCTATGATTCATTTTTTTCCGAAGTACGATAAAGGATTATTTGAATATTCAGGTAAATACATGATTTTAAGCGGTGGTCTTGGTAACCATACGTTCAAATTCCGTGTGAATAATCTGCCGGAAATTGTATCGGTCACGCTTGAACATGAGTAATGTAGGAGTGCGTAAATGAACGAAAAGAAAAAAATAATACAGAAAGAAGAGACGGATATTACAGCAAAAGAGAACAGTACGGTTACTGATTTTGAAGATTTATATGAAAAAGTGCCTTCTTCTGAATTGAAGAAGGATGAAAGAGAAAGTTCCACAGGAAAAATGCCAAAAGAAGAGATATCCGATAAAAAAGAAGAAAAGAAAGAGGTGACAGAATCAGGAAAAGAAACTGTTGCGGAAAAAAATAAAGACATTTCCAAGAAAGAAGGATCTTCTAAGGAAGAAAAGAAGGACTTGTCTGAAAAAGAGGAGGCCATAGAGGATAAGAATAATGAATCAAAAGAAGAGTCTGTCAGAGACGAAAAGAAAGACGCTGACAAGAAAATAGAGACTGATAAGGACGAAAAGAAAGATTTTGGCAAGACGGAAGAATCTGCTAAGAATGATAAGAAGGATTCAGCGAGGATGGAAGAATCTGCCAAGGATGATAAGAAGGATTCAGTGAAGACGAAAGAATCTGCCAAGGATGATAAGAGAGATTTAACCGAAAAAAAAGAGTCCGGAGAAGATAAGAAAAATCAATCGCACAATAAAGATATAAAAGGAAATGAGAAAAAAGTTATCTCAGAGGAAGAGAAAAAACCAGCGGTATCCGGCAATGCGATTACACAAAGCAAACGAATAGAAGAAGCTAAAAAAGCGGCTGAACAAAATGCAGTGGATAATACAAAGCCTAAAAGCAAAAAGACCATGTGGATTGTGTTAGGCTTGGCTGCATCACTTTTAATAATTGCTTATTTTACGGGTTATATATATTTTTCCGGGCATTTTTACCAGGATGTTGCGATTAATGGTGTAAATGTTTCGGGTATGAATAAGGAGTTAGCAAAGCAGACACTTGACAATTTTTATAAAGACTATGTGCTGACAATCGAAACGATTGATGGAAATCAGATTACCATAGATGGCAAGGATATTTCCATGCAGATTTCCCTGCGTGATGAGTTTAATGTCTGTTTAAAAAAACAGCAGGCATATCTCTGGTTTGTAAATATGTTTTCCCCTCATGAATTTGAGATAGGAGCTGATGCCAAATGGGAAGATTCTGCACTTTCCGATATTTTCAACGAGATGAAGATGCTGGATAAAAAAGTTATGGTGGCACCAAAGGATGCATTTGTTGGTGTGGAGGATGGTAAATTTACTATTGTAAAAGAGGTTTTAGGAAGTACAATAGACAGGGATAAATTTGAAGCAGCAGTGAGGGATAGTTTATCATCTGTTATGGCTTCTCTTGTCATGATGGAAGCAGGCTGCTATGATCTTCCGGATATTTATGATACGGATGAGGAACTGAAAGAGGAATTAGAATTAAAAAATGAATATGCCCAAAGTGAAGTGAAGCTTCAGCTAGATGATATTACATTGGAGCCGGGTATGGAATTGTATGATGAGGTTTTGGAGAAAAAGAATGATTCCTACGAAGTGTCACAAAAGCTTGTAAGAAAGTATGTGCAGTCCCTTGCGAAGGAATATAATACTCTTGATTCGGACAGAACTTTCACCACTTCGTTTAATGACAAGACAGTTAAAGTATACGGAAGTGCATTTGGATATGAATTGAATGAAGAGGAAACAGAAAAAGTACTATATAAAGCGTTAACATCCGGAAAACCTTCAACAGTAGATGTTGTTTTTGATAGTAAGGGATATACTCTGGATGGTGAAAATGATATCGGAGATACTTATATTGAAGTGAATCTTTCGGAACAGAAGGTGATTGCCTATAAAAACGGCAAAAAGCTGGCAGAAGGTGACTGTGTTTCCGGTAAAGAAGCGGCAGGTCATGGAACCTGTATTGGATTATATGCTATTCAGGACAAATTGAGCCCTACAGTGCTGCGTGGTGAAAAGAAGCCGGTTACCAAAACGGTAACAAAGAAAAAGGGCAAAAAAAAGGTAAAAGTACAAGAGACTACGTATGAATATGAATATGAGTCACCTGTTACGTTTTGGATGCAGTTTAACGGAGGAATCGGACTGCATGATGCGGCAGGCTGGAGAAGCACTTATGGTGGAAGCATTTACTATTATAGTGGTTCTCATGGTTGTGTGAATCTTCCATACAGTCTCGCAGAGACATTGTATAAGAATTATGATATCGGGGATCCTGTTGTCGTATATTTCTGGGATAATGAAAACCGCAGGTAATAGAAGAATTTTATAAGAATCATCATTACAGTTAAAATAAGATATAAATTACGGAGGCTTATATGGGAAAGGTTGCGGATCGTGTAGCGAAATGTCTGGAATATGTGAGAAAGAGGACGGATTTTATACCCAGGGTAGCATTGATTCTTGGTTCCGGTCTTGGAGATTTTGCGGAGCAGATTTCCATATCGATGATTTTGGATTATGCCGATATTCCGGACTTTCCACAGTCAACGGTAGCTGGGCATAAAGGGCGTTTTGTATTTGGATATATTAAGGATACCCCGGTTGTCATTATGCAGGGACGTGTCCATTATTATGAAGGATATTCAATGGAGGATGTGGTATTACCGGTTCGCCTGATGCATGCAATGGGAGCGGAAATATTGTTTCTTACCAATGCAGCCGGTGGTATCAAAGAGGGGTTTCAATGCGGGGATCTGATGATGATAACGGATCATATTTCCTGTTTTGTTCCCAATCCGTTATTAGGTGCCAATGAAGACGCTTTTGGTGTCAGATTTCCGGATATGAGTGAAATCTATGATAAAGAGCTTCAGGATAATATAAGGACAAGCAGTAAGGAATTAGGCATTTCTATCAGAGAGGGAGTTTATCTACAGCTGTCCGGTCCAAGCTATGAGACACCAGCAGAGATCAGGATGTGTAAGGCTTTGGGGGCTTGTGCGGTGGGTATGAGTACTGCGGTGGAGGCGATTGCCGCTAATCATATGCAGATGAAGGTATGCGGGATATCTTTTATATCGAACCTGGCAGCAGGAATTAGTGAAGCACCGCTTTCCCATGAAGAGGTAAAGGCGGCTGCTGATGAAGTGGCACCTAAGTTTCAGTTACTGGTGAAATCAGTTGTGGCAAATCTATAAGAGGTTATTATGAGAATACGATTATATCATGCAAGGATTCTTGCCATGCAGCAGGAAGAGGAACCGTTTTTAGGTGAAGTGTGGGTTAAGGATGACAGGATTGAGAAGGTTATAAAGGGAGAACCGGCTGAGCATACCGAAGCATTTGATGAACAGATTGACTGTATGGGAAATCTTTTATTGCCGGGATTTAAGAATTGCCATGCCCACGGACCGATGACTTTCCTGCGTTCTTTTGCAGATGATCTGCTGTTACAGGAATGGCTGGATAAAAAGATTTTTCCGGCAGAGGCAAAGCTTGCCAAGGAAGATATTTATACTCTGATGCAGTTAGCAGTATTAGAATATATCCGAGGAGGAATTACTACCAGCTTTGAAATGTATTTTCATCCGGAAATGATTGCAAAGGCCTGTATAGACATGAATTTCCGGGTTGTTTTATCGGGAACCGTATTCGGCATGACAGAACCGGTAACAGAGGCTGTTGATACGTTGGTCAGGGATTATGAAACATTTCACGATTCACATTCGCTGGTGGATTATAAATTGGGATTTCATTCCGAATATAGCTGCTGTGAATCTTTGTTAAAGGAAATTGCAGCGTTAAGCCATAAATATCATGCTCCGGTTTTTATGCATAACAGTGAGACGGAACGGGAGGTACAGGAATGTATCCGCCGTCATGGAGTGACACCGGTGCAGCTGATGAATGAATTAGGATTATTTGAATATGGCGGTGCAGGGCATCATTTGGTATATACAACTGATAAGGACAGGCAGATTCTGAAAGAAAAAGGTATTTATGCAGTAACGAATCCTTCGTCGAATCTTAAGCTTGCCAGCGGTATTGCTCCGGTAAAGGAATATGTGGAAAACGGTATTCCAGTGGCAATCGGAACAGACGGACCTGCCAGCAATAATAGTTTGAATTTTTTTAAAGAGATGTATCTGACAGCAGTTTTACAAAAAATCAAATATAAGGATGCTGCGGTCCTTTCACCTTATGAGGTCTTAAAAATGGCAACCGTGAATGGCGCAGAGCTGCTGGGTCTTTCAGACTGTAACAGTATTGCAGAAGGAAAACAGGCAGATTTGATTTTGATTGATTTACTAAAGCCCAATATGCAGCCGTGGAATCATTTTGTAAACAATCTGGTATACAGCGGGAGCAATGAAAATCTGATCATGACGATGATTGCAGGTAAAATATTATATGTAAATGGTGTTTACCGGACAAATGCAGATCCGTTGGAGATATATGAGAAAGCGAATTACATAATACGCAGAATTGAATGTTCACTTTAAATGATAAATTGCCGGCCTCCACATATATTATATATGTGGAGGTTTTTATGCGTGAGCAGTTCAAATTTATTTTAAGTATTTTATGTGTAATATTTTTTGAAGCATTCTCTCTTGCAGGAATGCAGTATTTTTTGTTGAGAAAGAGCGGAGAATATCAGGCAATAGGGAAGAAAAGAGAGGAATATTCCAATCAGATCCTGTCGGATATAAAATGCTTTCCGATTCCCATATCCTACCGGGAAGAGATTTCTTATGAGGATACTTATGGTGCTGCAAGGGAAAATGGAGGTCATGATGGCTGTGATATCATGGACAAAGAAAATGAAGCAGGCAGAATACCGGTTGTAAGTGCTACGGATGGGGTTATCACAAATATTGGATGGCTGTATCTTGGCGGCTATCGGATCGGGGTTACATCAGAATCTGGAATTTATTATTATTATGCACATCTTGACTCCTATGCGGCCGGAATCACTGCCGGGAAAAAGGTGGCAGCAGGAGAATTACTGGGTTTTATGGGAAACACCGGTGAAGGAGAAGAGGGGACTGTGGGTAAGTTCCCGGTACACCTGCATTTTGCCATATACATATACGATCAGGATGGGAATGAGGAAACTGTCAATTCTTATCTATATTTGCGAAAAATTGATGAGGAGTAGTTCTTTCATTTTAGCAGTATATATGTTAATATAAATATATCTGTGTGTAAAAAGGATATAGATAATGTACTTGGGATAAATAAAAAAAGAAAAAGGATGGGGTGACTACACTATGGAAATTCAACTTTGGCGAGAAATACTTGATCCTTACCGGTTAGCAGTAGATGAATTGGTCGTAAAATTTAACCATATTATTGAAGAATACCGGAATGCAGGCTTATATTCGCCAATTGAACAGGTAACAGGACGAGTAAAAAAGATATCCAGCATATTGGATAAGATGCAGAAAAAGCATATTGCAATTGAGGAAATTGATGACAGGATTTCGGATATGGCAGGTATTCGTATTATGTGTCAGTTTGTAGAAGATATCGAAAAAGTGGTTGAAATTATACATAGACGTACAGATATGGAGGTGGTCCGGGAGAAGGATTATATCCATAATATGAAAAAAAGCGGCTATAGAAGTTATCATATGATCATTTATTATGATGTGTATACATTGGATGGAACCAAACGGATTCAGGCAGAAATTCAGATTCGGACGCTGGCAATGAATTTCTGGGCGACTATCGAGCATTCTCTGCAATATAAATATAAAGGCAATATGCCAGAACATATCAGAGAAAAGCTGTTAAAGGCATCTGATGCGATCATCACACTGGATGAAGAAATGGGATCTGTGCGGGATGAGATTATGGATGCCCAGAATATCTTTCAGGTTAAGGCTACGTTGGTTTCGGATATTTTGATTAATATCCAGAATTTGTTTAAAGTGGCAAATAAGCGTGAAGTTCTTAAAATTCAGGATGAATTTTATAAAGTATATCAAACGGAGAATTTGGAACAGCTGGAGCGTTTTTCAAAACAGCTGGATATTATTTCGGAGGGTTATAAGGCACAAAGCCTTAGATAGGATAAAAAGGAATGGAATTACCAATCGTATTTGAAGAGAAAATGAGGGAGATGTTAGGGACTGATTATGAAGCGTATCTGGCGTCTTTTGAGCATGAGGCACATCAGGGAATCCGGGTGAATACGGCCAAGATTTCGGTAGAAGAGTTTTTGGAACTGTCACCATATGAATTAAAGCCGGTATCATGGTGTCCTAACGGTTTTTATTATGATAAGAAAGAAAAGCCGGCAAAGCATCCCTTTTATTTTGCAGGACTTTATTATATTCAGGAGCCTTCTGCCATGACAACGGCAAGCCTGCTTCCAGTGGAAAAAGGGGATACAGTGTTAGACCTTTGTGCTGCCCCAGGGGGCAAGTCTACAGAACTGGCAGCAAAGCTTTGTGGTTCGGGGCTTCTGGTAACTAATGATATCAGCAATTCCAGGGCAAAAGCACTTCTTAAAAATATTGAAATCTTTGGCGTGGGAAATGCTCTGGTAACAAGCGAACCTCCCAATGAGCTTGCCAAAAGGTTTCCGGCATATTTTGACAAGATTCTAATCGATGCACCATGTTCTGGAGAAGGAATGTTCCGGAAACAGAGCAGTATGATAAAAGCATGGGAAAATAATGGTGTAGAACTCTTCGTGGGCTTACAGCGTTCCATTTTAAAAGAGGCAGTGACTATGTTAAAGCCAGGGGGCAGTATCATATATTCAACCTGTACTTTTTCGAAGGAAGAAAATGAGCAGTCCATAGAATACCTGCTTTCTTTGGATGACTCTCTTTATCTGGAAGAACTTCCGATGTTTGACGGATTTGATAAAGGACACCCTGAATGGGGGAATACTGGCAATAAAGAGCTTGCCAAGTGCAGAAGATTATGGCCGCACCGGATTGAAGGGGAAGGGCATTTTGTGGCAATGGTGAGAAAAAGAGGGGGAAAAGCGGAGGCACCGATTGCGGAATATGCATTTTCGAAAGAGAGATTAAGCAAGGAAGCGGTTGATTTTATAAAAGGGATAGCGTATCCTTTTGATTTATCGCGTATGGATGTACAAAAGGAACGGGTATTTTATATTCCCGAAAAGATGCCGTATGTACGGGGACTTAGAATTTTACGCTGCGGTCTTTATATGGGAGATATGAAGAAGAACCGTTTTGAACCGAGCCAGTCTCTTGCAATGTTTCTGAAAGCATCAGAGTTTCCAAATGTAATCTGCCTGAAGGCAGAAGATGAGCGTGTGATAAAATATTTGAAGGGTGAGACCATAGAACTGGAATTAAAGGAAATGAAAGAGCAGCAAGATGGAATCTGCCTGATCTGCGTGGAACATTATCCTTTAGGATTTGGAAAGCTTTTAGGCGGTACGATTAAAAATAAATACCTTCCGGGCTGGAGGTGGCTGTAAGAGTGAGAAAGAGAATAGCAATTATTACAGGGGCATCTTCGGGTATAGGTCAGGAATTTGTAAGACAACTGGACCAATGTACGAGAACAATAGAGGAAGTATGGATAATTGCCAGAAGGAAAGAACGTCTGCTGGCATTAAAAAAAGAAGTGTGCAATCTTTTGGTCAGGGTGTTTGATCTGGATATCTGTAAGGAATCTGACTTGAAGATTTTATCAAAATGCCTGATGGAGGAATCTCCTATAGTGAGGGTTTTAGTGAATGCTGCGGGTGCGGGCAGGGCAGGACGTTTTGACAGGATAGAATTAAATGATGCTGTAAATATGGTGGAATTGAATGACAAAGCATTGGTCGCTATGACATATATGGTGCTGCCCTACATGGCAAAACCAGGGAATATCCTTCAGCTGGCATCCGCGTCTGCTTTTATGCCTCAAAAGGAATTTGCGGTATATGCAGCATCAAAGGCTTTTGTGCTTAGCTTTTCCAGAGCACTGCATGCAGAACTGAGAAGAGAAAGCATTACGGTAACGGCAGTTTGTCCGGGACCGGTGGATACGGAATTTTTGCTGATTTCTAACGGGGAGAATAAGCAAAAGCCTTTGAAAAAGCTTGTGACAGTAAAAACAGAACCAGTAGTGAGAAAAGCATTGCGGGATGCCAGGGCAGGAAAAGAGATTTCTGTTTATGGTCTGCCGATGAAGGCTGTGTTGATGGCTGCCAAATTACTGCCCCATGGGCTGTTTTTAAGATAATAAGAGGAATGACCAATGCAGGAAATCAGAATCAGTGAAGCAAATGCCGGACAGCGGCTGAACAAATTTTTGGGGAAATATCTGGATGATGCACCCCAAAGTTTTCTGTACAGAATGCTTCGGAAAAAGAATATTAAATGGAATAATAAAAAGGCGGCAGGGAATGAAATCCTGAATACCGGTGATACCATTCAGGTTTATATGACGGATGAAACCATTGCAAAGTTTAGGAAGGACAAAATGATACCAGTTTTTGATGCCAAAAGACAGGAGGATGCATTACATAATCCGGATAACAGACAGTCTGTGACAGTCTGTAAGGACATTTCTCCGGTCAGAGAATGGGAAGCACTTAAAGGGATTGAGATTATTTATGAGGATAAGGATATTTTAATCCTGAATAAACCGGCTGGTCTTTTGTCACAAAAGGCAGAGGCGGGAGATTATTCTTTGAATGAACAGATTGTGGATTATTATGGTACAAAACCCTGGGCAGATTCTTTATTTACACCATCTGTCTGTAACCGGCTTGATCGGAATACCAGCGGAATCATTTTGGCCGGAATGTCTTTAAAGGGTTCCCGGACACTGTCCCATATGTTAAAAGAACGGACGCTTGATAAATATTATCTTACCATTGTTTCCGGCAATATAGCATCTCCAAGTACGATAAAAGGATTTCTGGTCAAAAAAGCATCCCATAATCAGGTTCTTATTTATAAGTCTATCGAGGATGCAGGGAAAAATAAAGAGGAGAGACCTGCTTATATTGAAACTATGTATGAACCGCTTGCACATGGGGAATTTCGGGATATGGAGTTTACCCTGCTTAAAGTAAAGCTGATAACTGGGAAAACTCATCAGATCCGTGCACATTTGCAGGCTGTAGGGCATCCTGTCATTGGAGATGGTAAATACGGACTTAAGAGTGTGAATGCTTTGCTGAAAAGAGAGTTTGGGCTGCGGTATCAGCTGCTGCATGCCAGTGAGATTACTTTTCCGTGTCAGGAGGAATTGTCAGGAACACTTTCAGGCAGAAAATTTTATGCAGACTTACCTGAGAAGTTTTGTGAGATAAAAAATGCAATATTTTAACATGATTTTTGAATCTATTTCTTAAGATAAAGGAGCAGAATATGGCAACGTGGAATTCCAGAGGTCTTCGAGGCTCGACTTTTGAGGAGCTCATTAATATGACAAATGATATCTATGCGGAAAAATCTCTGGCGCTGGTACAGAAGATTCCCACACCGATCACACCAATTGAGATTGATAAAGCAACCAGGCATATTACCCTTGCTTATTTTGAAAAAGATTCCACGGTAGATTATATTGGAGTGGTACAGTCCGTCCCGATCTGTTTTGATGCCAAGGAATGCCATACGGATACGTTTCCGATGCAGAATATCCATGAGCATCAGATGAATTTTATGGAGAATTTTGAAAAGCAGGGAGGAATCAGTTTTTTACTGATCTATTTTACGGCAAGGAATGAGTTTTATTATCTGCCGTTTCGTGTGTTAAAGGAATATGTGGACCGGATTGCAAGGGATGGACATGCCAAGAATTTTAAATATGCGGAACTGGATTCCAGATATTTTATCAGGCCAGAGGGAGCAGCATTAGTTCATTACCTGGAAGCAGTCAATACAGATTTGGTGGAACGTAAGAAAGAGCATGGGTGAAATGCATTACTTGAATCTTTATCCATAATCTGCTATGATGGCATAATGAATGAAATATGCAGATGAAATGTCTTGCTGTCGGCAATTTGGCAGTATATTTGTAATATCATAAATGAGGAGAATAACAAATGGGAAAGATAATATTAACAGGTGACAGACCAACCGGAAGGCTTCATGTAGGACATTATGCAGGTTCACTGAAAAGAAGAGTGGAACTGCAAAATTCCGGTGAATATGACAAGATTTATATTATGATTGCAGATGCACAGGCACTTACGGATAATGCGGATGATCCGGACAAGGTGCGCGAGAATATTATTGAGGTGGCACTGGATTATCTTGCCTGTGGCATTGACCCGGAAAAATCTACTATCTTAATCCAATCACAGATTCCGGAACTTACCGAGCTTAGTTTCTATTATATGAATCTGGTAACAGTTTCCAGATTACAGCGTAATCCCACTGTTAAGACAGAGATTAAAATGCGTAATTTTGAAACCAGTATTCCTGTAGGATTTTTTACTTATCCTATCAGCCAGGCAGCGGATATTACCGCATTTCAGGCAACTACTGTTCCGGCAGGAGAGGATCAGATGCCAATGGTGGAGCAGACAAAGGAGATTGTACATAAGTTCAATTCGGTTTATGGGGAAGCTTTAACGGAACCCAATATACTGCTTCCGGAAAATGAAGCATGCTTAAGGCTGCCGGGCATTGATGGCAAAGCGAAAATGAGTAAATCTCTGGGGAACTGCATTTATCTTGCTGAGGAACCGGAAGAAATTAAGAAAAAGGTCATGAGTATGTATACAGATCCGGACCATATTAAGATTACGGATCCCGGAAAGCTGGAAGGGAATACGGTATTTACTTATTTGGATGCATTTTGTAAGGAAGAACATTTTGAGCGGTATTTACCGGACTATGCAAATCTGGATGAGTTGAAGGCACACTATACAAAGGGCGGTCTTGGAGATGTAAAGGTGAAGAAATTCCTGAACAGTGTTATTCAGGAAGAACTGGACCCCATCAGAAACCGCAGGCATCAGTATGAAAAGGATATCGCATATGTTTATGATATCCTAAAGCAGGGAAGTGAGGAAGCCCAAAAAGTTGCCGCTAAGACTTTATCTGATGTAAAAGAAGCAATGCGGATCAATTATTTTGATGATGAGAAACTGATTGCAAAGCACATTGCAAAATATGAAAATCAGTTATAGTGATAATAAAGATTTATGAAATCAATAGGGGCTGTTGCATTTTACCAATGTGGCAGCCCTATAAATCTATTCTTAGCTATTGACAGAACGGCTGCTTTCCCCTATAATAACCATGATTTAATGAATTATCGAAGTATCACTTTAATTTGTTAAAGTGGGTGCAGTGGTTTTGTTTTCACAGCAGTAGTACATTATTGGTACATGCATGGCTAACTGGCTCATTGCATGAGGAATGAAACGGATGCGGTTATCAGCGGAATAAAGCCATGCAGTAATATTTTCATGACAGAAAAGGAGACAAATAAAATGGAAAAACTGTTACATACTCCGGAGGGAGTAAGAGATATCTATGACAATGAATGCAAGAAGAAATTAAAGATTCTTCATAAAATGCATCATGTCCTTTCTCTATACAGTTATAATGATATAGAAACCCCGACTTTTGAATTTTTTGATATATTTAATCAGGATAAAGGTTCTGCCACATCGAATGAAATGTACAAATTCTTTGACAGGGAGAACAATACGCTGGTATTAAGACCTGATATTACACCGAGCATTGCCAGATGCGCCGCTAAATATTATCATGATGAGGAGCTGCCAATCCGTCTGTGTTATCAGGGAAATACCTTTTTTAATACACATAACCATCAGGGAAAATTAAATGAGATCACCCAGCTGGGTGCGGAATTAATTAATGATGATTCCTCCGCAGCAGATGCAGAGGTGATTGCTACTGTCATTGATTGTTTTCTGGCTGTGGGATTAAAAGAATTTCAGATAGAGATTGGTGAGGTGGATTTTTTTAAAGGGATTTTGGAAGAGGCCGAACTGGATAAAAATACCGTAGATACAGTAAGGGATTATATACACAATCGCAATTTTTTTGGTCTGGAATCTTTAATAAAGGAGCTGGATTTAAACGAAGAAGTGAAAAAAGTTTTACTGAGTTTTGACCAGTTGTTTGGCGGATATGAAATGCTGGAAAATGCCAGAACGCTTGTGACAAATGCAGTTTCGTTAGAAGCCATCAGGAGGCTGGAAAAGGTATATAAAGCATTATCCTACTCCGGGTATGAAAAATATATCAGTTTTGACTTTTCACTGCTCAGCCGTTATGAATATTATACCGGAATCATGTTCAGGGGATATACATACGGAACGGGTGATGCAGTTGTAAAGGGTGGGCGCTATAATAACCTGCTTAGTCAATATGGAAAAGATGCACCGGCGATTGGTTTTGCATTTTATATTGATGATCTGATGATGGCAATCTCCAGACAGAAGATTGAAGTTCCCATTGACAATTCAGACAGTATCATTTTATATGACATTGAAAAACAAAAGACGGCGATCCGTTTAGCGAATCATTTACGAAGATCAGGCAGAAAAGTGGAACTGATCCGCAAATCCAGAAAAAAAGAAATCAGGGATTATGCTGCATATGGAAAGAAAAATCATTTTTCCGGCATGTTTTATCTGACTTCTGATACCACGGTTGATGTTTATGATTTTGTATCGGAAGAAATCAGTGGTGCATTAATTGAAGATATTGAGTTTTGTTAGACTGCAATACATATAGAAATGAGGATGAAAATGAGATATTTAACATTTGCTTTAGCCAAAGGTCGTCTGGCAAAAAAGACGCTTGGTTATTTGGAACAAATTGGAATTACCTGTGAGGAAATGAAAGATCCGGATACAAGGAAGCTGATCTTTACGAATGAAGAATTGAAGCTGCGTTTTTTCCTTGCCAAAGCTGGAGATGTACCGACATATGTAGAATATGGTGCAGCGGATATCGGAGTAGTGGGAAAAGATACTATTTTAGAAGAAGAACGGGATAACATATACGAAGTGCTGGATTTAGGACTTGGAAAATGCAGGATGTGTGTCTGTGGACCTGCTTCCGCTAAGGAAACATTACAAAAAAATGAAATTATCCGTGTTGCCAGTAAATACCCTAACATTGCAAAGGATTATTTTAACACAAAAAAGAACCAGACGGTGGAAATTGTTAAATTAAACGGTTCTGTGGAATTAGCACCGATTGTGGATTTGTCTGATGTCATTGTGGATATCGTGGAGACAGGAACAACCTTGAAGGAAAACGGATTGGAGGTATTAGAGGAAATTTGTCCGTTGTCTTGTAGAATGGTAGTAAATAAGGTCAGTCTTAAGATGGAGCAGGAACGAATTTTAAAAATAGTAAGAGATTTGAAGCAGCTGCTTTACAGCTGAGTCTTATCTGCATGGATATTTTATGACTTGTGCCAGAAGAGTAAAAGGATTCATGCAATTTTATATATTTTAGAAAGGAAAACTTATAATATGAGAATCGTGAAATTAACAAATGAAACAAAGAAAGACCTTCTAAACAATCTGTTAAAAAGAAGTCCCAATAATTATACCCAGTATGCAGATACGGTGCAGGAAATTGTAGATGCAGTTAAAGAAAACGGCAATAAAGCGTTATTTGAATATACAAAGAAATTTGACAAAGCAGACATCCATGAGGGAAATATTAAGGTGACAAAGGAAGAGATTGAAAAAGCTTACGAAGAAGTGGATGCACATCTGCTGGAGGTAATCCGCAAAGCACTTGTGAATATTAGGACATATCACGAAAAGCAGAAGCAGTACAGCTGGTTTGATACGACAGAAGACGGCACTATGTTAGGACAGAAAGTGACACCACTTCAGTCTGTTGGTGTATATGTTCCGGGCGGGAAAGCAGTATATCCTTCTTCCGTGCTAATGAATATTGTTCCTGCTAAGGTTGCAGGTGTGAAAAATATTATTATGACTACACCTTGTAATGCAGATGGAAAAGTATATGCGACTACTCTGGTTGCTGCCAATGAAGCAGGAGTAGATGCGATATATAAAGCGGGCGGGGCACAGGCGATTGCAGCCCTTGCATATGGTACAGAGTCCGTTCCCAAGGTAGATAAGATTGTTGGACCTGGCAATATTTTTGTTGCATTAGCAAAGCGTGCGGTATATGGTTATGTCAGTATTGATTCCATTGCAGGGCCTTCGGAGATTCTTGTACTGGCTGATGAGAGTGCGAATCCCCGTTATGTTGCTGCTGATTTGCTGTCACAGGCAGAGCATGATGAGCTTGCTTCAGCTATCTTAGTCACAACTTCGGAAGAGCTTGCAGATAAAGTTTCTGCTGAAGTGGATCAGTTTATTTCTGAACTTGATAGGAAAGAGATCATGCAGAAGTCGATTGATAATTATGGATATATTCTGGTTGCCGACAGCATGGAAGATGCTATTTTGGCAGCAAATGATATAGCCAGTGAACATTTAGAGATTGTGACGAAGAATCCATTTGAAGTGATGATGAAGATAAAAAATGCAGGTGCCATCTTTATCGGAGAATACAGCTCAGAACCGTTAGGAGATTATTTTGCAGGACCCAATCATGTGTTGCCTACCAATGGAACCGCCAAATTCTTTTCACCGCTCAGCGTGGATGATTTTGTGAAGAAATCCAGTATCATTTATTATTCCAAAGAAGCATTGGAACCGATTCATCAGGATATTATGGATTTTGCAGCCAGTGAACAGCTTACCGCTCATGCAAATTCCATTAAAGTCAGGTTTGAATCATAAAAAAGACTTCTATTACATGATGAAAGAACTCTGTGAAAAATAGAGTTCTTTTTTCTATAAAATATATAGACCGGTCAAAAATTTACTACAAGATATGGTATTTTAGAAAGAAATATGATAATATATTAACGATTATGTGTGGATTTATAAGGAGATTACACTATGGCAGGCAGAATTGCATATGTTGAACGTAAAACAAATGAAACAGATATTAAGCTGGAACTGCATATTGATGGCTCTGGTCAGACCAAAATTGATACAGGCATTGGCTTTTTTGACCATATGTTGAATTCCTTTGCCAGACATGGTTTTTTTGATTTAAAATTGCTGGTAAAAGGGGATTTGTATGTAGATTCCCATCACACCATTGAAGATACAGGCATTGTTTTAGGTGAGGCAATTAAGAAAGCGATCGGTGACAAAAAAGGAATCAAACGTTATGGTCAGAGAATCCTGCCAATGGACGAGACATTGATGCTTTGTGCATTGGATTTGTCGGGCAGACCATATTTTTCCTATGATATGAATTTAACTGTGGATCAGGTGGGATACTTTGATACAGAGATGGTAAAGGAGTTCTTTTATGCGGTTTCCTATGCATCAGGGATGAACCTGCATTTAAAGCAGTTAGATGGGAGCAATAACCATCATATCATAGAAGCGGCTTTCAAGGCTTTTGCAAAGGCTTTGGATGAAGCAACCCAGATTGATTCCAGAATGAAGGATGCGGTTCTTTCTACAAAAGGAACATTATCATAATAATGAAAAATAACTTACCTGAAGGTGTTTTTTCAATACCTGTTGTGAGTAAGATACCATATTACAAGAAACCTGGAGGAGATTATGAGTTACGTAAAATTAATTGCCCAGTTAGATAAAGCGGATGCTTTAGATGCTGCGGTGAGCTATTCCAACGGAGGAGCCGATGAAATTGCTTATATGGATATGAGTGCGATTGAAGAAAACAGGGAGCCTGATATTGAGAGATTAAAAGCAATTGCCAAAGCAGCAGAGGTTCCATTGATCGTCGGAGGAGGCGTGAAAAGATTAGAGGATGTCAAAAAAATGCTTTATGCAGGAGCAGCCATGGTATATATGAAGCATGCTGCAAAGCTGGACATCCATTTTGTGAAAGAAGTATCAGAACGTTTTGGTAAAGATAAAATAGGAGTTGCCATTGAACTCTCTGATATTGATGCTGTTGAATTTGCTGTCCATTGTGAGGAAATGGGAGCAGGCGGCATATGGCTGTTAGGTTATAAAAATGGCATGGAACAGAGGGTAAGAGAAATAAAAGAGGGAATTGACATTCCGATCATGATCAGTGTAGAACGTTCGGATTATGATGAAGTGATGGAAGCGGTTACTGGAACGGGCGCACAAGCGGTTCTTTATACTGGTCATGAAGCTATTGATATGATGGCATTAAAGCAACATCTGGCCGGTCATAATATAAAAGTAAATACTTTTGAAAGTGCTTTGGACTTTGATACTTTCAAACTGGATAACAATGGACTGATTCCGTGTATTGTGCAGGATTATAAGACGCAGGAAGTATTGATGATGGCCTACATGAACAAAGAGTCTTATAATAAGACACTGGAAACCGGAAGAATGACTTACTATTCCAGAAGCAGGGAAAAGTTATGGATGAAAGGTGAGGAAAGTGGACATTTCCAGTTTGTAAAGGAACTTACCATTGATTGTGATAAGGATACCATTCTGGCAAAGGTTTCCCAGATTGGAGCCGCCTGTCATACAGGCAATCCTACCTGTTTTTTTACATCTCTTGCCAGGAAAGAGTATGATGATACCAATCCCCTTACAGTTTTTAATCAGGTGTATGATGTCATTAAGAATCGGAAAGAAAATCCAAAGGAAGGTTCTTATACCAATTACCTGTTTGAAAAGGGAATTGATAAAATATTAAAAAAGGTCGGGGAGGAATGTACAGAGATTGTAATTGCTGCCAAAAACCCTGATCCGGAAGAAATCAAATATGAGATATCCGATTTTCTCTATCATTGTATGGTATTAATGGTGGAAAAGGGCGTTACATGGGAGGATATCACAAAAGAACTTGACAACAGACATTAGAAAATGGAGGAATGAATATGTTATTGTTAAATGAATTTGTAATGTATCTTATTAAATTTGTCGCACTGGGTCTGATTGCTTTTGCAGGTATTATGTTTGGTATTAAATATAAGAAGAATAAGCTTGCAAAGGATGCAGGTATGACAGAAAATAATGCAGACAGCGAAGCATAGTTAAACGGCTCAATTAAAGAAATATTAGCGTATAAGTGAGGACAAAGATGTGAAAAAATACGGTTTAAATGAACTAAGAAAAATGTATCTGGACTTTTTTGAGAGCAAGGATCATCTGAAGATGAACAGCTTTTCGTTAGTTCCACATAATGATAATTCGTTATTGCTGATCAATGCAGGTATGGCACCTCTTAAGCCATATTTTACGGGACAGGAGATTCCGCCCAAGAAAAGGGTAACGACATGCCAGAAATGTATTCGTACCGGTGATATCGAGAATGTGGGGAAAACAGCACGCCATGGTACATTTTTTGAGATGTTAGGTAATTTTTCCTTCGGTGATTATTTTAAAAAAGAAGCGATTTCATGGTCATGGGAATTTCTTACCGAAGTGCTGGGAATGGATCCGGAGCGTCTTTATCCGTCTGTATATTTAGAAGATGATGAAGCATTTGATTTATGGAATCATATGATTGGAATTCCGAAGGAGAGAATTTTCCGTTTTGGAAAGGAAGATAATTTCTGGGAGCACGGTTCCGGTCCCTGCGGTCCCTGTTCTGAAATATATTATGACCGTGGAGAAAAATACGGCTGTGGTAAGCCGGACTGTACAGTAGGCTGTGATTGTGACCGCTATATTGAAATCTGGAATAATGTATTTACCCAGTTCGATAATGACGGACATGGTAATTATACGGAATTAGAAAATAAAAATATTGATACTGGTATGGGATTGGAACGTCTTGCTGTGGTAGTTCAGGATGTAGATTCTATTTTTGACGTGGATACGATTGAAGCACTTCGGAATAAAGTATGTGAACTTGCAGGTTCAGTTTATCATGAGGATGCTGATAAGGATATATCGATTCGTTTGATTACAGACCATATCCGTTCTGCGACATTTATGATTTCAGATGGTATTATGCCATCTAATGAAGGAAGAGGTTATGTACTTAGGCGGCTGATTCGCCGTGCTGCAAGACACGGACGTTTACTTGGAATTAGTGGAACATTTCTTGCGAAGCTTAGTGAGACCGTAATTGAAGGTTCCAAGGACGGATATCCTGAATTAGAGGAAAAGAAAGAATTTATTTTCCGGGTACTGACACAGGAAGAAAACCAGTTTAATAAGACCATTGACCAGGGACTTGCCATTCTTGCAGAAATGGAAGAAATACTTGCAAAGAAGGAAGAGAAGACATTATCCGGGGCAGATGTGTTTAAGCTTTATGATACCTATGGTTTTCCTGTTGATCTGACAAAAGAAATTATGGAAGAAAAGGGATACCGTATAGATGAAGATGGATTTAAGGTCTGTATGGAAGAACAGCGTGTAAAAGCACGTACAGCCCGTAAAGAAACCAATTATATGGGTGCAGATGCAACGGTATATGATGATATTGATCCTTCCGTTACAACGGAATTTGTGGGATATGACAATGACAATTTCACATCTAAGATTACAGTTCTTACAACAGATGCTGTTGTAGAAGCAATTGCAGAGGGAGATGAGGCTACCCTGTTTGTGGAGAAGACGCCGTTTTATGCTACCATGGGTGGACAGCAGGGAGATACGGGTGTGATCAAGACGGATGCTGCTGAATTTGTCGTAAAGGATACTATTAAATTAAAAGGCGGCAAATACGGACATGTCGGTATCGTGACAAAAGGTATGTTTAAGACAGGTGATTTGGTCAACCTTCAGATTAACAGCAAAAACAGATCAGACACCTGTAAGAACCACAGTGCAACCCATCTTCTGCAAAAAGCACTCAAGATGGTTCTGGGTAATCATGTTGAGCAGAAGGGTTCTCTGGTAACTCCTGACCGCCTGCGTTTTGACTTTTCTCATTTTTCTCCTATGACAGTGGAGGAGATTGCAAAAGTGGAAGCAATTGTAAACGAAGAGATTGCAAAGGCACAGCCGGTTAATATTGCAGAGATGACGATTGAAGAGGCGAAAAAGACGGGTGCCATGGCATTGTTTGGTGAGAAATACGGTGATGTGGTAAGAGTTGTCAATATGTCTGATTTTTCAATAGAGTTATGCGGTGGTACACATGTTAAGAATACCGGTGCAATTACTACCTTTAAGATTGTTTCCGAATCAGGTATTGCTTCCGGTGTGAGACGTATAGAAGCCTTAACCGGTGAGGGCGTATTTTCTTATTACAGGGAAATGGAATCCAGAATGACAGAGGCGGCACACTTGCTGAAAGCAGGTCCGGAACAGCTGGTAGATAAATTAACGCATATGTTGGCACAGATGAAAGAACTGACATCTGAAAATGAATCCCTGAAGGCCAAGCTTGCAAATGAGTCATTAGGAGATGTAACATCGGATATGGTAGCGGTTGGTGATTACAATATTATTGCAACAGCGGTAGAAGGTGTTGATATGAATGGACTGAGGGATTTAGGAGACCAGTTAAAGGCAAAGGTTGTGGAAGGAATCATAGTGATTGCCTCTGCAAATGACGGGAAAGTAAACCTGATCGCTATGGCAACGGATGGAGCGGTTAAGATGGGGGCCCATGCAGGTAATCTGATTAAAGAAATCGCACCACTTGTGGGCGGCGGTGGCGGCGGACGTCCGAACATGGCACAGGCAGGAGGTAAGAATCCTGCTGGAATAAATGATGCGATTATGAAGGCAAAAGAAGTTGCTGCAAATCAGCTGGGATAGGGCAATTTCATTAGAGAGGATATTTTTGAAGGCATTTGAATGGTTTTCAAGAATATCCTTTTTTTATTTTCTAAACAATTAAGCATAATTCATAAAAAATTTGGCGGCTATTAATTTCATACCAACTGTTGACATATATAAAAACATGGTATACAATTGCATTTATAAAATATAATATATGGAGGTAGATTTGTATGAAAAAAATTTTTGTTACGTTAATGATGGTATTTGCAATTTTTATATCTAACTGGGGAGATTTGGATATTGTCAAAGCTCAAGAAAAAGGGGAAGAAATGAGACTGATTGACTGTATACCGTTAGATGAATTTTCAACATGGTATGTATACGAAAAACAGGAATCTTCAACCAAAGCAGTTCAATCACGTGGTAAGACTATATATTTACATTTGAAAGTTGCGGATTGTACGGTTCTTTCTGTTTCACATACAGTTGGTTTTTCATATGGTTATAGTGATGGCAAAGCACGTATTACTTCGAATACATACAGTGTTCAATATGTGGAAGCTCCTTATTCTGTTGGTAATTTTTCTACATCAAGTTCAAATGGAAATCCAGCAACTGCTAGTTTGTCATTTACTACATATAAAAATGGTACTAAAATTAGTACTAGGACAAATAAATTTAAATGTTATAACAATGGTAATGTATATTATTGATATAAGTATTAGGAGAAAATATGAAGAAAAGAACTGCTGTTATTTGCTTTTTGATAATATTGATATTATTTTTGCTGGGAATTCTGGCAATATATTATTATTTTAATGTCAATACTGACAAAAATATACCATCTCCAAAGGTATCCTTTGAAAATGATCCTTATGCGTGGGAAGATACAAAAGAATTTTTTGAATCAAAGGGTTGTAGAAGAGAATATGTAGTAGAATGGGATATCCCGGAAGATAATAAGATAAAAGAAGAGAGATACATTAACGATGGAGGAGAAAAACTGACATTAAATTGGTATGTAGACGGAACTGCGGATGCTATGCTGGTTTCATCAAGACCGTAATGATTTATTATGGGATAACTTCGTGATCTTGGTGTGTCACAAATGGAATTTTCCTTTCGATGCTGTTTGGAAACTCAAAGAATTGACAGATTATTGCAATGGTGCTATACTTATGGCAATTACTGACACGCTTTAAAGTGGTAAAGTGTCGTGCTGGTTTTGCAATAGTGGATGTGGGATAACCGATTTGTAAAGGAAACCGGTTACACAAAGATTATGAGGAGGAACAAGAGATGACTGCAAGAAAAGGGAATTTGATGAATTTTCGGGATGATATTAAAGTTCTTGACGCAACAATACGAGATGGAGGACTTTGCAATAATTTTGAGTTTACAGATGAATTTGTTACCGAGCTTTATAAGTCAAATATTAAAAGCGGTGTAGACTATATGGAATTTGGTTACAAAGCAAGTAAGACACTTTTTAAAGAAAGTGATTTTGGAAAGTGGAAGTTCTGTAATGAAGAAGATATCCGGGCAATTGTCGGAGACAATATTTCTGATATGAAAATCGCAGTTATGGCAGATGTTGGAAGGTGTGATTTTAGGAAGGATTTTCTGCCTAAATGTGAGAGCGTTATTGATATGGTACGTGTGGCTTGTTATATACATCAGATACCGGCTGCAATTGAAATGATAGAATATTTTCATGAACTTGGTTATGAAACAACTTGTAATATCATGGCAATTTCACAGGCAAACTTAAATCAGGTAGAAGAAGCCCTGGATATGTTGTCAGGCTCTAGTGTAGATGTCATTTATCTGGTAGATAGTTATGGTTCGTTATATCCCGAAAATGCAGCGGCACTTGCTAAAACATATCTTGATATTGCTGAAAAGGCTGGAAAAAAGGTTGGATTTCATGCTCATAATAATCAAAATCTTGCTTTTGCCAATACAATTGAAACACTTTCTTACGGTGTTTCCTATCTTGATGCAACAGCACAGGGAATGGGAAGAGGAGCTGGAAATTGTGCGATGGAGCTTCTTCTTGGGTTTCTCAAGAATCCGAAATACAGCCTGTACAGTCTACTGACTTTTATAGAAAAATATATGATACCGCTTAAGCAGCAGGGTGTTGTCTGGGGCTATGACCTTCAATATATGTTTACCGGACAACTGAACCGCCATCCTCGTGAGGCAATGACTTTCACATCTGAAAACCGAAATGATTATTGCGAATTTTATAAATCATTACTGGATAATTTTTAAAACGATAACAGGTATTACTAAAAAAGTATTGACGTATTGGAATTTTATGCTATAATCTTATTTGTGTTTTAAATAACCCAAGGTTGTATGGCAGACACAATATGCAACTGAAGGGAGGTCGGGTGAGAGTATGTCAAATGTTGTTGTAAAAGAAAACGAGACTTTAGATAGCGCTCTTCGTCGTTTCAAGAGAAATTGTGCGAAGGCTGGTATTCAGCAGGAGATTCGTAAGAGAGAGCATTACGAGAAGCCTAGTGTTAGACGTAAGAAAAAGTCAGAGGCAGCTAGAAAAAGAAAGTTCAAATAATTTGTGTGTAATAGGGTTATCGCTATATAGCGGTAACCCTTTTTTCGGTTTTAGCTCTGTTTTGGATGCATAGAGTCTTGCTTCGTTGATAATTAGTACCCACTATTAACAAAATACTAGTTCTGTATGTGAAACTTTTTTACTGGTATATCTGTTTGGGGTCGGACATATACTGAATAGAGAACTTGCAGGCAGGTGTATTTTTTGGAATTACCAGGTGATGTCATATATGGCGATGTTTTAATCCGGCTTTTTGGGAATCGTGAAGCCATTATAGAAAATTATAAAGGATTATTATTATATACTTCAGAGGAGGTCGTGATTGCTTGCAAAAAAGTCACACTCCGTATTTATGGGTGCGACCTGCATATATGCTATTTTTCAGGCAGCGATATGAAAGTAACCGGAACAATTCATAAAATAACTTATTTATCGAATGGAGACATATGCTGTTAATTATTTTGCGTTTCGTTTTTGGATATGTAAAGGCAGAGGTTTATGGTTTTGCTCCGGAACGTTTCATGAATCTCATTATTAAAAATGATGTGGTGATCTGGGATGTGGAAAGCAGCGAACAGGGGTATATTTTTTATACCGGACGCAAAAATCTCTTAAAGCTGAAACCTTATTTGCAAAAGACGAATATGAAATTAAAACTGATTGAAAAGTATGGACTGCCATATTTTTTTAAAAAGCATAGGAAACGGGCAGCATTTCTGCTTGGATTTCTTTTGTTTGGGACGGTTGTCTACATTTTATCATTATTTGTCTGGGAGGTTAAAGTAACAGGCGAAGATAAATTAGTAGCAGAAACTGTTTTAAAGCAGATAGAGTCAGAATATGTATCTTTAGGAACCTTGAAATCCCATATAGATTGTTCAAAACTGGAAGAATCCCTGCGTAGGGATTTTGATGAGATATCATGGATCAGCTGTGAGCTGAAAGGAACAGGACTAACAGTCTATCTGGAAGAAGGAATGGCACCTAAGAAAACGGAAAATGAAATTACAAATGGGGATATCATTGCGTCTAAGGATGCTTTGATAACAAAAATGATAACCAGACAGGGAACTCCTGTCGCAAAAGTAAATGATACCGTTAAGAAGGGAGATATCCTGATATCCGGTACTATTTATATTTATGATGATAACAATGAAATCATGGAAACCAGCTATATAGCGGCAGATGGAGACATATATGGAACTACGACTTTTGAGTATGAAGATTATGTAGATTTAAAATACTATCAAAAGGTGTATGACGATAAATCAAAAACACATGTCACGTTGTATTTTCTGGATTATTGTCTGACACCATTTGTTCCTAAAATGGAGAATAAAGATTATGATACGTATACCCAGATACATAAAGCACGGATTTTTGATAATTTTTATCTTCCTTTTGGTTATAAATCTATTAAAAGAACACCCTATACATTAGAAGCAAGGGAGTATAGTGAAGCGGAAGCAAAAGAAATGCTGGTTAAACGACTTGATAAAAAAATAAAAAGTTTTACGGAAAAAGGGGTAGAAATCATGGAAAATAATGTTACAATAGAAAAAGCAGATGGCAGACTGGTAGCAAAAGGGACTTTGACCCTGACAGAATCCATTGCCATATTGAAAAAATCTTCTGGCGGAATTCCGGATGAAGATAAAGACTGATAAGATAGGAGATAAAAATGAACACCTGCGAAAAGAGTATTACGATTCCAGCAGACTGTATTGCCAACGTATTTGGTGAATTTGACAGTCATGTAAAACGGATTGAAAAAACAATGAAGGTTACTATGATCGCGAGGGAAGACCAGTTAAAGATCATAGGTGGAGAGTCCGCTGTTCATAAAACCATAGAAATTATAAATTCTCTGATTACCCTGGCGAAAAGGGGAAACCAGATTACGGAACAAAATGTAAATTATGCGTTATCTTTATCAGAGGAGCATAAAACAGAAGAGGTTGTGGAATTAGACAGGGATATTGTGTGCCACACCGTAAGTGGAAAACCGGTGAAAGCGAAAACTCTCGGGCAAAAGCAATATCTGAATGCAATTGATAAGCATATGGTCGTATTTGGAGTTGGTCCTGCCGGAACCGGAAAGACTTATCTTGCCATGGCAAAGGCAATCACAGCCTTTAAAAGTGATGAAATCAATCGTATTATTTTGACCAGACCAGCGATTGAGGCAGGAGAGAAACTGGGATTTTTACCGGGAGATTTACAAAGCAAGGTAGACCCGTATTTACGTCCTCTTTATGATGCGTTATATGAGATTATGGGAGCAGATACCTTCCTTAAAAATATGGAAAAAGGGTTGATCGAGGTTGCACCTCTTGCCTACATGAGAGGACGTACCCTTGACAATGCATTTATCGTATTGGACGAGGCCCAGAACACAACGCCGGCACAGATGAAAATGTTTTTGACCCGTATCGGATTTGGTTCTAAAGCTATTATAACTGGTGATCTGTCCCAGAAAGATATTCCTAAGGATGCCGTAAGCGGGCTTGATGTTGCATTGCGGGTACTAAGAAATGTCGAAGATATCGCAGTTTGTCATCTGACAAGCCAGGATGTGGTGAGACATCCTTTGGTACAGAGAATCGTTAAGGCATATGATGATTATGAAACAAAACATACCAAAAAAAGAAACAGCAATTAAGGCAATATAAGAGTTTGTGCTGCTTCCTGTGAGTAATGAGCCGGACAGCTGTATTTTCGCAGATATTTGGCAGATACGGTGAAGCCGGTATCTCGTGCATAAGGCGGAATTGTTGACTTCTGGCAGCATATGGATTATAATATATAAGGTTTTTATTACTATTTTTTTTTCGGATAAGATGAGGACAAAATGACAATTCTATTAGAAAATGAAACAGCACTTGACATCGGTGTAGATTATGAAGAAGTTGCATATAAGGTTGTTCATGCTGCACTGAATTATGTGGCATGTCCCTATGAATGTGAAATTAATATTTTGTTAACCGATAATCAAGGAATACAGCAGGTTAATAAACAGATGCGTAATATGGATGTACCTACGGATGTGTTGTCATTCCCCATGCTCATATTCAAAACAGAAGGGGATTTCTTGGTTGCGGAAGAAGATATTTCATCGAACTTTGATGCCCAAAGCGGTGAGCTTTTACTAGGGGATATAATGATTTCATTAGAAAAAGTAGTGACACAGGCTGAAGAGTATAACCATACTGTCTTGCGGGAATATGCATTTTTAATAGCACATAGCATGCTGCATTTATCAGGTTATGACCATATTGAAGACAAAGAGAGGAGCCGTATGGAGCAGATGCAGGAGGCTATACTGCAAAGTATTGGATATACAAGAGACATTACAGATTAAGGAGAAAGATTATGAAGAAACATTTATTGACAATAGCAATTTTAGCAGCGGCAGTAACAGGTTTATCCGGCTGTGGAAAAAAGGAAGAAACAACCGAGGCTGTTACGACAGCAGAGGTGACAACGGAAGAGGTGACAGAAAACAATCATGAAGGCATGACTTATAATGAATTGACAGGAGAGTGGTCGGCAGATTTTGTCAGCAAACGTCCGATTGCCGTTATGATTAATAATTTAAAGGAAGCATTGCCATCCTCAAGTACCAAGCAGGCTGATATTATTTATGAGTGTATGGTAGAAGGCGGTATTACAAGAATCATGCCGATTTTTTCAAGCTATGAGGGAATTGAAAAGATAGGTTCTATTAGAAGTGCAAGACATTATTTTATCAATATTGCAAATGAATATGATGCTATTTATGTACATTACGGACAGTCAAAACCTGCTAAAGCACTGTTAGATGACAAAGCCATTAATAATGTAAACGGTATGACATATGATGCAGGCTTTTACCGTGACAGTGCAAGAGTTGCTCCGCATAATGCATATTCTACAGGAGAGAGAATTGTAAAAGGTATAGAGGATTTGGGCTATTCGGCTGATTATAGTGAAAGTCATGAACAGGTGTTTTCTTTTAATGAAGAAGAAAAAGAATTAGAGAGCAGCCAGACTGCAAATACGATTCATGTGAATTTCAGTTCATATTCAAAGCCATACTTTGTTTATGATGAGACCAAAAAATTGTATAATAGATATGAATATGATGCACCGCAGATTGATGAGCTGGCAGAAGAAGGCGATAATGTGTTAAATTTCAAAAATGTGATTATCCAGATTTCTGCATACGAGTGTATCAATCCTGAAAATGATTTACAGGAGCTTACTCAGGTAGGAGAGGGGAATGGCTATTATTGTACCAACGGAAAAGCAGTTCCAATTACATGGAAGAAATCATCTAATAACTCTATTACCAAGTATTATACAGAAGATGGGGAAGAATTATTGTTGAATCCGGGAAAAACATGGATTTCTATAATCGGCAGTGGCGAAAATGCCGGAGTTGCGTTTGAATAAAGTATTTGCAACAGAGTAAAAGGGCTATAACATTTTATAGTCCTTTTATTTGTGATGAGGACAGGTTTCTCATGGATGCAGGGAAAGGATGAAAAAACATGACAGACGATCAATTGATAAAAATGGCAAAAGATGCCGCACAGTCGGCCTATGCACCATATTCACATTTTAAGGTTGGAGCGGCACTCCTTACAAAAGAAGGGACGGTTTATACAGGATGTAATGTTGAAAATGCTTCTTATGGGGCTTCTAACTGTGCAGAGAGGACAGCTATATTTAAGGCTGTTTCTGAAGGGAGTACTTCTTTTACTAAAATTGCTGTAATTGCTGCGGATGGGTCTACTGCTTACCCATGCGGGATATGTTTACAGGTTATGCAGGAGTTTATGCCGGAAGGAAAAATTTTAGTAGAGTTAAATGGCATGGTGGTGAGTTATAACTTAAAAGATTTGCTGCCATATGGCTTTACGTTATAATACATATGAGAGGAAAAATATGTACGAAGTTTTATTTTTTATTCAATTTATCGGGGTCATCATCGGTTTTGCAAATTTAATAATAGTGGGAGTACAGAAAAGTTCTGAAAATCAGAAAATTCTATTTATTGCATCTGCCTGTGCCTTTGTCAGTATTCTTTCATATCTGTTTGAAATACGGGCCACGGAATTAAATGAAAT
This sequence comes from uncultured Lachnospiraceae bacterium, assembly GCA_910585605.1. Lineage (GTDB taxonomy): Bacteria > Bacillota > Clostridia > Lachnospirales > Lachnospiraceae > CAG-590. Next base: position 67,063 of record CAJUFL010000006.1, on the reverse strand, counting down.
GATATTAGCTGTCAAATTTGGATATGTCGGTAAGTGCTATGTGTTATTACTGATCATTATGTTTGTCCGTAATTACTGTAATGTAAGGATGCCATCTTTTATTGTCAAAGGTTTGTTTGTTTTCAATACGTTTATGCTGCTGGTTATCATGACTTGTGATTACCATACCTTCTATTATACCGAGATGAAAGTTGTAAATACCGGTTTTTTCCCTCATGTTCAATTTGGAAGAGGTATTGGTTATTATCTTTTTATGACTGTTACGATATGCCTGATCATGTATTATGCATTTATCACGTTTTCACAATGTTTGAAAAGAAAAGGATATGAGAGAAAACGATTATTTTTATTAACGCTTGCCGGGGTTCTTCCAGCTTTTATGCTGTCGTTATATTTGAGCGGTGTTTTAAGGGAATTTGACCCGACACCATTCGGTATTATCTTATCCTGCATGCTGCTGACTGTAAATGTGATAAATTATGGATTGCTGGATACTATGCAGCTGGCAAAAGAAAATGTAATCGAAAATACAAAAGATGGTCTGCTAATCGTTGATTCGAGTCATAATCTGATATATTCCAATAAAATGGCAAAAGAAGTTTTTCCAACATTGAAATTTGAAAAAGATACTAATAGTCTGATTTCCTGGATATTTGAAGAAGAACGGGAATCGGTTTTACATATTCAGGATAAACATTATGAAATCAGAATATCTCCATTAATGGAAGATACATTTGTGAAAGGATATCTTGTATGGATTTTTGATATGTCCTTTATTAATCAGTATACGGATGAAATGATTAATCTGAAACAGGAGGCCGAACGTGCCAATGAAGCAAAATCTGTATTTCTGGCACATATGAGCCATGAAATACGAACCCCGATGAATGCTATTATGGGATTTTCTTCATTAGCATTAAAAAATGATAATCTCAACCAGATTAAAGAACAACTACATTATATTTATAATTCAGCACAGACATTGTTGAATATTACAAATGAGATTTTGGATATTTCCAAGATTGAATTGGGAAAAGTGGAATTATCTGTTGCAGAATATTATACAAAACAATTATTTTTTGAAGTGGTTTCCATTATCCAGTCTCAGGTGGATACAAAATCTATCAAGTTTCATTTTGAGATTCCACCAGATATGCCAAAAGTTTTAAAAGGAGATAGTACGCGTATTCGTGAAATTATCATTAATCTTTTGAGTAATTCTGTTAAATATACGAAAAAAGGTTCTATAGACTTAAAGGTAAGAATTCAAAAAAGAAAGGACTCCCGGTTATCGCTTGATATTCAGATAGCAGATACCGGAATTGGGATTCGTAAGGAAGATTATGGGAGAGTATTTGGTATGTTTGAGCGTCTTGACCGGCAAAATACTTCAGGTATAGAAGGTTCCGGACTTGGGCTGGCAATCGTAAAAAGTTATGTTGAATTAATGGGCGGTTCTATTAAATTTACAAGTGAATATGAAAAAGGAACGACTTTTTTTATCTGTTTGGAGCAGGAAATTATAGATGATGCTCCAATGGGAATGCTTACTGATGTCTCAGAAGGTTTTTCCGTAGAGGGTGACCTGAAATTTAAAAATTGTATGGCGTTGATTGTAGATGACAGCGAGATAAATCTGCTGGTCACAAAAGAATTACTAAATCAATACAATGTGAAATCACATATGGTTTCGAGCGGCTATGAGGCATTGGATAAGATAAAACAGTACCATTATGATATTATCTTGTTAGATCATATGATGCCTGGTATGGATGGTGTGGAAACATTAAAGAAAATTAAACAGCAGGAGGGGGCATATTTCGATACTCCTATAGTAGCCCTGACAGCTAACGCAGTATTTGGAGTGAAGGAACAGCTGCTTGCGGAAGGGTTTGATTATTATCTTGCTAAGCCGATTCTAAATCATGAATTGGAAAATATGTTATTATTTTATTTTCAGGATAAAATGATATCTTCTGATACAGCCCTACGGGAATATAAGGAAACTCTTCCTTTTGCAAAAGAGGATTTACACCAGATTGGAATTGAAATGGATGCCGGAATGGAATGCTGTAGCAATAGTCTTTTACTTTATCAGGAAATTTTGAACATAGCAGTGGAGGCTTATCAGGAAAAATCATCGGAATTAATACATTACTATGCATCAGGTGATTATAAAGATTATACGACAGCAGTTCATGGATTAAAAGGCTCCATGCTGCTTCTTGGGGCAAAGAAGCTGGGGAATCAGGCAGAAAAGCTGGAAAAGGATTTAAAGGAAAATCAAATGGATGCTCTGCCAGATCAGCATCATAAGCTTATGGCAGAATATAAACAAATTGTTTATGGCATTTATGAATTTCTTAAAAAGCAGTGCTGGCTAAAAGAAAATCTTTTTTTGGAAACACCAGATAAATCCGAATAAAATAAAAGGTGAATGGTCATACTTTTCGTATAACAATCCAACGGAGGACAATATGAAAAGAAATCTGATTTTTGCCATTATATCGGTTGTCATCGGGGTATTAGCGGGTGCTTCGGTTTATTTTTATGAATACTTTTATCCAAAACAGTATGTGAAGAATGAAGCGGGTGAGTATGTAAATGTTGCTGCTGCAAAAAACAGTGATACTTTTCCTGTTACAAAAAATACAGTCTTTGAAATTGAATATTATTATCCTGATGAACAGCGGACATTGAAAGAACAGGTAAATGATATACCTGCATTGTTAGGCTGTGATAAAGCAGGTGTTTTAACTTATCTGGATGATTATATGCAGCATTTATCTTATGATGAGCGAGATAAAGGGCTGGCTTCTTTTGAATTAATATCGTATAATGAGAACCATATATATCTTCGGAAGACATTTAAACGAGAGGTACGTTCCGGTTATTATGCAAAATCTTTTAACGGCACCATCGTGATTTTAAACGGAGATGAAAAAACAGTATTTGAATATACACAGATTCCTATTAATGTTTTACCTGAGAATTTACAGGAAGAGGTTATACAGGGATATTATCTGGAAACAGAAGAGGCTTTATACAGCTTTCTTGAAAATTATTCCAGCTGATTTTGGCATAATAAGGGAGATAAGGAGTTAATTTGAAGTTTGATATTATTATCGCGGGTGCAGGTGCGTCCGGGCTTGCTGCTGCTTATCAGGCAGCGGTTTTACAGCCACAATTGAATATACTGGTATTGGAAAAAGAGAAAGTACCAGGTCGTAAACTGAGTGCTGCCGGTAACGGAAAATGCAATCTTACCAATATGGACTTTACTCAGGAATGTTATCATTCTGGAAACCATATGTTTATGAAGCAATGGGTTTTGGAACATTCTTATGAGGAGATTCCTGATTTTTTTGAATCTCTTGGCGTTTTATTATATCAGAAAAATGGATATTATTATCCGGTATCTAATCAGGGAAAACAGGTAACCCGTTTACTATATGAAAAAAGCAGGAGAGCCGGTGTACAATATAGTTTTGGAACAAGGGTAACGGGAGTTGAGCCAAGGCATGGAAAAAGAGGGATGTATTATGAGGTAATGGGGAATCAAGAGAACGGTTCTACGGTGACTTACCATGCCCGTTATGTCATTCTTGCACTGGGTGGGGCATCAGCACCTAAGCTTGGAGGAAGCAGTAGTGGATATGTATTGATAAAAAAGCTGAATTTGAAATGTAATCCCATTTACCCCGCATTAAGTCCCATTTATGTAGAGGATTCTTTGTTATCCATGACAAAAGGAGTCCGGTTAGATGGAACGGTAACATTGTATGATGGCAAGTGTGTCTTGGCAAAAGAAACTGGTCAGATTCAGTTCAATGAAAAAAGTTTATCAGGTATCGTTATGATGAATCTGTCCTGTTATCTGAATGCTCCTGATAAGCAGGCAGCGGAAGCCTGTTTACATATTGATACCTTACCCGGATTTTCATGGAATCGTTTAAAGGATTTTGTGGTCTGTCAAAAGCACGATTTTCCGGAAGAATCCGTTGAATTTATGTTAGACGGGATTTTGCCGAATCCTTTTGTGAGATACATATCAAGACGGTTGAAACTGGATAAAGAACTCATACTGCGGAATATGACAGAAAAACAAATTGACAGACTGGTTTCCTATTTAAAAAAACTTAAGTTCACTCCGGTTTTTAAAGAAGATTATGAAAAGGCCCAGGTTACTGGCGGCGGAATCGCATTAGAAGAGGTTTCCTGTGATTCTTTTTCCTGTAAAAGGTATGAAAACTTATATATAACAGGTGAGTTGTTGGATGTATATGGAAAATGTGGTGGATATAATCTGACATTTGCCATTCTTTCAGGAATACAGGCGGTTAAAGATATATATTCAAAATTATGATTCCTGCGGGCAATGTGCCAGGTGGCAGAGTGAGGAGAAGCGGTATGATTGAAATAAGAGGAATAAAGATATCAGTAACTGGTGGTAAAGGGAAGCTGGAACAGCAGATTATGAAACGGCTTCATTTAAAAGCAGTTCCTGAATATAAGATATTAAGGCGTTCGATTGATGCAAGGAAGAAGCCCGATATTTTCTATGTATATCATATAGGCGTGATTTTGCCGGATGAAGAAAAAATCATGAGTAGAATTAACGATAAAAATATTATGTTAACAAAAAGAACGGATTACCGGATTCCGGAACATGGAATGGAAGTAATTAAGCATCATCCACTGATTATCGGTTCCGGACCTGCCGGTTTATTTTGTGCCCTTATGCTAGCCAAAGCAGGATATGCACCAATTATTGTGGAGCGTGGTCATTGTGTAGAAGAACGTGTGGCAGAAGTAAATGAATTTTTTCTGGGTAAGCCACTGAACACAGAATGTAATGTGCAATTTGGCGAAGGGGGAGCAGGTACATTTAGTGACGGTAAATTAAATACCCAAGTAAAAGATAAATACGGCAGACTGCGTTATGTGTTAGAAGAATTCGTAAAACACGGTGCCAAAGAGGAGATTTTATATGACAGTAAACCCCATATAGGAACGGATGTACTGGTTAAAATAGTCAAAGGAATCCGTGAAGAAATTGAAGCTTGCGGGGGGCGCTTTTTATTTGATACAAAGGCGGCTGACATTCAGGTAAAAAATGACTGTATTACAGGTGTAAAGCTGTTACATAAAGGATATGCCACATGGGTAGAATGCAGCCAGGTTGTATTTGCTATCGGTCACAGTGCCAGGGATACATTTTCCATGCTGTATGATAAAGGTTTTTCTATGCAGGCCAAGGATTTTGCCATGGGAGTCCGAATTGAACATCCGGCTTCCTGGATTCAGAAGGCAATGTATGGTGAAGGACCTGCTGCAAGACATCTGCCGGCAGCTCCCTACAAAGTAACACATCAGGCAAATGACGGGAGGGGCGTTTATTCTTTTTGTATGTGTCCCGGTGGGTATGTGGTAAACGCCTCTTCTGAAGAGGAACATATAGCAGTGAATGGTATGAGTTATAGCGGAAGAAACGGTATCAATTCCAATTCCGCTATTGTGGTTACGGTGAGACAGTCGGATTTTGAAAGCAGTCATCCGTTAGCAGGGATAGCGTTTCAGCGTAAATTAGAACACCAGATTTATAGAGAAGGACGGGGAAAGGTAGTGGTCCAGCGGTTTGGGGATTTTAAGATAAAGACTGGCAGTAAAACACTGGGAGAGGTTACACCGCAGATCAAGGGTGGCTATACTTTAGGAAATATTGCGGAATGTTTGCCTGATTTCATGACAGATGATATAATAGAAGGCATTCAGGCATTTGAGAGGTTTATTCCTGGATTTGCACATGAGGATGCCGTATTGTCCGGTGTAGAGAGCAGAAGCTCTTCTCCTGTAAGGATTCACCGGGATGAAGGATTCCTGTCTAATATAAAAGGAGGATATCCATGCGGAGAAGGTGCGGGCTATGCAGGAGGGATCATGTCTGCTGCCATGGATGGAATGAAGACAGCCGAAGCGATTATCCGTCAGTACAGCCCCATAGAAACCGATAGTTGACTGACGGCGACAGGTGTAGAAAGGATAAAAATAAAATGACAGAACAAAAAATAGCAAGAATTAATGAATTATATCATAAATCCAAAGCAGAAGGGCTGACGGATGAAGAGAAAAACGAACAGCAGATGCTGAGGCAGGAGTACTTAAGTGCTATCCGAAATAATATGCGTGCAACGCTGGATAATGTAAGCATTAAGAATCCGGACGGAACCATAACGCCGCTTAAGATGGTGAGGGAACGGAATGAAAGTACGGATGTACAGCCATAACAGAATAGTATTGATAGTCAGAGGATAAAAACGGAATCGGGAGGGTTTTTATTGGATAAAAGAATGTTACGAAAACATATGACAGAGAAAAGAAATTGCCTTACTGCTCATGAAATACAATCCTGTTCCGAGGAAATAACAAAAAGGCTGCTGGACAGTATTTTTTATAGAGAGTGCAGGAATCTTTGCCTATATAATGCGTTTCGGAATGAAGTATCCTGCGGGTTTATTATGAAACAGGCATTATCTGATGGGAAACGGGTTTTTATGCCTGTTACGGATGAGGCTCATAAAACAATTGAATTTTATGAAGTGGCGGGAGATACCGAATGGAGAATAGGAACTTATGGAATTGAAGAACCTATATTGGAATCGGAAACACGTATTTTAAAGGAAAAAGCGGTGATTTTGATGCCAGGGCTGGTGTTTGACAGAAAAAAACACAGGATTGGCTATGGAGGGGGATATTACGACAGATATCTTGCCGGACACACAGAGCATATAACAGCGGCACTTTGTTATGCTTTCCAGATTATAGAAGAAAATTTGCCGTGGGAAGAGCATGATATTCTGCCTGATTACATTATTACGGAAAAAGAAATATTTTGATGAAAAGGAGTGTTACATATGGAATTGGAAAAAATGGGACAATTGGCAAAAGAGGCATCCAGAAATCTGATAAAATTATCAAAACCGGTTAAAAATGCCTGTCTGGTTACAGTTGCCGCTAATTTGATAAATAATACCGAAAGGATATTGGCGGCTAACCAAAAAGATATAGAAAACGGAAAGGCAAACAATATGCCGGAGTCTCTATTAGACCGTCTGCGTCTTACAAAAGAACGGATAGAAGGGATTGCAGAAGGTGTCTGGCAGGTAGCAGCACTGGAGGACCCGGTGGGAGAAGTTCTTTCCATGAAAGAAAGACCGAACGGATTGATGATCGGTAAAAAAAGAGTTCCTCTTGGTGTGATCGGCATGATTTATGAATCTCGTCCCAATGTGACAGTAGATGCATTTTCCCTTTGTTTTAAAACCAGTAATGCTGTGATTCTTCGCGGCGGTTCGGATGCTATTTATTCCAATATTGCATTTGTGGAGATTATCAAACAATCGTTGGAAGAAAATCATGTTACGCCGGATGCGGTATTTTTATTAGAGGATACCAGCAGGGAAACAGCAGCAAAAATGATGAAATTAAACGATTACATTGATGTACTGATTCCGAGAGGCGGTGCAGGACTGATTCAGACTGTAGTACAAAATGCTACCGTTCCGGTAATTGAGACAGGAACCGGAAACTGTCATGTGTATATTGATGCATCTGCCGATGTGGAAATGGCTGTTGATATTGTAAAAAATGCAAAGTTACAGCGTCTGGGTGTTTGCAATACCTGTGAATCGCTGGTGATTCATAAGGATATTGCAAAAGAGGCAGCACCGAAGCTGCTGGCAATGTTAAAGGAGAACCAGTGCGAAGTGCGTGGAGATGATATAATGCAATCCTTTGATAACACTGTGATTCCTGCTACGGATAAAGACTATGCAGCGGAATATCTGGATAAGATTATCTCTGTCAAGGTAGTGGAGTCCATTGATGATGCCATTGACCATATCAATCAAAATTCTACTGGACATTCAGAGACAATTGTAACAAAGGACTATGATAATGCACAAAGATTTCTTAATGAGATTGATTCTGCGGCGGTGTATGTAAATGCATCTACAAGATATACGGATGGCTTTGAATTTGGTTTTGGTGCAGAAATCGGCATCAGTACTCAGAAGCTGCATGCAAGAGGACCGATGGGGTTAGAGGCACTTACCACGACCAAATATATTATTTATGGAAGCGGGCAGATCAGACCGTAATCATGGACCAGTGACTTGTCTCGTTGAAAATTAGGCAAGACACTTGGCTATAATCTGAAATTTTTGGAATATATACGGAAATGTATGATGGTTTCAGAAATGCATTTATATTTAGATATTTTAATAATATAGTCAACAATCCCGTTGTAAGCAAAGGGGTATGTGATCCTTGGGGCAATTGTCAAATGTACATGTAAGCATGTTCACTTGGCTCGATGCTTGCGGGAATTAAATTGCGATGAGGAGAGGCAGTTATGGAAGCAAAATTTACAGGAAGTAAAGATTATGTGGCAAGTGAAGAGCTGATGGCAGCAGTAGATGTGGCAGTAGCTTTGCAAAAACCGCTTTTGATCAAAGGAGAGCCGGGAACCGGAAAAACTATGCTGGCAGAGGCAATCAGTCAGTCCATGGATAAGGAATTATTGATCTGGAATATCAAATCTACGACTAAAGCACAGGATGGATTGTATGTGTATGATACGATACAAAGGCTTTATGATTCCCAGTTTGGAGAAGAAGGGGTAGATGATATCGCACATTATATTAAGCTTGGAAAGTTAGGAGAGGCCTTTCGATCAGAAAAACAGGTTATTTTACTGATTGATGAGATTGATAAGGCTGATCTGGAATTTCCGAATGATCTTTTGTGGGAGCTTGATAAAATGGAATTTTATATCCATGAAACAAAGGAGACTATCAAAGCAAATGAACGTCCTATTGTTATTATTACTTCCAATGCGGAAAAAGAACTTCCGGATGCTTTCCTTAGAAGATGTATTTTTCATTATATTACGTTTCCTGACAGAGAACAGATGACGGAGATTATTCATGCACATTTTGAAAATCTGGAGGAAAATGTATTGAAAAATGCATTAGATACATTTTACTGGATTCGTTCCGTAAGGGATGTCAGGAAAAAGCCGAGTACCTCAGAATTAATAGACTGGATTCGTGCCCTTTTGATCAGTGGCATTGATTCAGAGCACTTGCGGGAGAAGCTTCCGTTCCTTGGCGTTCTTCTCAAAAAGGATGAAGATTTAGAGGCGGTAAATAAGGCAAAGCTCTATTAATGTGGCAAAAAAGAGAGCGTTTATTCAGGTGGATGTTTCATGCGGTTAGCTGAATGTCCGATATTAACGGTAGGAGTAATTTATGTTTCTTGAATTTTTTTATACGTTAAAAGCAAAGGGACTGGATGTCTCCATGACAGAGTGGCTCACATTGATGGAGGCTCTGGATAAGGGATTGATCGGTTCTGATTTTTCGAACTTTTACTATATCAGCCGTATGATTTTAGTGAAATCGGAATCAGACTATGATAAATATGATATGGCATTTATGGAATTTTTTCATGATATCCAATCCGAGAACGAATTATCAGAAGAACTTCGGAAATGGCTGGATAAAGGTGACGATATGGAATTTGACAAACAGAATCAGGAGTTATATTCCTTTAACCAGCAACGGAATGCAGATGAAGTAAAGAGAATGTTCAGGGAACGTATTTCTGAACAGAATTCCGAACATAACGGAGGAAATCACTGGATTGGTACATCCGGGGGCTCTGCTTTCGGTCACCATGGACGAAATGTGGGTGGTATCCGTGTAGGAGAACAGGGTGGCATGCAGAGTGCTTTTCAGGTAATGGGGGAGCGGAAATATCAGGATTTCCGTAATGACAGGGTATTGAATATGCGCCAATATCAGGTGGCATTCAGAAGGCTTCGTCAATATTCTTCAAGGCTGGATGTACCGAAAACAGAGCTGGATATTGATAAAACGATAGAAAAAACCTGCGATAACGGTGGATATCTACAGCTGGAATTTGACCGTCCGAGAAAGAATACGGTAAAGCTTCTTTTATTATTTGACTGTGGCGGTACAATGATACCATTTATGGAACTTTGTAATGAGCTGTTTCAGGCAGTCCATAAGGCAAACCATTTTAAGGATGTGAAAACCTATTACTTTCATAATTGCATCTATTCCAAGGTGTATAAGACGGCAGAGTGCGAAGTAGGGGACTGGGTAGATTTGGATTATCTGTTTAAACATTATGATAAGGATTATAAAGTGATCATCGTAGGGGATGCCCAGATGGCACCGGAAGAATTATTGGACCCCAATGGGAATTACAGAGGTCCTAATGATGGACACTCCGGTTATGAATGGTGTCAGCTGCTAAATAGCAAATATAAGAAGTGTGTCTGGATGAACCCAAGATATCACAAGGAATTAACCAGAATGCATTGGATGGAGTCGGAAGACAAGCTTTCCAAGCTGTTTCATATGTATACGTTATCAGTGGATGGACTGAAAGAAGCGATTACGTATTTATTAAAGAATAAGTGAATCATTAAGGTTGTTATAGATTATTTATACTAAAGAGGGAAAATGAAAAAGTTTAATCAGAAAAGAAAACTAAATACAATCTTATTTAGTGTGGTTTGCTATTGTATCAGCAACGATATTGATGCAGATTTGATTTTAGAAGAGTTTGAACGGCTGGGGATTCCGACAAGGAAAATTATTGGCGGAATTACGGAAGGTACTGTCAAGTAGATTATGGGTAAGAAAGTAATCAATTTTTCAAGAGATGGAGGAAAGAGAGATGACAGCTTTACTGATAGCAGAAATGATTCGGTATTACAGCGGTGACCCAAAGAGAATTCAGCATTTTATAAAGGTACATGATTTTTCCAGAACCATCGGAATGTTAGAGGGATTAGATGAAAAAACTTTTTTTATTCTGGAAACAGCAGCAATTGTACATGATATCGGAATCAAAAAATGTGAGAAAAAATATGGCTCCTGTGAGGGAAAGCTTCAGGAAAAAGAAGGGCCGGGAGTGGCAGAAAAATTACTGGGACGTCTCGGCTATCAGACAGAAGTCATAGAACGTGTGTGTTATCTGGTGGGACATCATCATACCTATACGGATATAGAAGGAATAGACTATCAAATTCTGGTAGAGGCAGATTTTCTGGTAAATCTTTACGAAGATAATCTGCCCAAAGCAACGATCAGGAGTATCTGTGAAAGGATTTTCAAAACGGCAAGCGGGAGAAAGCTTTGCAGGGAAATGTTTAGAATCTGAAAAAACACATGTAAAAGATAATTTGACAAACAAATCAATTATATTTGCAGTTCTTTTAATAAATCCCCTAATCTGTGAATCCCTTCCTCAATGGTTGTACAATCTGCATTGGTGTAGTTAAGACGCATTGTGTTGGAGTTTTTGATTCCGATATAGAAAGGGTCTCCCGGAACAAACGCAACTTTTTTCTCCAAAGCCTTTGGAAACAAGGATATGGCGCTTACTTCCTCGGGGAGGGTAACCCATAAAAACATACCGCCGTGTGGTTTCGTGTACTTCACTGTAGATGGAAAATATTTATCCATAGCACTTATCATCGCCTGTGCCTGTTTTTTATACAGAGCCTTTATCTTTGCAATATGTATATCCAAATCGTTATTTTTCAGATAATCCCAAATTAAATACTGAGAAAAGATATTTGTATGCAGGTCGCTTGCTTCTTTTGCAATGGATATATTTTTTAGCAGTTCTTCATTTTCAGAAATAAGAAAACCTGTACGCATTCCCGGAGTAACCGTTTTTGAAAAAGTTCCAAGAACAATACTGTTGGACAGCTTTCCGGCACCGATATAAGGCAGATGTTCACCATCAAAACGTAATTCACCATAAGGATCATCCTCAATTAAAACAACATTACGGTCTTTCAGAATTTCATAAATGAGTTGCCGATTTTTGGCGGAATAAGTGAGTCCGGTTGGATTTTGAAAATCAGGAATTGCGTAGATGAATTTAACAGGATTCTGTAATGCTTTTACAAGCTGTTCGGGATTCATACCTTCTTCTGTCAATTCAACCGGATAAAATACCGGCTGCTGCATGGAAAATGCCTGTATTGCGGCAAGATAAGTCGGTTTCTCTACAATTATTCCATCCCCTTTATCAAGCAGAACCTTTCCGATAAGGTCAAGAGCCTGCTGAGAGCCGGTCGTAATGATAATATTGTCTATGGTAAGATTAAGACCAAAATTCCGGTTGTATCTATCCGCAATATACTGTCTGAGTTCCGGCAATCCGGCAGTGATCGAATATTGGAATACATTACTTCCGTAAGTTTTCACAATGTGTTCCATAGATTTTAAAAGTTCCTCCTGTGGAAAAGAAATCGGGTTGGGAAGACCACCGGCGAAAGAAATCACACTTGGATCAGAAGCGGCTTTTAAGATACCTCTGACAAAAGATGGTGGAGTTGATTTTATACCTTCAGATAATAAATTTTCTGTATTCATAACTCTATACCTCAATTCATTTAATATTTTGTACCTTATGTTTCATTAAGTCAGACTATTGCAGCAAATTCTTTTGAACAAAAGAATTTGTATTTAATTGTAATCTTGAATCTAAAAGAAAACAATGATAAAATTGTATGGCAGACAATTTAATATAACAGTTCAGTCATGCAGGAATAATTGTGCAATATGACTATGGAAGCTTGTCCACAAAAGCCATATTGTTCATTTGTTTCTATAGGGCAGTCTGCCCAAATCGAGATGTAACAAAACAGGGTTGAGATTTATATAGTTGAACTGTTATAATTTTATCATTGTAAACAGAAAGACAAGGGATGATATTATGTCAGTAAATTCATTTGAGAATTATCCTATGAGTTGGAAACCTGATTTAAGTAATATAAGGGGTCCTAAATATATAGCATTGGCAGAATTATTAGAAGACGATATTAAAAGCGGAAAACTGAAAGCAGGAACAAAACTGCCACCACAGCGGGAACTTGCTGATTTTTTGGATTTAAATTTGAGTACAATATCTAAAGTTTATAAATTGTGCGAACAAAAAGGCTTACTTTCAGCTTCTGTTGGCAACGGTACTTATGTTTCTTCTGATGCCGACGCTGAGACAGTGCTGCTTTGTGGAAAAGAAGATTCGCATATCATTGAGATGGGAGCAATTGTTCCTTTTGTAACAAGTAATTTAAAGGTGAGGCAATATACGGAAAGTCTGATGAAGAAACCGGATGCTTTGAATTTGTTTTCTTATGGAATACCTGAAGGGACAAAAAGACAGCGTAAGGCGGGTGTAACATGGTTGCAAAAATCGGGATTTTATACGGATATTGAACATATTGTTCCGGCAGCAGGAGGACAAAATGCGCTTACGGCTGCTTTAGGAGCCTTTTTTGAATCCGGTGACAAAATTGGAACAGAGCCAATGACTTATCCTGGAGTGAAAACAGCAGCAAAGTTATTTGGAATCCATTTATTACCTGTCAGGAGTTATAACAATGAAATGACAGAAGAGGGAATCCGCTATGCACTGCAAAATGAAAATATAAAAGGTCTTTATGTCATACCCGATTATCAGAATCCAACAGCACATATTATGTCTCTTGAAACCAGAAAAATGATTGCAAGGGTGGCCGATGAGGAGAATCTGCTTGTTATAGAAGATGGCATTAATAACCTTTTGGAGAAAGATCCGATGCCCCCTATTGCAAGTTTTGCACCAGAGCAGGTGGTTTACATATCAAGCCTTTCAAAAACTGTTTCACCAGGACTTAGAACAGCGTTTATTCATGTCCCTGATAAATTTCATGAAAAGCTGGTGACAGCATTATATTCCATGAATATTTCTATTTCACCACTACTTGCAACAGTATCTGCTGCCTTGATTGAAGATGGTGCTGCTGACGAAATCATTGCTGAACGTAAAAAAGGTATTATGGAACGAAATCTTATCGTCAATAGAATATTGGATGGATTTGTTATGTCAAGCGAACTGACAGCACCACTCCGATATATACAATTACCTCAATATTTTACAGGGAAAAGCTTTGAAATCTGTGCAAAACAGGCAGGTGTAGAAGTTTACGGAGCGGAGCGTTTTTCCGTAGGAAACAAGGTACCCGAAAAAACAGTTCGGATTTCCGTAACAACTCCTCCATCTGTAGAAGTTCTGACGGATGGAGTAGAACGATTAAGGAAGCTGCTACAGATGTAACATTAAATGGCAGAAAATAGTTTGTGCAGATGTAAAAATTACTTTAGAGAATTGAATATGTTAATCAATTTTAATGAATTAGAAGAACGAGATGTACAAGGAATGCACACTGGAACAGGAACACTGTCAGCAAAAATGTATATGAGTGAAATGGAAAAATCATACCACTGAAATTTATGCATTGCATTCAAACTCACTTCGTAACATAGAAAAATACAGTCTGCCGACATATTTTCCGTCCATAAAAAAGAAATCCCGTAAAGTACCTTCATAAGTAAATCCACACTTTTCAATAACACGTTTTGAAGGTTTGTTAATAGTCTTTGTGCAAATCTGTACTTTATGAAGGTTTATGCTGTTAAATCCGTATGATATAATCGCCTTAGCAGCTTCGGTTGCAAAACCTTTGCACTGAAAGTCGGAACCAATGCAGTATTCGATTTCAGCGAAATGATTCTTACTATCAACAAGAAAATAGGCAATCTGTCCTATACATTCATTTGAAATTTTTTCGATAATTGCCCAACGATAATAATCATTTTTTTCATAAGAACCAATATATTTGTCAAGTAACTCCTTTGTGGCTTCTTTAGTGGTATATGTTGGTTCGGAATACAATGACTGTATTTTTTCGTCGGCAACCCAGTGTTTCAGCATAGCGTCAGCGTCAGTATATTCAAATCGGCGAAGTATCAGTCTTTCGGTTTCTATTGTTTTTGTACCAATATGTGTAAGCATTTTTAATTCCTCCTAAATTATAATTAGCTTGGTCAGTATTTTACAAACAAGAATTTAATGGAGTTCTCCGTCCAGTGTCTGTTTTATCTTTTATAATATAAAAATTTTTTTGTTTTTACAAGTCCTTATAAGGATAGAAGCAGATGCAATGAACAGACTGCTTCATATGATTAACCATGTGATAGAGACTATGGCGCAACTGCCAGACAGAGCAGGTACATCAATACAGCAAAATTTTGAATTTTCACTTGAGGTGAAGTAACCACATTTGCGAATTGATTGTAATAAGGCAGAGGATGATTTGATAAATATTGTACTAGGAGTCTGCCCATTTGTTGACACATAGGTTGTCAGCGTTTTCGCCTTACAATTGCTTAATATTGTGGTATATATATTTCCATAGATGATATTAGCGTGGCTGTATGGTCATGCTATTTTTATGTCTTTTTGAATTATATAGGATAATCATATAGAGATTTAATGACCATAGTATCTTAATGCACTTAGGGTATCTATGGTCTTTTTGCGTTAAGGCGATGCTGCAGTTTAGAGTGAAAGGAAAAGAAAATGAACATTGAAAGACAAATTGAATTTGACAAAGTAAAAGATATATGGGCTGATTTAGCTATTACGGATTGTGCTAAAGAAAAAATTAGAGAAGCAACTTTGTACTTTTCTGAAACTGAATTGAAAAAACAATTAAGGGATACAACAGATGCCAGGTTCCTGATTGAAAAACTGGGGACACCGCCGTTACAAAATATTACTGAAATAAAAGAGGTTTTATTGATAGTTGGAAAGGGGGATTGTTTAACGCCTTATCAATTAGAGCGGGTAGAAAGAGTGTTGGTTGTAATGAAACGACTAAAGGACTATTTGGCAAGGGGAAAAATGTATCAGAATTCCTTGGCATATTATGACGAAAATCTGGATGAGCTTTCAGAATTTACAGCAGGTAATATCAGCAAGAAAAGTACAACTAAAATTATGAAAGCGAAAACCGGAAAAAGCGGCACGATATGCAAAGAAAATATACGGATGATGTGATAGAGTCAGAGGAATAGAATATGGAGGTTAATGAAACATGGAACGAATTGTAAAATCAATGGAGAATAAGTATCTTCTTCTGTCGCTGGAGTTGGTGCAAGAGGTTTTTGCGGAATATGATAGTCCGGAAGAGGGCAAAGTTGTAAGACAATTAGTGGAAGAAATCAGAGCAAAAAATATTATATGCCGGAGTTGGAGCTTGTCATGGTCAATGAAAATGATGAGATTATTGGATATGCTATATTTTCGTGCTTTCATATTGAGGGAAAGTATGAAAGTGAATTGTTGATGCTTACACCGGTTGCTGTAAAAACACAATTGCAAAGACAACATATTTCCAAGGACATATTGGAACATGGTTTTGAAGTGGCAAAAAGGTTGGGATTTAAAGCGATTCTTGTTGAGGGTGACCCTCGTAATTACAACAATCGAGGGTTTCAATCAAGCTACAAATTTGGCATAGAGGCAGGACCGAATGTAAAGTTGCCGCATCCCGATTGTTTAATGATAAAGGAACTGGAAAAGGGAGCTTTAGATAGAATGAGCGGATTAGTTGATTATTCTTTTTATGAAGCGCTTCACGAAGAATAAGAAGGAGGAAACACAATGATAAGTGAAAGTTATAGAAATTATTTTGAGCGTTCCTTTATGATGGGACCAAACTGTTTAAGACTTTTGGATGAAATACTTGGAGAATACCCACTGCATTATACATCAGATAATCTTGTATTAGATTTGGGGTGTGGTATGGGAGTTACCAGCCTGTTTATAGCAAATGAAACTGGAGCGACGGTATATGCAAATGATTTATGGATTTCAGAAGAGGAAAATCGTAAACGTTTTGCAAACTGGAATATGAAGGATAAACTGATTCCTATGCAAGAAGATGCTACAGATTTACATTTCAATAAAGAAATGTTTGATGCTTTGATTAGCATTGATTCGTATCATTATTTTGCTGGAAAAAAAGGGTTCTTTGTCAATAATATCTTGCTTACATAGATGTTGATGGGCGGGAAAGCTCGAAAAAGCTGGAAAGTTGAAGAAATACACGAGAAATTTTGAATTTTTCAAAGCATTTAAATCTGTTTACCATATCCCATATGTTTTGTGTTATAATATATAGACAAAAATACTGGATTTAGAACCAGTGTATTTGAGGATTCTGCTGATAAATATATACCGATGAAATCTAGATTTTCATACGATTGAATTCTATCATATCACTTGTGTGACGTATAAGGAAAGAGAAAACCGATTTTGTCAGGAAAATAACATCAAAAGGAAAATTTGAGTATGCTTCTTTTGAAAGAGTTACATTAAAATTTTGGAAAGAAATAGAGGAAAAATCATGATACGATTAAGACCATATAAAAGCTGTGATGCAAAATACATAGTAAGCTGGATGAAGGATGAAATCAGCTTTCGCAAATGGTGTGCAGACAGGTATGAACATTATCCAATTACAGGGGAAGATATGAATCAGTATTACGATCAGTTTAAGGAGGATGATATTCTTTATCAGATGACTGCCTTTGATGAAACCGGAATAGTGGGGCATTTAACCATGCGCTTTACTGATGAGGATAAGCAGATTTTACGTTTTGGATTTGTTATAGTAGATGATAATAAACGTAGAAAAGGCTATGGAAAAGAAATGTTATCTCTTGCTCTGAAATATGCCTTTGAAATATTAAAGGTGCAAAAAGTAACATTAGGTGTATTTGAAAATAATCTGCCGGCAATTTATTGTTATCAATCTGTTGGCTTTGTCCAAGTGCAGGCAATGGAAATGGAATCGTATTCTATAATGGGAGAACAGTGGGATTGTATAGAGATGGAAATAACATCGGTGGAAAAATGTCATAACAAGGACTTGTAAAAACAAGATGTAAATACTATAATAGTTAAGACTTAAGATTAGTAAAAGTGTATATAAAGGATTAAGACAATGAGAAACGAAACAAACATAAACGAATTAGAGGCACAAAGACAAAGAGAAATCATGAAAAGGTTAAAGGTACGACTTACCCAAAAATCCAGAGAATTAGGACGGCCCCTTACTTATTGCAGTATTTGTTTCGGCTGTCAGATGAACGCAAAAGACAGTGAGAAACTGGAAGGGATTTTGGAAACCATAGGATATGTTAAAACTGACAGTGAGGACGCTGATTTTATCATTATGAATACTTGTACCGTTCGTGAAAATGCGAACTTACGTGTTTATGGCAGATTAGGGCAGTTAAAGAAATATAAGAAAAAGAATCCTGATATGCTGATTGCCCTTTGCGGCTGCATGATGCAGGAAAGTCTTGTGGTGGAAAAAATTAAGCAAAGCTACCGCCATGTTGATATTATTTTCGGTACGCATAATGTATTTAAGCTGGCAGAATTGATAGAGAATAAATTAAATACAAAAGGCATGGTCATTGATATATGGGAAGGCACTTCCGAGATTGTGGAGGATCTGCCCAGCGACCGCAAATACGATTTTAAATGCGGGGTCAATATCATGTTTGGCTGCAATAATTTTTGCAGTTATTGTATCGTTCCTTATGTCCGTGGAAGGGAGCGTTCCAGAAAGCCAGAGGACATTATAAAGGAAATTGAAGCTTTAGTGAAAGATGGTGTGGCAGAGGTAATGTTATTGGGGCAGAATGTCAATTCTTATGGTAAAAATCTGGAGCATCCTATTACCTTTTCCCAATTACTGGAACGGATAGAACAAATAGAAGGTTTAAAAAGGATTCGTTTTATGACCTCCCATCCAAAGGATCTATCGGATGAACTGATTGCCGTAATGGCAAAGTCAAAAAAAATCTGTAAACATTTGCATTTACCGATGCAGTCAGGAAGCACAAAAGTACTTTCGGATATGAATCGGCGTTATACAAAGGAGGATTATCTTGCTCTAGTGGATAAAATTAAAACGGTGATACCGGATATTTCCCTGACAACGGATATTATCGTAGGGTTTCCCACAGAAACAGAGGAGGATTTTAAAGATACTCTGGATGTAGTGAGAAAGGTGCGTTTTGATTCGGCATTTACCTTCATTTATTCGAAACGTACCGGAACACCGGCGGCAGATATGGAATTTCAGGCAACAGAAGAGGAAATCAAGGATCGTTTTGACTGTTTGCTTAAGGAAGTACAGGAGATTGCAAAGGAAACCTGCGGCAGGGACCAGGGTAAAATTATGGAGGTTTTGGTAGAAGGGCTGGATGAACAGGATGAAAATCTTTTGACAGGGCGCCTTTCTAATAATTTACTGGTACATTTTCCTGGGGATCCGTCTTTGATTGGAACTTTTCAGAATGTGAAGCTTACAGAAGCAAAAGGGTTTTATTATATAGGAACACTTATATAAGGCAGAACATACTACACAATTTCGACATGAAATAACGATATAAAAATGATGATCAAGATAGGAGAAGGAATCAATATGTGGGGATTATTACCAATGATAATAATGCTGATAGTTGTAATATCCATTCCATTACTTATACTATGGCTGATAAAGGAACTGAGCAGGAAACAGGCTTTGAACAATGCACAGCAGTTATCGGTTGAGGTACAGCGTTTATTGAAAGAGCCAGCAGGTTACACAGAAATCACGATGAAAGATCGTTTATGGCACAGTCTGCGGATAATTATAATTGGATTTACGATATATCTGATAGTATTTATCATGGGTATTGTGAAAAATTTTGTCAGTGATCCTGCATTAGATTTGAAAACATACTTTTTGGATTCCTTAGTAGTTCTTGCCTTTATTATCGTTTTCGTTTTGAAAGACTTATTCAAAGTGGCACCTTGGTCGGAGGTGTATCGTGTAAAAGCAATTCCCTGTTTCCGAACCGTTAAGAACACATATGTCTGTTATTATGACTTTGTAAAGGAAGAACTTGCTGTGGGAGAGTTGCCGGATACCAGTTCAATTACCTCAATAAATACTTCACAGGAAGGTATATTTGATGTATTAGTGATTGCCAGGAAACATCACTTAAAATTAATAGATATTATAAAATAAAAGAGGAAACAAAAATGACACCAATGATGGAAATGTACTGCAAGACAAAAGAAGATTATAAAGACTGTATTTTATTTTACCGTCTAGGGGATTTTTATGAGATGTTCTTTGAAGATGCCATTACCGCATCAAGAGAATTGGAAATTACACTGACGGGAAAGGACTGCGGCATGGAAGAGCGTGCCCCGATGTGCGGTATTCCGTTTCATGCATACGAAAATTATATGAATCGTCTGGTGGAAAAGGGTTATAAGGTGGCAATCTGTGAACAGGTGGAAGACCCCAAACAGGCAAAAGGACTGGTGAAGCGCGAGGTTGTCAAGATTGTTACACCTGGAACCAATATGAGTACCGGAAGTCTTAACGAAACAAAAAATAACTATCTGATGAGTATTTTTTATGATGATAAATATGGTATTTCTTTTGCAGATATTACTACAGGTGATTTTTTAACTACAGAGGTAGAATCCATTTCCAAGGTCATGGATGAGATTTCCAAATTTTCACCGGTAGAAATTCTGGTAAATGAGACAGTTCCTATGGAGGAAAACGGAAGCACGGGTATGAGCCTTTCTAATCTGCACGATAAGGAGCATACCATGATTTCTGTAATGGAGGACTGGTACTATGATTATGATATGGATGAACGGCTGATCAAAGACCAGTTTCATATGTTGAACCTGGAAGGGCTGGGATTAAAAGATTATGACCGGGCAGTTCGTTCTGTGGGCTGTCTGCTGTACTATCTAAAAGATACCCAAAAGGGTGCAGTTGATCATATCAACCATATCAATACCTATCATGTTGAGGATTTTGTAGTGCTGGACAGTGCGTCCAGACGGAATCTGGAGCTTTGCGAAACTATGCGGGATAAAAATAAACGGGGTTCACTTTTATGGGTGCTGGATAAGACAAAAACTGCCATGGGTGCAAGAACGCTGCGTTCCATGGTGGAACAGCCCTGTATCCGCAAGGAAATAATTGAAAATCGTTTAGATGGCATAGAGGCATTGAATGACTCCATGATCACAAGAGATGAATTAAGGGAATACCTGAGTGCCGTCTATGATTTAGAACGTCTGATGACAAGAATTACTCTGAAAACAGCGAATCCCAGAGATTTGACAGCTTTTAAGAATTCTATTGCCATTTTACCCCATGTCAGAACGATTTTAAAAGAATTTGATAAAGGACTGCTAAAGGACTATGAGCAGGAACTGGATGAACTTACAGATCTGTTTGAAGCGATTGAAGCCGCACTTGTAGAAGAACCGCCTATCCTTGTAAAAGAAGGTGGGATGATTCGGGATGGCTACAATGAAACTGTAGATATGCTAAAAAGTGCCAAATCAGATGGAAAAAGCTGGCTGATTGATTTAGAGACAAGAGAGCGGGAAGCTACCGGTATTAAGAATCTGAAGATTAAATTTAATAAAGTATTCGGGTATTATTTTGATGTTACCAATTCTTATAAGGATTTAGTGCCGGAACATTTTATCAGGAAACAGACCCTTGCCAATTCTGAACGGTACTCTTCGGATGAACTGGAGGATATCGCAGGTAAGATACTGGGGGCGGAAGACCGCTTATATGGTTTGGAGTATGACCTGTTTGTGGAGCTCCGTGATAAGCTTGCAAAAGAAGTAAAGCGGGTGCAGAAATCGGCAAAGATCATTGCAGATTTAGACGCTCTGGCTTCCCTTGCCTATGTGGCGGAAAAGAATCATTTTGTCCGACCTGTCATAAATGAAGAGGGGAGAATTGAGATTAAAGAGGGGCGGCATCCAGTGGTAGAAAAAGTGCTGGATAATGATTCCTTTATCACCAATGATACTGTATTGGACAATGAATTAAACCGGGTATCCATCATTACAGGACCGAATATGGCCGGAAAATCTACTTATATGCGGCAGGTTGCGTTAATCGTGTTAATGGCACAGATTGGTTCTTATGTTCCGGCTGCTGCTGCTGATATCGGTATTGTAGACCGGATATTTACCCGTGTCGGAGCATCGGATGATCTGGCTTCGGGACAGAGTACTTTTATGGTGGAAATGAGCGAGGTTGCCAATATATTACGCAATGCTACGAAGGACAGCTTATTGATCTTAGATGAAATCGGGAGGGGAACCTCTACTTATGACGGACTTTCCATTGCCTGGGCAGTGGTGGAATACATAAGTTCAAAGGATTTACTTGGAGCAAAAACCTTATTTGCCACTCATTATCATGAGCTGACGGAGTTAGAAGGAAAAATAGATAGTGTAAATAATTATTGTATTTCCGTGAAAGAGTCGGGAGAGGATATCGTATTCCTTCGTAAGATTATAAAGGGCGGTGCAGATAAGAGTTATGGTATCCAGGTAGCTAAGCTGGCAGGTGTTCCAGAGGTGGTGCTGGCAAGAGCCAGGGAAATTGCGGATGAACTTGCTGAGCATGATATTACTGTGACCGCGGCAGCAGATATCATGCCGAAGATTTTGGAGGACTCTCTTTCAAAAGGAAAAGGTAAGAAAGGAAATAAGGATAATGGTGGACAGCTGTCCTTATTTGGCAATGCAGAAGAATCCAGTGTGGTAGCAGATATCAAGGCGTTGGACTTATCCAATATGACACCGATGAAGGCCTTATTATATCTGAATGATTTGCAGGACAGGCTGAAATAATATAAAAGATTCCCTCGAAAATATTTGCTCTGTACATATCTTGAAAAAAATAAAAACAAATAAAAATATTTTCTTAAAATTTACAACCCATGAGAAAAAAACCGTACTTATATAGTGAAAGCAGCTTTCACAGATTATGATAAGGAGGAAAACTTATGTGGATGATAAAAAAATTGTAGATCTGTACTGGGAGAGAGACGAGGATGCTATTAAGGAAACGTCTTCAAAATATGGCAGACTATGCACATATATTGCTAATAATATCCTTTCGAATCATGAAGACAGTGAAGAGTGTGTGAATGATACCTATCTCGCTGTCTGGAATGTAATTCCCAAACAACGTCCCAATAAATTCTCGGTATTTATCAGCAGGATTACAAGAAATCTGGCTTTAAAGAAATACGAATATATTTCTGCGGCAAAGCGTAATCCGTCTGCTGTTACATCTTTAGAAGAACTGGGTGATTGTGTTTCCGGTACGGACAGTATAGAATTAGAAATTGAAAAGAAACACATAGAAGTCACGATCAACAAATTTCTCTGGCAGCA
Source organism: uncultured Lachnospiraceae bacterium (assembly GCA_910585605.1). Taxonomy (GTDB): domain Bacteria; phylum Bacillota; class Clostridia; order Lachnospirales; family Lachnospiraceae; genus CAG-590. The sequence continues at coordinate 43,822 of CAJUFL010000006.1, read as the reverse complement.
GATTGAAGAAAAACGGAATGTATTCATAAGACGTTACTGGTATTTTGATTCAATCGAAAGTATATGTAAATCAACAGGATTTGGCCAGAGTAAAGTGAAATCCATGTTATATGAAATGCGCCAAAAGTTAAGAAAATATTTAGAAAGCGAGGGGATTGTGGTATGAATAAAGAACAGCTCTCAGAATATATAGGAAACATTGATGACAGGCTTATTGAACAGGCAGAGCAGATACCTGATTATAAACAGCAGTACCGCCAAAAATGGGTAAAGCGATTGATGGCAGCAGCAGCGGTTTTTGCTCTTATGATTTGCAGCTTTAGTGCTGGAGTCATTGCTTTTGCCCATGAACAGGAGACTGTAACATTGGAGGAAATTGATCTTACGATGATTTTACCTGATAGCTGGAACGGAAAGTATTCCGTAGTGAAGGATGGTCAGAATTATATAGTTTATAATAAGGAAATCAGAGAGAAGGTAAGTAATGGAATAGATGCATTTGATGGCGGTGTATTGTTTTACATTGTCTGTTATGAGGAGTCCATGACACCAGAACAGTTTATAGATAACGGATATGATTTTACCGATTATCGTTACCTGTTTTCTACCAAAGACAGCACGTATATTCTCCATTATGCCAGTGACGTACAGTGGAATCCTGATGATCCGGAACAGGAATCTATCTACCAGCAAATGGCATCAGAAATCAGAGATATTCGTTTTGTGGCTGATAATATACTTGCAGACTAAAAATAAGCTGTATATTCGAAGGGGCTGTCACATTAAAAAATAAAACTTTAATGCGGCTGCCCCTAAAATTATTATTTTGTGTTTGGTATTTCTGCATAAAATAAGGGTATAAAATCAGATGTTTTTAAAACTATACAGACATTGCTTTGTCATGTTATACTAAATTTACAAAAAATGGATTACTGACAGGTGAACGGAATAGAAGATATTAGGGAGTATCATATGTATTTAATATCAGCTTATTTTGACAATATGGCTGCCTTTAGAATCAGACAGTATATGAATCAGGTTGCAAAAAGAACCGGAAATACTTTTTTGCTGGACAATGATGTAGTACCGCATATTACGATTTCAGCGTTCCAGACAAAGCAGGAAAATCATGTAATAAAGCTTTTGGAACAAAGAGCAGGAAATCTGGGGAAAGGCACAATACAATGGGTATCACCCGGCGTATTTTTTCCCCATGTGATATATTTAGGGCTGGTATTAAATGAGTACCTGCATACTTTGTCTATGAATATATATGAATGTCTTACAGAAATTGAAGATATTACGATCAGTCCCTGTTATCAGCCTTTTTCCTGGCTGCCCCATACCACAATCGGGAAAATGCTGACAAAGGAAGAAATGCATGAAGCATTCCGGGTTTTGCAAAATCAGTTTGGTCCGTTTTCCGGGCAGATTACCCAAATAGGACTGGCGAAGACGAATCCATATGAAAATCTGGCTGTTTTTGAATTACCGGCATTAAAAAATATTTAATTTGTGGATAATGAGACAGGCAGATAAACGGTTTGGGAAACTAAAAGAATTGCATGTTATTATGGGAGGTAATGGGATGTCTGATATCCTGACAGAAGAACTGATTTATGAAATACTGTCAGTTGTGGATGAGATACCGGAAGGCAGGGTTGCATCCTATGGACAGATTGCCAAGTTGATCGGCAGGGATAAAAATGCAAGACTTGTAGGTAAGGTATTAAGTATGGCTGAGTATTATGGGAAATATCCCTGCCACCGTGTTGTAAACCATGCTGGCAGGCTGGCACCATATTTTTATGAGCAGCAGGAACTGCTGATGTCGGAAGACGTGATATTTAAAGAGAACGGTCATGTTGATATGAAAGAATGCCAATGGGATTGTCTTGGAAATTAAGAGGAGTTAAAATATGATAAAGGTTTTAGACCAGTCAACCATCAATAAAATAGCAGCAGGAGAAGTAGTGGAACGTCCTTCTTCCGTGGTAAAGGAACTTGTGGAAAATGCCATAGATGCAGGTGCCACCGCTGTTACGGTAGAAATTAAAGAGGGTGGAATGTCACTGATCAGGATTACCGATAACGGTCAGGGAATCGACAAGGATGAAGTACCTACTGCTTTTGTCCGCCATGCCACCAGCAAAATTATGACGATAGAAGATCTGTTAAGTGTAAGCTCCTTAGGCTTTCGAGGTGAAGCTTTAGCCAGTATTGCTGCGGTATCCCAGGTAGAGTGTATTACGAAAACTGCTCACGCCTTGACGGGTATCCGATATGAGATTCACGGAAGCAAGGAGATTGCCAGCGAGGAAATTGGTGCACCTGCGGGAACCACTATTATCGTAAGAAATCTTTTTTATAACGTACCAGCAAGAAAGAAATTTTTAAAAACGCCTATGACAGAAGGGAGCTATGTTACAGAACTGATCACAAGGCTTTCTTTGTCTCATCCGGAAGTTTCTTTTAAGTATATTATCAATGGCAGTAATAAAATTGCAACATCAGGAAATGGTAAACTACAGGATGTGATTTATCACATTTATGGCAGGGATGTCTCATCTAATCTGCTGGCTGTAAAGCGGTCAACAGGTGATTTTGCTGTGGAAGGATATGTGGGAAAAGCTTATGTTTCCAAAGGGAATCGCAGTTTTGAGCATTATTTTGTAAATGGAAGATACATTCGCAGTAATATCGTAACCAAAGCGATCGAAGAGGCATACAAATCTTTTGTCATGATTCATAAGTTTCCTTTTACTGCATTGCATTTTACCCTGGACAGCACAAAATTGGATGTTAATGTGCATCCTACGAAAATGGAATTTAAATATGCAGACGGTGAGCTGTTGTTTTCCTTTGTAAAAGATAGTGTCCGTCAGGTCTTGTTACAGCAGGAAATGATACAGGACGTGTCTCTTAGGACTGCAAAAGAAGAACGTGCCATCACTATTGAACGTCAGAGAAAGGATACCCTGCATGTACCGGAACCTTTTGAAAAGGAAGCACGCGCTGCCAGATACCAGCAGGCAGTTATAAAAAAGCAGGCCGAATTGTCGGAAACGAAAGTAGCAGAACAAACATCCCAAACAACAGATTTACAAAAAACAGCAGATACTGTTTTAAAAACAACAGATTCAATTTCAAGATTAGCAGAAGAACACAATGGGCATTCATCCCAATCTATAAAACAGCCGTCCGATATTTCATTAGAAAAAGCGGCAAATCAGCAAACGGCTTCAGAAGCAGACTATACAGAGGAACACAAGACTGCGGACTTAACCATTCCTGCATCGGTTAAAGAAAGCCTGTCAGCTTCTGACACGATACTGCCGTTGGAACAGAAGGGCATGGATATAAAAAATGAACAGCTTTCCATGCCGGTGGATCAGTTTCTATCAAAAGAAGCAAGGAAATCACACCGACTGATTGGGCAGGTGTTTAAAACCTATTGGATGATTGAATATGATAATAAACTATATATTGTAGACCAGCATGCCGCACATGAAAAGGTTATGTTTGAGCGCTTTATGAAGCAGATGGCAAAAAGAAATGTCATTTCCCAACAGCTGCTGCCTCCCAAAGTAATTCATTTAGACAGTGTGGAACATACTCTGGTAATGAATAAAATGGATTTATTTAAGGAAACCGGTTTTGATCTGGAGGATTTTGGAGATGATTCTATTGTAATCCGTTCCATGCCGGACGATATTATGGGAGTAGAACCGCAAAGCTTGTTTGATGCTTTGTTAAATTCTTTGGCAGAAGATACAGGGTCGCTCAGCCTTGATTTTTTTGTAGAAAAACTCTCTACTATGGCATGCAAGGCGGCAATCAAGGGAAATTCCGAGATTTCTTTTAGGGAAGCAGATGCATTGATTGACGAACTGCTGTCTCTGGATAATCCCTATAACTGCCCGCATGGCAGACCTACTATGATTTCACTGACTAAAACAGAATTAGAGCGGAAATTTAAGAGAATCCAAAATTAGGAAATAGGAACCAAACACTTAAGAATAGGAGCAGACATGCAGACACAGATCACAAAAAGACCGTTAATCATATTGACCGGACCGACAGCCATAGGAAAAACCGCACTTTCCCTAAAGCTTGCTAAGGCAGTAAACGGAGAAATCATTTCCGCAGATTCCATGCAGGTATATCAGCTAATGGATATCGGAACTGCCAAAATAACGCCGGAAGAAATGGAGGGAATCCCTCATTATCTGATTGATGTATTAGAGCCCATGAAGGATTTTAATGTGGTAATTTTTCAGAAAATGGCCCAAAAAGCAATGGAAGAAATTTATGCCAAGGGGAAAATTCCTATTATTACCGGTGGAACAGGCTTTTATATTCAGGCACTCCTTTATGATATTTCTTTTGAAGAAACGGAGGTTTCCGCTTACAGAGAAGAATTAGCGGCATATTATAAAAAACATGGGGCACATGCCCTGCATGAACGATTAAGGGAGATTGATCCGGTTTCCTACAAAGAAATACATGAAAATAACATAAAACGGGTAATACGGGCATTGGAATTTTATCATGATACTGGTTATCCTATTTCAAAGCATAATACAGAACAGAAAAAAAAGGAATCGCCATATCAATTTGTATATTTTGTTTTAAATGATGACAGAACCCTTTTGTATGAACGAATTGAAAAAAGGGTTGATGAAATGATGAGGCAGGGATTAGTGGAAGAGGTAAGAAAACTTTTGGAATATGGATGTACCAAAGATATGGTTTCTATGCAGGGGCTTGGTTATAAGGAGATCATTCCTTACCTCGACGGTAAATGTTCTTTGGAAGAGGCAGTTTATATTTTAAAACGGGATACCAGACATTTTGCCAAGCGGCAGCTTACATGGTTTAGGAGGGAAAAAGACGTAACATGGATAGAAAAGTCTTTATATGATTCTGAAGAAGAGATGCTTCAATCTATGTTAGAGGCGTTATCAAAGAAACATATTATCTGATTTAGATACATTTAAGATACAGATTTGTAATAAAACAAAGGAGGATTTAGGATAATGTTTGACAGCTTGGAAAATGCATACCAGGCAATGGGAATATCAAAAGAAGTATTTGATTTTTGTCAGAGGATAGAGGTTTCGTTAGAGGAACGGTTTAGAGCAATTGATAAGATCACGGAATGTAACCAGTTAAAAGTTTTAAATGCCATGCAGAAACATCATCTTGCAGAGGCACATTTTGCACCTACAACGGGATATGGCTATAATGATATTGGAAGGGAGACTCTGGAGAAAGTATATGCTGATATTTTTGGCACTGAGGCGGCACTGGTGCGTCCACAAATTACCTGCGGAACCCATGCACTTTATCTGGCACTTTCTTCTAATTTGAGACCGGGAGATGAATTAATCTCTCCAGTGGGAAAACCTTATGATACGATGGAGGAGATCATCGGTATCCGTCCGTCAAGATGCTCCCTGGCCGAATATGGTGTCAGCTACCGACAGGTAGAATTATTACCGGATGGAACCTTTGATTACGAGAAAATCCGCAATTCCATTTCTGATAAAACAAAAATAGCTGCTATTCAACGCTCAAAAGGATATTTAACCAGACCTACCTTTAGTGTTGGTCAGATTGGTGAATTGATTGCATTTATCAAACAGATTAATCCAGATATCATCTGTATGGTGGATAACTGTTATGGTGAATTTGTGGAGCTTAAAGAACCCTCTAATGTAGGAGCAGATATGGTGGTGGGTTCCCTGATTAAAAATCCGGGCGGAGGACTTGCCCCGATTGGTGGATATATCTGCGGAACAAAAGAGTGTGTGGAAAATGCGTATTATCGTTTGACGGCACCGGGACTGGGCGGAGAAGTAGGTGCGACACTTGGGACCAATAAAGATTTCTTACAGGGACTGTTTATGGCACCTCAGGTAGTAGGAGGAGCATTAAAAGGAGCTATTTTTGCCGCAAATCTATATGAAAAACTGGGATTTTCATGTGTTCCCGACAGTAAGGAGTCACGTTACGATATTATTCAGGCAGTCACATTTCATGATCCGCAAAAAGTAATTGCCTTTTGTGAAGGCATTCAATATGCAGCTCCGGTGGATTCCCATGTTACACCGACGCCTTGGGCAATGCCAGGGTATGACAGTGATGTAATCATGGCAGCCGGTGCATTTATTTCTGGTGCATCCATTGAACTTTCGGCAGACGCACCGATGCACGAACCTTATACAGTTTATTTCCAGGGCGGGCTTTCTTATCACCATGCAAAATTTGGTATTATGAAATCCTTAGCCCAGCTAGAAAAAAAGGGCTTGATCAAAGTTTTCTTGTAGATTTTGTCTAAATATGGTATTATTATCCAATGTGATAATTTTAGTCGGATTGCAAAGGAGTTTTTATATATGGCAGTTAATAATACTCGGAAAAACAATTGGGTTTTAATTGTTATTCTATTGTGTGGGATTGTTTTAGGAGGATATTTAGGTACTTTAGCTTCCAGGGTAAGTTTCCTGAGCTGGCTTGGATATGGTAATACGTTTGGACTTACTTCTCCGGTAGTACTCGATCTTGGAATATTAGTATTCACTTTTGGGCTTACTATTACTATAAATATTGCCAGTATTATCGGTTTGATTATTGGTATTATTGTATACCGGTTGATCTAAAAGGACGGTGAATCTATGAATTTTCATGATAAAAAAGAAATACCACCTAAGTATATCTATCTGTTTTTAGCACTGATCTGTTTTATTTTACTGTTTTTTTCCGTTATATTTGAAAGCAGATTTTCACCGCTGAAAGCGGTAACCAGTGCGATCATTACACCAATGCAGTCAGGCATTAATGAGGTGGGAACTTCTATCTATAACAGAGTGACCAATACAAAAGAAAAAGAAGTGCTGCTGTCTGAAAATAAGGAGCTTCAGACCAAATTGGATGAGTATTCGGCACAGATCAAGGTTTATGAACAGGAAAGCTATGAATTAAACCGCCTTCAGGAATTATTAAAGCTACAGGAACAATATACAGATTTTCGTACCGTGGGTGCACGGGTGATTGCAACAGATTCTACAAACTGGTTTAGTACCTTCGTGATTGACAAGGGAAAAGATGACGGGGTTCAGGTTGGCTGCAACATTTTGGCAGGTAACGGTCTGGCGGGTATTGTTACAGAGGTAGGCACCAATTATTCAAAGGTAAGGGCAATCATTGATGATAACAGCAGTGTCAGTGCAAGTATTTCAGGAACTGAGACATTATGCACAGTGACCGGAGATCTGTCTTCCATAAAAGAAGGGTATATCAATATCGGGTATATCAATAAAGCAGATACCATTGAAGAAGGTGCAGAACTTGTCACTTCTCATGTGAGCAGTAAATTTTTACCCGGAATTTTAATTGGATATATTACGGAAGTAGAAATGGATGCCAATAATCTGACCAAATCCGCAAAATGTATTCCTGTTGTGGACTTTAACAACCTTCAGGAAGTATTAGTCGTTTTGGATTTAAAAGCAGATTATCACACGGATTCTGTTAATAAGAACATCTATGATAATATTACAAATACCGAAGAAACGTCTGAGAATAATACTAGCGAAGGAAACTCTGAGGATTTACCTTCCACAGAGGAAGGGACTGACCGGACAGAAGAAAATACCTATGAAGAAGATACCAGAGAAACAAGTCAGCCACAGGAAGAGGGCTCCTCTGAGGGCGGGTCTTCTGAGGGCGGGTCTTCTGAGGAAAGTTCTTCTGAAGAAGGCAGCAGTTCCGAAGAGACACCATAGTATGATGCCAGGATCAAAAGCAGTTAACAGTATAATTAAAAAACAATCCGAATTATGGAGATTAATATGAAAAGATGCATTACGATTGGAATTATTATAGTCATATGTTTTTTATGTCAGTCAACGATATTTCATTTTTTTGAATTGTCGGGCATTGTTCCTAATCTGTTGTTGATTGTAACGATGTCTTTTGGTCTGATGCGCGGCAGAAGAGAGGGTATGTTAGTCGGATTTTTTTCCGGACTTTTAAATGATATATTTTTTGGCAGTGTTATGGGACCCTATGCATTTATTTATATGACACTGGGATATGTAAATGGATTTTTTCACCGCATCTACTATGTAGAGGATGTTTTATTACCTATGTTAATGATTACGTTAAATGATTTCGTATATAATATCATTGTATACGTTGTGTTTTTCCTGCTGAGAAACAGGCTTAATTTTCTGGATTATTTATCTACCGTAATTTTCCCGGAAATGCTTTACACCATATTAATTACCTTGTTTTTTTACAAGTTGTTGGTACGTATTAATTTACGCTTGAAAAGAGTAAAAGAGGCTGAATAAAATGATAAAAGAACTATTGCGAGCAATGAAAGAATATATAATTGAATATATATCACATCGCCTGTTTATTATATCTGTTGTGATGTTTGTGCTTTTTTCGTTATTAATTGGGCGTTTGTTTACTCTTCAGATTATCGAAGGAGCAGAACATCTGAATAATTTTACTTACAAATCCAAAAAAACATTAACGGTAGAAGCAGCCAGGGGAAATATTTTTGATTGTAATGGTAATCTGTTAGCCTACAATCAATTAGCATATTCCGTTATTTTCGAGAACAGTTCAAAGCTTACGGAAGTTGCAGCAGAAAATGGTGTGTCGGAAAATGATCTTAAGAATTCCATTGTGGCGAAAACAATTGAAATTTTAGAGCGAAACGGAGACAGTATTAGTGTTGATTTTCCAATCATTTTGGACAAAGGTGGAAATGTACGGTTTAATACTGGTTCTGAGGCTGAAAAGCTTCGTTTTCTTGCAGAGGTTTATGGACAATCTTCTTCGGAACAATTAACAGAAGAACAGAAAAAATCATCTGCCCAGGATATCTATAACTACTTGGCTGGAGAAAAGCAGTTCAATATTTCATCTGAATACAGTATAGAGCAGGCATTAGAGATTATGGAGGTGCGCTATGCTTTATGGCTGAACCGGTTCCAGCAGTATCTTCCTGTTACGATCGCAGTTGATATCAGTGATCAAAGTGTGGCTGAAATCAATGAGTACAGCTCTGATTTGATGGGAATAGATGTTATCGTAGATTCTATCCGTGTTTATAATGATGCGGAATATTTTGCACATATTATAGGCTATATCGGTGCGATTTCTACTGATGAAATGAAAAGACATAATGAAGAATTATCCGAGAAAAATCAATACAGTAGTAATGATATGATTGGTAAAACCGGATTAGAGCAGATATATGAGAACACTCTACGTGGGACAAACGGTATTGAAGAGGTATATGTTGATAATCTGGGGAAGATTATTGACCGTACCAATAATGAGGACTCCGTTGCAGGGGAAGATATTTATTTAACCATCGATTCCGAATTGCAAAAATATTGTTATGATACTCTGGAAAAGGAAATTGCCAGTGTGTTATTAACCAATATAACAGATGAAGAGGTAGATGAAGAGGAAATTACCGATAAAAGAATACCAGCATATGATGTATATTATGCGTTGTTTGATAATAATGCATTGGATATTACACACCTAGCATCAGAACATGCAGGTGCTTATGAAACCACAGTTAATAATACTTTAAATGCTACAAGACAATATGTTCTTTCTCGTATCCGCAGTATTTTAACGACGGAAAATACATCCATGAACACTCTGGATAATGAATACACATCCTATATGGAATTTATTTATTCCACATTATCTGAGAATGGTATTTATAATACAAAGAAGATTGAAAGCACAGATGAAACATATAAGGAGTATGTTGCAGGTAATATTTCTCTTGGAACATACCTTCAATATGCGATCAATCAGGGAGCTATTGATATTTCTTCATTTGAATTGACCAGTGATTATTATGATTCCCAGGAAGTGTATAATGCTCTTGTAGATTATCTTGAGAATCTTCTGTCAAATGATACGGAATTCGACAAATTACTCATGAAATTCATGATAAAATCCAATAATGTGAGCGGTGCACAGGTAATTCACATATTGTATGAACAAGAAGTATTGGATAAGGATTCTGATGAGGATTATGCGGATTTTATATCGGGTAAATTATCGGATTATAAATTCATCCGCAGAAAGATTAATAATCTGGAAATTACCCCTGCCCAGCTGGCACTAGATCCATGCGAAGGCTCTGTTGTAGTTACGGATACCGACAGCGGAGAAATTCTGGCTATGGTAAGTTATCCCAGCTATGATAATAATTTACTGACCAATTCTGTAAATCCCGAATATTATGCAAAGCTGATTGAAGATAAGACGAAACCGTTATACAACCGAGCAACCCAGCAGAGAACGGCTCCGGGTTCCACATATAAAATGTTAACGACTATTGCAGGTGTTGAAGAAAATGCAATTAATCTGGACACGATAATTGATGCTGAAGGAATTTTTGAAAAAGACTCTCCACCGCCAAAATGCTGGTATTATCCCGGACATCATGGTGAAATCGGAATTGAAGAAGCTTTGGAAGTATCATGCAATTATTTCTTTTATGAAGTTGGATACCGTCTGGGAGGAGGGGAGAATAATTTCTCGGATGCAGACGGACTTTCTAAATTATCTAAGTATGCCTCTTTATTTGGATTGGATACCAATTCTGGCATTGAATTAGATGAGATTGATCCTAAGGTATCGGACGAAACTGTAGTACGAAGTGCCATTGGACAGGGAACCAATTCGTATACCCCGACACAGTTGTCCCGTTATGTTACTACGGTTGCTACCAGCGGAACCTGTTATGATCTAAGTATTATTAAAGAGATTAAGAATTTAGAAGGAAAAACAACTTATACCAATCCCCATAATATCCATGGCACAATGGATATTGATCAGTCTCTTTGGAATACGATTCATAATGGTATGCGCCGGGTAGTAAAGAATCATACACCTGAAGATATGCTGATCAATCAGATTAATGTAGATGTCGCAGGTAAAACGGGTACTGCGGAAGAGAATCTGGCAAGACCTGCACATGCACTATTTGTTTCTTATGCACCTTTTAATAATCCGGAAATATCAGTAACTACTGTTATTCCATATGGATATTCTTCAGGTAATGCGGAGGAACTGGCCGGATTTATTTATGCATATTATTTTGATCCTGATAAATTAGAAGATGCATCCATAACAGGTAATGTAAATATGGCAGATTAACAAAGAAAATAGCCTGCTGATTTTATAAGATATACGTAGGAAGTCAATTTTGCATGGCAGAATTGCTTATAAATATTGAGGTGTTTTATGAAAAATACAGTTATTATTAAAGGAAATCGCTATGGTATTTCCATTGTGCTGAATAAAGATTTGGAATTTTCCGAATTACTAAAAGATTTGGAGTCAAAGCTGGAGGGAGCAGAAGAATTTTTTGATAGTGACAAGCAGCTTGCCGTAACCTTTGAAGGCAGAAATTTATCCAACGAAGAATTAGACGAAATTCTTTCTGTTATCAAAAAAAATTCCAGGCTTAATATCCAATATGTCATGGAAGAAAACAGTGAGCTGGAAACTACCTTTTTTGATATTATACAAACTGCAAAAGAATCCGAAACACCGGTATCGGAAATTTCTGAAACACCGATTGAAGTATCTGGTATTCTGGATACAATGCAAAAAACGAATCAGTCTGTTTCTAAAGATGAACCGGCAGCAGATCATGATAATGCAGGAATGTTTTATAAAGGTACACTTCGTTCCGGACAAACACTGGAATCAAAAGAATCTTTGGTTATCATAGGAGATGTTAATCCCGGAGCAACTGTAATAGCAGGTGGAAATATTGTCATTATCGGCACATTAAAAGGAAATGTAACAGCTGGCTCTAACGGGAATACCAATGCTTTTGTTATGGCATTGTCAATGGATCCGATTCAAATACAGATAGCGGATGTCATTGCAAGAAGTCCTGATGCAAAAAAACATTCCAAACAAAAACAGGAAGCCATGATTGCTACGATTGTAGATGATCAGATCTGTATAGAGTCTGTCTCAAAAGCAGCAATTCAAGATATTAATTTTTAAAGTAATTTTAATGGAGGATAAAGTATGAGTGAAGTAATTGTAATTACATCTGGAAAGGGAGGCGTTGGCAAGACAACAACAACAGCCAATGTGGGAACTGGATTGGCAAAACTGGATAAAAAGGTTGTATTAATTGATACGGATATAGGACTTAGAAATCTGGATGTTGTAATGGGACTGGAAAACCGTATTGTATATAACCTTGTTGATGTTGTAGAGGGGAACTGCCGTTATAAACAGGCATTGATCAAAGATAAAACTTATTCTAATCTTTTTCTGCTGCCATCTGCACAGACAAAAGATAAATCTTCCGTTTCACCGGAACAGATGAAAAAACTGGTGGATGAACTAAAAAAAGAATTTGATTATATTATTCTGGATTGTCCGGCAGGTATCGAACAGGGATTTAAAAATGCGATTGCTGCGGCAGATAGAGCTTTGATTGTTACCACTCCTGAAGTTTCGGCTATTCGTGATGCAGACCGTATCATTGGCTTGCTGGAGGCAAATGATATCAAGAAAATAGATTTGATTGTAAATCGTATCCGTATGGACATGGTAAACCGGGGCGAAATGATGTCTATAGAGGATGTTGTTGAAATATTGGCCATAGATTTGATTGGGGCGGTTCCAGATGATGAAAACATTGTTATTTCCACAAACCAGGGACAACCATTAGTTGGAGACAGTTCCCTTGCAGGAAAAGCATATTTTAACATATGTAAACGAGTTTTAGGAGAAGAAGTGGAATTTTTAGATTTGAATGAGTCTGGTTTCTTTAAAAAACTATCCAAGTTATTTAAAAAAGCTAACTAAAGAGATAGGAGCGATATTATGGGATTATTTGATTTATTTAATAAAAAGAAATCGTCTGGTGATTATGCAAAAGATCGTTTAAAATTATTACTAGTATCGGATCGTGCCAATTGTTCACCGGATATTATGGAACAGATAAAAAATGACATTATCGAGGTAATATCCAGATATATGGAAATTGATGCTTCGGGTCTGGATATCCAGATTACCCAGACAGAATCTGAAGGCGGTCATGGCAGTGTTCCAGCGTTATATGCAAATATACCAATTAAGGATCTAAAATCAAAAACAGTCAAATAACAGACTGTATAGTAGTATCAGGAGGACAATATGTTAAAAAATTATCATTTAAGAAATTACAATTTCAAATTATTAATATTGGTCCTGATTGCAGGTGTTTTTGGTACTTTAATGATTAATAGTGCAGATAGTTCCTATTTGAAAAAACAGGTTTTGGGATTTACTATCTGTATTATCGGTCTTATCGTCTTATCATTAATCGATTATAAATTTATCAGTAAATTTCATCTTCTTTTATATGCGTTAAATCTTCTTTTACTAACGGCGGTTCCATTGTTTGGTTCTTCTGCCAATGGAGCAAAACGCTGGCTTGGTTCTGAAAATTTGATAAAGATACAGCCGTCTGAGTTTTCAAAAATTATTTTGATTATTTGTGCAGCACGATATCTGGAGGATCACAAGGATTCCATTAATACTTTTAAAACGCTGGTTGTTTATGCAATATTTTGTGCAATTCCATTGATATTAATTGTACAGCAGCCGGATTTGTCTACAACCGTTGATATCTTTATTATATTATTTACAATGCTTTTTGTTGCCGGATTAAGCTATAAGATTATTGGAATTGCCATATTATGCCTTGTTCCGTTAGCGGGCAGCTTTATCTGGTATATTAAACGACCCAATCCATTATTTTTTCAAGAATATCAGGTGACTCGAATTCTGGCTTTTTTATATCCTGAAGATTATACATCTACCACGCAGTATCAGCAGGATAATTCCGTTATGGCGATAGGTTCAGGTCAGCTTTTTGGAAAAGGGCTTAACAGTTCTACGCTGGCAACGGTAAAAGATGCAAATCTGATTTCGGAGCAGCAGACAGATTTTATATTTTCTGTAGTAGGAGAGGAATTAGGTTTTATTGGAAGTATTCTGATTGTTGTAATTTTGGGGTTGATTGTGGTACAATGTATAAGGACTGCAAGAAAAGCAAATGATGACAAGGGGATGTATATTGCAACGGGAGTTGCCGTTTTAATTGGATTTCAAACATTTATTAATATTGGTGTGGCAACCTCGTTACTTCCTAATACAGGTATACCGCTTCCATTTATTAGTTATGGATTATCCTCATTAGTCAGCTCTTGTGCGGCTATAGGTTTGGTGATGAATGTGTCGTTACAGCGTAGAAAATACTAGAATAGGGAGGGGTAAAAATGAATATTGGGTTAATTGCACATGATGCGAAAAAGAAACTGATGCAGAATTTTTGTATTGCTTACAGGGGAATATTAAGCAAGCATGAATTGTATGCTACCGGAACAACCGGGCGTCTTGTGGAGGAGGCTACAAATTTAACAGTGCATAAATATCTGGCAGGTCATTTAGGTGGTGAACAGCAGTTGGGATCGGAAATCGAGCATAACGATATCGATATGGTTATTTTTTTGCGGGATCCTCAAAACCCTAAGTCCCATGAACCGGATATTAATAATATTTTTATGTTATGTGATATACATAACATTCCATTAGCTACAAATCTGGCGACAGCCGAATTGCTGGTAAAAGCTTTAGATCGAGGAGATTTAGATTGGCGTGAGATGTTTAAATAAAAGTTATAAAAAAGTCTTTGTTTTCATTATAACCGTTATATGTAATATTTTTCTGTTATCCGGGTGCAGCAGTACAGCTTATAATACCCAGAGTCCGTTGCATATAAGTTCAAAAGTGAATTTGCCGATTGTCAGACCATCAGGTTTGGCAAATGAAAATGTTGTCATTCCATATGATGCATATGTATATGATGATACCGATTTTGAATATGAGGCAGGTTTACTGATTAATCAGACTAAAAATTCTGTTGTGTGTGCAGTGAATCCCCATAAACGGATTTATCCTGCCAGTATGACGAAAATATTGACAGCTATTGTTGTCATGGATGCAGTTAACAGTGGGCAGATTTCTTTATCCGATACTGTTGTGATACAAAAGAAAATTGAATTTAATGAGGATAATGTTACATCATTGAATTTACAGCCAGGAGACTATATAACAATTAATGAATTATTACATGGACTGCTGATCGCATCTTATAATGATTGTGCGATTGCACTTGCACGTTATGTTGCCGGTTCGGTAGGGGATTTTGTGGATTTGATGAATGCAAAAGCTGCTCAGCTTGGTGCGACCAATTCACATTTTGTAAATCCACATGGTTTGCATGATAATAATCATTATACGACACCTTATGATTTATATCTTCTTTTTAAGGAATTTTTAAAAAATGATACATTAGTCCAGATTGACAGCAATGGTACATATACACTTACTATGTATAGGGATTCTGAAAAAGTGGAATTATCGATAACTTCTACAAATGGATTTCTTTCTAATGCAGTGAGTATGCCCACAGGTTATCATATTACAGGATGGAAAACTGGAACTACAGAAAAAGCTGGTAGTTGTATTATTCTGGAATTTGTAAAGGACGAAACGGAGGAGGAGTATATCTGCCTTGTTTCAAATGCTTTAGATCATGAAACTCTTTATAAAAATGTGGAGGATATGTTGAGGGAAATATACTAAAGGATACACAGTACAAAAGTACTGTCAGCTGCAAGAATAGGAGGCAGGAAGATGATTGAATTAGTTGTAGGTGAAAAGGGAAAAGGCAAAACCAAAATGCTTATGGCGAAAGCAAACAATGACATTAAAATAACTGGTGGTAATATCGTTTATCTGGATATCAATAATAAGCATATGTATGAGCTAAGCAATCGTGTCCGTCTTATCAATGTTCCAGAATACCATATCTGTTCTGCGGATATGTTTATTGGTTTTATCTATGGTATTGCATCACAGGACCATGATTTGGATTGTATGTTTCTGGATAATTTTATGTCCATATCATGTATTGATTCTGTAGAAGATGCAGACCGGCTCATAAAAGAGATTTCTGCTATTTCCGAAATGTTTGAGATTGATTTTGTTATCGGAATTTCAATTAGAAAGCAGGAATTAACCCCGTATCTTCAGGATCTTGTAGCTGTAGCATTATAAGGCATAAATTGTGGAAGTAAACTACATAAAGCTGCCGCTGATAGAAGATTAAAAGCGGCAGCTTTCTTTATGTGATTATATTTCACTATTCATACGTCCATAATAAGAAATAGCATATAATCCGCCAATTCCTACTACTGCATATATGATTCGGGTAAGCAGGGACATTTGTCCGAATAAAGTACTTACAAGATCAAAATCAAAAAAGCCAATCAAACCCCAGTTAATGGCTCCAATTAGAACAACAGTTAATATAGTATAATCTAATGCCTTCATAATTTACTCCTTTCTGTATGCACAATCATACATTTGAATATTAATAGTTTTTGAATAATTTATAAAAATTATGCATAAATATTGTAGTTATTTTTGAAAAATGGTACAATAAAAAAATGTAAATTTGTGGAGGTGTTTTAATTTGAGAGGAACTGATGAAGGGAATTATTCCAATCAATTTAAAATAAATATCGGTACGATTATTTTTATTATAATCTTTATCTATCTTGTTATGCGTATTCTTCTTTCCTTACAAAAGGAGACTTTATCCATATATGAAGTACAAAACAGTTATATTGATACGAACATCAGTACAACAGCTCTTATCATTAGAGAAGAAAAGCTGATAAATGCTGATAATTCCGGATATGTAAGTTATTATGTCAGAGACGGTGAAAAAATCGGTAAGAATAAAACGGTTTATACAATTGATGAGACCGGCAGTGTGTATGAAAAGATAAAAGATTCAGATTCGGATGCACTTACAATATCAGATGAAGGACTGGCAGAAGTACGTACCCGCATTTCTAATTTTGAAAATTATTTCGATTATTCTGATTTTGCTGATGTGTACAATTTTAAATATGATATAGAAAACGCTGTATTAGAACTGACAAACGAGGCATTAATTGAACAGCTTACTTCATTAGGTGATAGCAGTACAGATGTTTCTACTTATAAAAAAGTTGCTGCTACTGATGCGGGAATCATAACATATTATCAAGATGGCTATGAAAATTTTGATATTCACAACTTCAAGGCGTCTGATGTCAATAAAAGTAATTACAAAAAAACAACTTTAAAAACAGGTGAAATCATTAATTCAGGCGAACCGGTATATAAACTGATCACTTCGGAAAACTGGTATCTGGTTGCTCCGGTTTCGGAAAAAGAGGCAGAAGAATTAAAAAAGAAGGATTATGTACCGATCAATATTCACAATAGTTCTAAAAATATTACCTGCAATTTTGAATTAACCCAAAAAGATAATAAAGATTTTATTATATTATCCTTAAGCCAGCAGATGGTTAATTACATAAATGACCGATATATAGATATTGTGATTATAATGGATCAGAATAACGGCTTGAAAATTCCGAATAGTTCTATTACAAAAAAAGAAGTGTATAAGATTCCTGTCGCATATCTGTCAAAGGGATCTGATTCCACGGATAACCGTTTTCTCAACGTAAAAAAACTGGATGAAAAAGGAGAAGTTACGATTAAACAGACAAGCCCGGACATTTATAAAACAGATGAAGAATTTTGTTATGTTGATCCCAATGATTTTGCAGCAGAGGATGTACTGGTAAATACAGATAATGATGAAACCCTTGCACTTTCCAAAGCATCTACGGTACAAATTGAAGGTGTTTTCTGTGTCAATCAGGGAATTGCAGCATTCAGATATATAGAAATTCTTTATCAGGATGATGAATATACCATTGTAAATGCAGACGTAAATTACAGCATATCATGGTATGACAGAATTATCCTGAATCAATCTCTTGTAAAAGAGAATCAAATTATTAAATAAAAGAGGTGTTAATTTTGGTAGTAGATAATTATAAGTATATCAGGGAACAGGTGGAAACTACAGCCAGAAACTGTGGAAGAAATCCCCGCGATATCACTTTGATTGCAGTCAGCAAAACAAAACCGTTATCCGATATTGAGAAATTAATTCAAATCGGTGTAGATGATTTCGGAGAAAATAAAGTTCAGGAATTATGTGATAAATACGAAAATGTATCCAAACCTGTCAGCTTTCATTTAATTGGTCATTTACAGACGAATAAAGTGAAATATGTTGTAGATAAGGCTTGTCTGATTCATTCTGTAGACACTGTTAAACTGGCAAAAGAGATTCAAAAAGAGGCCTTCAAGAAACAAGTGACGACTCAGATTTTAATTGAAGTAAATGTGGCAGAAGAAGAGAGCAAATTTGGGCTTCATGTTGATGAAGTAATACCATTTATAGAGGAAATATCCAGTTATCCTAATGTTCATATAAACGGTTTGATGACAATTGCACCATTTGTCGAAAATCCTGAGGAAAACCGAAATTATTTCCGTACATTAAAGCAATTATCACTTGACATAATATCGAAAAACATTGATAATGTTGATATGAATGTATTATCGATGGGGATGACAAATGATTACAAAGTTGCTATCGAAGAAGGAGCAACCATGGTGCGGGTAGGTACTGCAATATTTGGTGCCCGTAACTATATCTAATAAAGGAGATTAATCATGGCAAAAAGCGGAATGAGTAAATTTATGGATTTTCTTAAGCTCTCGGATCCTGAAGAGGATTTTGATGATGACTTATTTGATGATGAGGAGGATGAGGAAGACTATTATGAACCTCCTAAAAGAAAAGCAAAAGAAAAGCCAGCAAAAACATATTATGACGATGATGATTTCGAAGATGACTATGCACCAAAAAAGCAAAAGCCAAAGCCTTCTAAGGTATCAGGTCCAAGTAAATTAGTATCTATCAACAGCCGCAACAATAATAGGAGTAGTAATCAAGTGTATGTAATCAAACCACAGGAATTTAATGAAGCACAAAAAGTAACTGACTATTTGAAGGAAGGCAGAACGATCGTGATCAATATGGAAGGGATCGAGGTACATGCTGCACAAAGAATTATTGACTTTATTGGAGGGGCATGTTATGCATTAGACGGCTCCCTACAGGCAATATCTGCCAATATTTTTATCGCAGCCCCCCATAATATTGATGTGACAGGTGACTTACGGGATGAAATATTAAATGACTCAACTCTTTCTCCTGAATTGAGTGCATTTTAGATTGCTTTAACTATATAATATGTGTATTTAGGGTAGGAGGAGATTAGTATGCTAACACCAGTAGATGTACAAAACAAATCATTTAAGGGCGGTATCGGTTTTGATAAAAAAGAGGTCGAAACCTTTATGAGTGAATTATCAGCCGATTATGAAATGCTATATCGTTCCAACGTAGAATTAAAGGACAAGGTTACAACATTAAATGAAAGCCTTCAGCATTACAGATCTATAGAAGATTCAATGAAAAAGGCATTAACACTTTCGCAAAAAACTGCGGAAGAGACTATAAATGCGGCAAATGATAAGGCTCGCCAGATTACGACAGAGGCTGAGAAGAAAGCAGAAACAATATTAGCTGATGCAAAAGAAGAATTATCAGATACAAAAAATGAGATTTACCGTCTCCAGCAGCAGCATGCAAAATTTAAAGCACAATTTACGAAGGTTCTGGAATCGCAATTAAAAATTATGGATGGGGAAATGGTAGATATTGATTTAGGACCTGATTTTGAAGGGAATTCCTATAGTGAAAATGGATATGGGAATTTTTCAGGAGGAGGTCTTGGAAGTGAAGGAGGATTAGGTGGTTTCGGAGGAGGTTATGTTGGAAGTGGTTCTGATGGCTTCGAACGAACTAATCAGGATCCGACCTTCAGCCACGGAACCTTAAACATGGATCCGTTTGCGGATGCAGCAAGTGGAGGAGGTCGTTTCAGCAGACAGACAGGCGGTGCTTATAATGGAAACAGTTCTAAGAAGAGTACCGGTAATAAGAAAACTGAAAATAAATCATCTCTTAATGTAAAACAGGTAAAGCCAGGTGCTAATAAAGTTAAAAAGAATTTTAATACAGTGGCTAATGATAGTAAAACTTCTGCGGTGAAACAAAGTACCACAGCTAAAGTATCTGAACAGGTGAAACCGGAACCGGTAAAATCACAGCCTGTCAAGCCGCAAACAATGAAACCACATACAGATGCTTCTATATTACATACACAGGCGGCTGTAAAGTCTGTGACATCCACAGGCAATACACGAAATATGCAGACTTCGGCAGGCAATTATCAGAATACATCAACGGTAACTGCAAAGCCGCAAACATCCAAGACTTCATCTGGTACAACGCAAAGTATACCATCAAAACTTCAAAGACAAGTGCCGCCAGCAAAAGAGCCGGTTCAGGTTTCCGGTGAAGTTGAAGACAGAATAAATGAAGCCACTATGCTGGATTCTGAAGATAATTACAATGCAGGTTTTGATTTTGTGGAAGAAGAGTCTGCAACATCTTATGAATTTCAGGAAACATCTGCGGGTGCTGACAATCACTTTGACAGTGATACTGTTTCCGGTGAGGTTGAAGATAGAATAAATGAGTCCACTATGCTGGATTCCGAAGATAATTATAATACCGGATTTGATTTTGTCAGTGAAGAAACATATTCATCGTACGACAGTTTAGCTGAAGAAGAGATGAATACTGATGAAGACACCTATGTTGGAGAAGTAGAAGATAAGATTAATGAGTCTACTATGTTGGATTCCGAAGATAATTATAACGATGGATTTGATTTTGTGGTCGGCAATGAAGGGGAAGAGGAAATACCAACGATTTCTCAGGGACTTAATATTGATCCATTTCATGAAAATAAGGATGACGAAGTGTTTGTAGGGGATGTAGAAGACAATTTAAACAAATCTACACTTATTGGTAATGCGGATGATGAGGAGGACGGATTTAATTTCTTATAGGCAATAAATGAATGATAACGCTTTAGGAGATACAATGATATGGCAGAAATAACAGTTCATAAGGATGGAAGACCGGCATATGATATTGTATTCAGACAAAATTATGCTGATTTATTAGAGAAATTAGAGAAATTAAATATTAACCGACGTCGCATTTGTGTTGTTACAGAAACCAATGTTTCACGTTATTATCTGGAAGAAGTTCGTGAATTAATTGAGCCTCACTGTATGGAGTATACATCTTTTATTTTTGAAGAAGGCGAAGCCAGCAAGAATCTGAATACTGTAAAAGCTTTGTATGAGCACTTGATTCTAGCCAGATTTGACCGTAATGATTTATTAATTGCATTAGGCGGTGGTGTTGTTGGAGACTTAACAGGATATACGGCGGCGACCTATTTAAGAGGTATTGATTTTATACAGCTTCCTACTAGTCTTCTGGCTCAGGTCGACAGCAGTATCGGAGGTAAGACAGGGGTAGATTTTGATTCCTATAAGAATATGGTAGGGGCTTTTCATCAGCCTAAACTTGTATATATGAATTTATCTACGCTTTTAACTTTGAATGACAGACAGTTTCATTCCGGGCTTGGTGAAATTATCAAACATGGTCTGATCAAAGATAGAGCTTATTATAACTGGATTCACATAAATTGCGATAAAATTAACAGCAAAGATTTGAATGTACTTCAGGAATTGGTAGTAAGAAGTTGTAATATCAAACGTCTGGTAGTTGAAACGGATCCGGAAGAAAAAGGAGAACGTGCTTTATTAAATTTTGGACATACATTAGGTCATGCTATAGAGAAACAGATGAATTTTCAAATGCTTCATGGAGAATGTGTGGCAATCGGGTGTATATTAGCAGCAATTATATCGAAAAATAAAGGAATGTTATCTGAAAAAGATATAACAGACATACAGGAAAGCTTTACAGCATTTCATTTCCCTTTATTATCCCATGATATTGACGTGAAGGATATTATCCGTATTACAAAAAATGATAAAAAAATGAATGCTGGCACGATTAAATTTATATTATTAAGAGAGATAGGAGATGCATATATTGATCTGACTGTATCTGATCAGGATATGGAAAATGCCATACAGGAATTGTTGCGGATAGATGAATAAATGCAGAATAATTTTATGGAACAATCAGATATTAAGACTTCAGTCCATAAGAAGAATCTGATTGCAGGCAGTTACCTGCCTGCAATTATTTCTTTTCTGGCATTGGTTTTTGTTGATCAGATTACAAAGTATTATATTGACCATACTATGGATTTATATGCCTCAATTCCGGTTATTAAGAACATATTTGAAATTCATTATATCCGCAATTCCGGAGCCGCATGGGGAATGTTTGAAAATAAGCAGATACTGTTTTATATCTGTACGGTTATTGTACTGATAATCGGATGTGTTTTTTATGTTCGATGTGCCAGATCAGGCAGATATAAAGATATAAAAGTTCTGTTGGTTCTTATTTTGTCCGGAGCTGTTGGTAATTTTATTGACCGTCTGCGTTTTCAGTATGTGATTGATTTTTTATATTTTAAATTAATTGATTTTCCGGTTTTTAATATTGCAGACTGTTATGTAACGATTGGTTTTTTCATTATGATCTTTTTATTATTATTTAAATATAAAGAAGAAGATTTGGAATATTTGATGAAATCACATTCTTAGCCTACGGATAATCTGTTTTGCATACAAAAAATTATGAGGTGTTTTTTATGACTTTTCATTTAGAGTATCCGGATATTCCGGCAGAAAGAATTGATAAATATATAAATGAACAGATTCCTGACTTGTCAAGGTCCTATGTGCAGCAGCTTATAAAAAAAGGCAATGTTTTAGTAAATCATAAAAATTGCAAATCCAATTATAAACTCAAAAATTTAGATATCATAGATATTTCATATGAAGATGCCAAAGAGCTTGATGTGATTGCGGAAGATATTTCTCTTGATATCGTATATGAAGATAATTCTATCATTATTGTCAATAAGCCTAAAGACATGGTAGTTCACCCTGCCGCAGGGCATAATACCGGAACTTTGGTAAATGCATTATTATATCATTGCCGGGATTCCCTGTCATCTATTAATGGAGTTATCAGACCAGGTATCGTACATCGGATAGACAGAAATACAACTGGTATTCTGGTAATTTGTAAAAATAATCATTCTCATAAGATACTGGCCGATCAATTAAAAGAACACTCCATCACAAGAAAATACCATGCCATCTGTTATGGAACCTTTAAAGAACCAGAAGGAGTTGTCAATGCCCCTATTGGCAGGCATCCAATAGACCGAAAAAAAATGGCAGTCAACCATAAAAATGGAAGAGAAGCGGTTACCCATTATCGTGTACTTCAGACTTTGAAAAACGGTTATTCTTACATTGAATGTACTTTAGAAACCGGAAGAACGCATCAGATTCGTGTACATATGGCATCTATTGGACATCCGCTATTAGGTGATGATGTCTATGGTCCTAAAAATCCTAAACTGAAAGGATTGGAGGGACAAACACTTCATGCAAAAACATTGGGCTTTATTCATCCGGAAACTGATCAATATGTGGAATTTGATTCCGAACTTCCTGATTATTTTAAAGCATTGTTAGAAAAATTAAATTAATCTGTATAATTGATTTGTTATGTCTATACAAGTTTATTGAGCCTGTGCAAATTTTTCTGTATAATAACGCAAAAAGATTATTAATTGTTCTGTATTATTTAGGTAAATTATTTGTCCGTGGATGGGTGTTCCCTAAGTGTAACTGCATCTTTTGCCTTCATTCTTTGCCAATCATCAATATCCGCATAATGTTTTTTGGTTGTATTTACGTCTTTATGTCCCAAAACATCTGCAACAAGATAGATATCAGATGTCTGCTGATATAAAGATGTGCCGTAAGTGCTGCGTAATTTGTGCGGTGTGATTTTTTTTAGAGGTGTTGTGATGGAGGCATATTTTTTTACCATATTTTCCACGCTGCGGACAGAGATTCTTTTTCGCTGGGAACTTAAAAATAAGGCTTCTTCATGACCTTCTATGGTAACTATTTTATTGCGTTCTTCAAGGTAATTTAAAAGGGCTTCCCTTGCTTCGTTCCCAAAATAAACATAAGCTTCATAACCGCCTTTTCTTACAATCTTTATACGGTCATAATCAAAATCCACATCCTTTATATCTAAACCGACACATTCTGATACACGGATACCTGTACCAAGCATTAAAGTAAGTAATGCAAGATCCCTTGTTCTGGACTTTTCGTGATATGCCTGCTGGTGGTTTGTTAATTTGCTGCCATATTCTACATTATCTAAAAACTGGGCAACTTCATTTACATCCATACGGACGATAGCCTTATCATGTATTTTAGGCATATCTACAATCAGTGTCGGGTTAGCATGTATTTTTTTGTTCTTGTATAAATAATTAAAGAATACTCTCAAAGAGGCCAGTTTGCGCTTCAGGGCACGTTCTCCATTGGTATATTGGCGGCCATCCTTTTCATAAACCTTTAAGTAGTCCATATATTCCTCGATATCTTCAGATTCCAGCTGGTCAATGATTTCTAAAGATATATCAGTTGGCTGTTTGCCTCTTAAAGCCGGATTTGAATCACATAAAAACTCAAAAAAGGTCTTTAGATCCCTGGCATATCCAAGTCTGGTTCTGGGAGCCTTTGTATATTCAATGGAGCGGAAAAAGGTAGATACATATTTAGGCAGGGTATCTAGTATATTACGCATTAAAAGTACATTTCGAATTTCTTCATTTTGGTGATATGTTTTATTTGCCATAAATAAAATCCTTTCTAATAATACTATAAAAAATGTTATCTCAATAATCTGATATTAAACAATTGCTTAATAATTTGTAGCACATTTATAATCAAATTGTATGATATATAATATAAGTATACTATATATAGTAAAAAAATACAAGTTATTTTCGTTAAACTATGGTTTTGCGAATAATTTGAAAAGTGAGTTTCTGCTTCTCCTTTATTAAGGAATCCATAAACCGGTTCAGAAAAACATGGATTTATATTTATCTGATATCCGGCTTATGGAATGTAATCTACTGTTTTATCTTTGCATGAATTACAATATAACTTTCCTTAGAAATATTTTTTGCACATGAAATGATAGTTATGGTTTTCTCTTTGGTCTGATTACAATATCGGCTGGTTTCATACATATTTTCATAATTGACCTTATATACAATGTATTGTTCGGTTTTGCTTTTGGTTATTATTTCTATTATGGAATCCTTTTTTACTTCTTGTAAGCGATTTAAGGAATGTCCATATAATTTGGATGCATGTCCGCATATTATATAATTTCCTCCATTCTTATACCGCATATGGGCATCTGCGGTTATCAACTCGTAATTCTTTAAGTGTAAGTCTCGTTCCCCCCCTGTATATACAATTTTTTCGAGGTTTATATCAGGAATAGACAAAATGCAATCTTCTGATTGGTTTTCTCTCTGAGAAATGTTTTCTTTTTCATTTATTTTTGTTTGTTGAGATTCCTCTATATTTAACACGGAATGATATGGATATATAGAGTTCATTAAAAATTCACTATATTTAAATTTGTAATAGCTAATATATCTATGCGATGGAATAAGAATTTGTTCCTGTATCTGTAACTGTCTCCATAATTGAATCGCTTTTTTTTCTCTGGATTCTGTTACAAATATTTTGTAATATATTCCCAGATAATATAATAAAAAAAGAATAAAAGAAATCATAACTATTCTGAGGATTATTTTATTTCTATGTAGCATTTATTTTTTCCTTATTTTTCTTCCTGGTATAAATATATACATTGTAATCATCAAGAAAATAATCAGTAATATTCCAACCAGACCTGATTTGTAATGTTCTTCAAATCCAAGTTTTAATATAGGTGTATTGGTAATATTGAGGGTAATTGTATCCTCTGATTCTAAGGTAAATTTATATCTATTATTTGTTGAATAATAGCCATTTTTACATTTTGTTTCAACAAAATAATAGCTGCCATATGGTAATCCTTCCACTAAAATTTTCCCTTTTTTATCTGTTTTATAGACTCCGACTTTCTGATTTTTATCATTATATAGTGTAAATTCTACATCTTTTAAAGCTTTATTTGTATTCGCATCTGTTTTTATTATCCTGACAGAAGCCTTTAACAATTTATTAAGCAATGGTATCTCTGAACACTTGATTTTAATTTCCTGATTACTTTTCGGTGTCACTGTAAAAGAATGACATTCCAAATCTATGGCATATTCAGCATTTGTTTTTAATTCTTTTATATAGTAATTACCCTCAGGTATCTTTCCCTTAAATTCGGCATTGCCCTTAGAATCTGTAATCATGTAACCAATACAGGAGCCTTTTGCTACTGATTCTCCAGAGGCAAAAGTATAATCAAAATCTTGATAAATGCCAAATATGATTCCTTCCAATGGGACTTTTTTATATGTAATTCCCTTTTTACCTATCACTGCCTGCTCTCCTAACTTGTGGATAGATAAAGAACACCCACATAGTTCATTATAAAAAGATTCTTCAATAGCAGGTGGTTCTGATATTATGTTGTTGTCGCTTACACACGTGATTTTTTTCTGATCAGATGCTTTTGAATATTCCGCAGGACAAAAATCTTCAATACAGTAGTATTCACCCTGTTTTACGTTATCAAAGCAGGCCAATCCGTTCTGATCTGTTATAGCAGACATTAACAGATTCGAGTTTTCATCGTATATTGAAAATTGAACATTTTCTAATGGTTTTTTATCATACAGATACGAAATATATTCACCGTTTTCACTATTTTCTTTATTAAATCCGGAAAATGTTTCGCCATATTTTGTTAATTTTATTTTGAATAATTGCTCTTGGTTTACTATTTCTTTATATGCCAAATAGATATTACTTCCCTCTTTAGATAATGAAAAGTCTTCTTTTTTAATCTCAACAATACCATCATTTAAAATAAAACCATCAGGAGCTTCTAATTCTTTTATGTAATAATCAGAATAAAGCATATTTTCAAACAATACTTTTCCATCTTTTCCTGAGTACTGCTCTTCTATCAGGGTATCTTTTTTGACGATTATACTACCATTGCAATCTAATATATCGTTTCTTGCATATAAACCGAATTTAGCACCAGACAGGGGCTTTTTATTTTTCTGTTCTTCATCTTTGGCATCGAAATAATACTTAAACACTTGTAGCTGGCATTTTTTTAGAATATTGGTTAATTGATAGGTCACTTCATTATATTTATTATAATTATCACGTGTTATAGAAAAGGAAAAAGTTTCGGGATTTAACAAGTGAATTTCCCTGTTTTCTGATTCTTTTAAATAATAACGCCCTTCTATCAGATTATCAGCATGGGCTTCTCCTTCTTCATCTGTTATCAAATCTACTATCTTCTGGTCTTTTTTATAAAAAAGACTGCCTTTAAAATAAATATCCTCCGCTGCATATAAGGTAAATTTAATATCTTTAAGGGATACCTTTTCTGTTTGCTGAAATACTGAACCAGTAAATGCAGGATTTTCGCCATTTTTATATATATGGAGTTTTCCAAGTATTGGCTGGTTTTCAACATTAAACTCATAAATATAGCGCTCTTTTGTAATTTGAAATTCCTGTCCTGCCCAATCATTAATATAATATTTTCCCGGTTTAGATTCAATGATTTTAAACTTTCCTTTTTTGTTATTTGTCTTCAGATATAAATTACCGCTTTCATAGCATTTGTTTTCAGGATTATAATTCAAGTCCTTATAATAGGTATATTGACCAGTGGAATCATCATATTGCAAAATCTGGAAGGCAGCATCTGCAATAACACTACCATTAATACTGTCCTTTTTATGCAAAAAGACTTCTCCTATCAAGAATTCAAAACCGCAGTTATCCAAAGCTTCATCATTGATATAAATCAGACCACCAATTTCCTGATTAGTATTTGTTAATTCCTTATCTGAACAATTCCAAAAACCGGCTATTTCTTTTTTGAATATTGCATATTCATTAATATTGATTCTATGTTCTCCAGGAGACAAATCTTCTATAGAATCGAGTGGAAGTTTGATCTGAAATTGGGAATCATAGCTATCAGATGATTGTTCTATTCTACAGGGAACGGAATTGTTACCGTTCAATGTAACAGTTCTTTTATATTCTTGTACTGATGCATTATTTTTGTTTGTTTGGCAGGTTATCATGGGGCTGGTTAAATAATCACCATCCAGATAAAGTTGATTAGAAACAGGTTTATTAAAAGAAAATTCAGCAGTTTGGAAATTACCGTTTTTCAAGGTGATTTTGGCATTACAGCAATGTTCATATAATTTTTTACATTTTTTATATAGGGAATCAGTTCCCGATTTAAATTCCAGTAGTGAAAACTGTATTCCATAATTAGATTTTTCACCTCCATATTTATATATTAGCGAGTGTATAACAAGCTGTGTCATATAATAATCTAACATTGCATTTCCGTTTGTAAAACTGGCATCGGCCTTCTTCCCCCACTTTGTTGTTCCGAGATGTAATGCAATGCCTATCCTGGCACGCAGTTCATTATTAAATAACTTATTTTTTTCAGAAAAATTTTTATCAAAAACCATATGTTTGGAAAAATCTACACAATAAAGGAAATTATTAGTATTCGAGCTTTTCTTCAGAGAAGTCTTATAATCTGATGAACCGTTATAGGTGGCAAAGGAAATAAAGGGAATTCCATTATACGTATAAATAAACTCTTCCTTTTGATACTTAGCAGGTAAAGCTTTATATATTTTATCATAGGAATAATGAGCTACTTTCATTGCATGTACAGTTTGGCCGGAAGAAATAAATACGGTAAAAAATATCAGAATTATTATGCTTATATAAAAGAATAATCTTTTAAAATGATTAAATTGAATCATAAATGTCCTTTCACAGGGCATTATGTGTGAATATAGAAAATTTAGAGTAGGTTGATTATTACATATTCTGAAATTCTTGTCAAGATAGAAATTTTCTTTTTTATAAAATCATACTTTTCATGTAGTCTAAGATTATGTATAATGACAAATAGGCTTCTATTACTTAGGTATTGCAAAGTCTTTATTAAATCTTGAAAAGCAATTTCTGTATAGAAATCTGCTTATATAAGATATCACGTACATGGAATTGCCTTACATATTATACGGAGTGAATAATTAAATGAATAATCAGAAATTATTAAGTTATCTTAGACAATGTATTAAACAATATAATATGATTAATCATGGAGATAGGATTGCGGTTGGATTATCCGGAGGAAAAGACAGTCTAACTTTACTATATGGTTTGAAACAGCTTCAGGCTTTTTATCCAGAATCTTTTGAATTGGCTGCAATTCATGTTAATCTTGGTATAAAAGCTGATTTTAAGGCTTCCATTTCCTTAATGGAAGATTTCTGTAAGAAACTTAACATACCTTTTTATTGTGTAGATACAGATATTTTCCAAGTAGTTTTTAAAGAAAGGAAAGAAAAAAATCCTTGTTCTTTATGTGCAAAGATGAGAAAAGGTGCTCTAAATAAAAAAGCACTTGCATTAGGATGTAATAAAATAGCATACGCACACCATAAAGATGATTTTATTGAAACCAGCATGATGTCACTATTGTTAGAGGGACATTATTATTGCTTTCCTCCTGTTACATTCTTAAATAAAACCGGTCTGACCTTAATCCGTCCAATGTTGTATATGGAAGAAAAAGAAATAAAAGGATTTGCATACAAAAATAAGTTTCCAGTGATCAATAATCCATGTCCAGCAGATGGTAATACAAAACGTCAGGTAATTAAGGATTTTATTGAAGAAAGTTCTCAAAAATTCCCATATATGAAGAAAAATCTCAATGCGGCACTATTAAATTACTTTGAGGAAACTACTTCATAAACAGGTATCATTAAATAACAGCCTGTATGAATAGTATCACTGCTTAAATTATTAATGTTCCTGACTTCCTGAATATAATCATCATATTCAGTACCCATAATGGCATACTCTTTTGCAATGGAACTTAATGTATCTCCAGATTCTATCTCAATAGATATAAAGGATTTGTTATATTGTACACTTTCATCCGCTTTTACCACAGCAACGCTCCCTATTATAGATATGCTTAAAATTAGAATAATTGCCATTGTTAACATAATCCTATTATTGTAAATATAATTCTTGATCATTTGCATACTCTCCCTCTCCTTTTTATTTTTACAAAAATCGAATATTTGTTCGTTTTTTGTATTTTAACAAACATTTGTTTGTATGTCAATGCTTTTTTCGAAAATTTGTTCGGAATAAATGTTTGCTTTTTTTTTAATCCTGTGTTACTATAATATAAATATCTTATAACGGTTTAAACCAATGCTTGGAAATATATTTTTTAACATTGGTTCTTACTAAATAGATTATTTAAAATTATGAGTAAGGAGGCGTTTTATATGCCAGGTAAGATTAGTGTAAAACAACAGGAGATTCTCGATTTTATCAAGGAAACCATTTTACAAAAAGGTTATCCGCCATCTGTACGGGAGATTTGTGAAGCCGTAAAGTTAAAGTCTACTTCTTCTGTTCATTCGCATTTAGAAACTTTGGAAAAAAATGGATATATTCGGAGAGATCCTACCAAACCAAGAACAATAGAGATTTTAGATGATGCTTTTGGTCTTACCAGAAGAGAACTTGTAAATGTGCCTATAGTAGGTCAGGTTACAGCTGGGCAACCTATTTTAGCTGTAGAGAATATTGATGGTTATTTTCCTGTTCCACCAGAATATCTACATAATAAAACAACTTTTATGCTCAAAGTAAAAGGCGAAAGCATGATTAATGCAGGTATTTATGATGGGGATTTAATTTTAGTAGAAGAACAGCCTACTGCCGTGAATAATGAAATTGTTGTCGCATTGGTTGATGACAGTGCAACTGTAAAGCGTTTTTATAAAGAAAACGGACATTACCGTCTGCAGCCAGAGAATGATCATATGGATCCTATTATTGTTGATCATGTTTCCATTCTAGGTAAAGTTATTGGTCTGTTTCGTACATTTTAATCTGCATATTGATAGAATATGTTCCACTATTATAAATAAAAACAAGCAGTTGTTTTATAGCTTGATTATAGGATTTTCATCATTATTTCCCGATAATCTGCTTTAAACAGCTGCTGATAATAATTTCTATAAACTTTTGTTTTTATAATATGGCACTAACTGATGATGACATCACAGTAAAATCCTTCTTTGTTTTCTTTACAGGTCGCATAACGGTATCGTACCATATTTCCTTCATTAAACCTTATAAAATAAGCTGAATAATGATATCTTGTTCCTTCCATAAAATGATTCATAATCAGAATGGCTTCATCTACTGAAAAATCCTTTAATTTGATATCTACAATGTAGCGATTTGACTTTATTAAAATATTGCTTTTTTCTACATTGGGTTGATCAAGTAAAACAGCACCAAGTATACTTTTGGTAACATCGTTTGTTAACAGGGTGATTTTTGATACATATTCATTCATTACGGAAACCATATTATTTCCACCTCTAATCTTACAAAGATAATTGAAACTTTATTATCTAATATATTTCTTTATCAGGTATTGCATAAAAAATCTGTTTAAATTCATCGAAATGCTCGATAAACAATTGTACTACATCAGGATCAAATTGTTTACCGCTATTGGTGACAATTTCATTATAAGTATCACCTAATGACCAGCCGTCTTTATAATATCGCTGTGATGTTAATGCATCAAATACATCACATACTGCCATTAAGCGGCTGATATAGGATATATTTTCTCCTTTCATTCCCAGATAACCGGTTCCATCCCAACGTTCATGATGTTCTAAAGCAATTGTTTTGGCAATCTGCATGATATCACCTGGACATTTTGCAAGAAGTGCCTCTCCATAAAGAACATGGTTTTTCATAATTGCATATTCTTCTTCTGTCAGCTTATCTGGTTTATCTAAAATTTCTTCAGAAATCATTAATTTACCAATATCATGCATCATTGAAGCAACAGATAGTTTGTCTACGTAATCAGTCGTAAATCCGGAAGCTTCTGCCAATACACGCATATATTCTGCTACTCTTCGGATGTGTTCACCAGTTACTTTTGATTTACTTTCTGAAATTTCGGCAAAAGCAAAAATTAATTCTTCCTGACTATGTTCAAGTGCGTGATTTGCTTCTATTGTTTTATTCAACATTACCATATTACGCTCAACAATATAATAAGAAAATAATGTAGCGACCAAAACCATAACAATGCGAAGAAATACACCATAAATCAAAGCTTCCAGAAAGGTTGAATATTCAGATGTCACACCACTATTAAATATATAATAACGCAGCATCATTGTAATAAAAACACAGATACAATCAATTAATGTGGTTACAACAATCAATTTCCGGTCACAGTATAAAGTGGCAATCAACAGAGAAAGAATCACCAAAATAATAAAATCATAGGAAATAAATGTACTAAGCAGAAATACAACAGACATAATGCACATAATTACATAATATTTTATCCATTGCTTTTCTATATGTAAAACATTGACTAATACGGTAGGAATCAGCAATAATACTATACTGCTTGCAAAAACCATCATAATGGAGCATTCATCATAGTTATAATAATCGGTCGCAGCATATATCCATAAGGATATTAAAAATAATATCGTAATACGCAGGCATTTTGCTGCGACCTTATTTACTTCCAGATTATTCCTTTGTATTAATATATCTTTATCCATATTGCCCCCGTTATGTTATATAAATATAACTAATTACAGTTCATCGGCTTCAATTAACGTACCATCCAGCCATATTTTTTCCAGATTATAAAATAACCGGTCTTCTTCATTAAATATATGAACAATAACATCATTAAAATCCATTAATATCCAATTAGCGGTCTGGTAACCTTCAATCTGCCTTGGATGGACTCCGTTTTCCTGTAGCTTTTCTTCCACGCTGTTTGCCATAGCCTGAACCTGATTACGGTTTGAACCGCTGGCAACAATAAAATAATCAGCCATAATAGATATTTTTGATATATCAATTATTTTAATATCAGCTGCCTTTTTATTTTCCAGACCTGTAATTGCGGTCTTTGCCATCTCTTTGCTTGTCATAGTATTCTCCTTATTTTTATCTCACTTTTATTGATCGATTATTTGTTTGTAATATTCATAGGTTTCTTTTGTAACCGGATCCAGAACAGATCCCTTTTTACACAAATACTGCATGCTGTTATATAGTATATGCAGCATACATTTATCCAGATTTGTATACGCTTCCTTGCGGATGATATCCATTTCCGGTAAGACGGAACGGTTAGGTTCAATGTAATCTGCAATATAAATTATTTTTTCTAATGTTGTCATTGCCGGTTTTCCGGTTGTATGACAGGCAATTGCCGATAATATATCCTGATCACTGACACCATACTTTTCTTTGGCATATACTGCCGAAAGTTTTGCATGTAAGAGTTCAGGGTTTTTATATTCACACTCAGAAATGGGAATTTTACGTTTTTTACATTTTGCAATTTTTTTATCATTCGGTACATATTTAGCACAATCATGTAAAAGTCCGGCAATCAAAGCTTTTTCATAATCGATGCCATACATAAAAGCCATGGTCCCGGCAGTATATTCAACTCCAATAGAATGCTCAAATCTTTTGGTGGAAAGTTTTTCTTTAAGTTTTTCTGTCATTTGTAATCTATTCATATTAAAACTCCTATTAAAACAGTCAAACTGGCTATATTATAGCAAAAAATGCAGGTGATTTCAATGAAACTGCCTACATTTTTGGGTATTTTTTTGTTATTGCATAAACTTTATTCAGATATTTTTTATGTTCCGTATAAATGCCTTTTTATTATATATTTATATACTAAATCAGGTAAATACTGTAAAGAAACATTACTATTGACATTTTTGTTATCGGTAGCATTTTGAGAGATTTTTCTGCTGCCTGAAATATTTTGGTAGAGATTTTCTCTTATATTACTGGATGAACAAGGGATTTCTTTACATTGAAGAAGATGAAAACAATCCTTACCATACCGAATATTTAACTCTTTTATTTGTTGTTCTATTCCGGTTACAGATTTTCCATCCCTTGGAGCGACCAAAAGTACTGCATATTCGGGAATCTTTTCGGCATTTTTCCATTTATCAAACTGATACAGGGAATCTGCCCCCATAATAAAATAAAAGGTATCCTTCGGATATTTTTGTTTTAAAAGTTCCAAAGTCTCTGCGGTATAAGTATTTCCTTCTCTTTTTAATTCAAAATCAGAAGCTCTGAAATTCGGAATATCTTTAATCGCAAGTTCCACCATGGCAAGGCGGTCCTCTCCTGATATGATGATATCTTCTGACTTATATGCCGGAATGTGATTAGGCATAAACCAGATTTCATCTAAATGATATTGTGTGTATGCTGCTTTTGCAATTTTTATATGTCCAATATGAATGGGATTAAAGGTTCCGCCCATAATGCCAATAGCTGCCATGATAGCCTCCTGATATGCAATTTACATAATATAATTATGGTAAATATTATTGGTGCTTATTTTGTATTGTGATTTATTATAAACAAAATTGGAATCATTTATGTGTTCTGTTAAATTTATGGCAATTGAATTTTAGGATTTTCTTTATTTTTGCGGTAAAGTACGATTTTTTTTCCTATTACCTGTACTACTTGAGAGTGTGTACGCTCTGCCATAGTTTCTGCAATTATTTTAGGATCATCCATACAGTTTTTTAATACTCCTATTTTGATCAATTCTCTTTTTTTAATTGCTTCATCAATGGAAGTAATAAGTTCTGGTGTGACACTGGATTTTCCAACATTTAAAATAGGATCCATTGTCATTGCCAACCCTTTTAAATAAGCTCTCTGTTTACTTGTCATAATATTACTGTTCCTTTCACTCATATAGCTTCAAATACTTGCGCCGTATACAGCCTCTGCATTCTTTTGAAATCTGCGTTTATTCATAGTAATCAAATTCTAAATAGTACATGCGGACAACATCACCCTCTTCAATTCCTTTTGCTTTTAATTCATCAATGATTCCGTTTTCTTTTAAAAACCGCTGGAAGAAATCAAAGCCTTTTTCGGAATCCAGATTTGTATACCCAAGCATTTTTTCGATTTTGGGTCCTTCCACAATAAATATATGCGAATCCTTTGGATCCACCTCCACAGTAAATGGTTCGTTAGAAAAATCAAAGGTTGGAACATATTCCTGTTCAAATTCTATAATTTTTTCAGGTGCATTCTTCACCAATTCATAAACGTGCCACAAAAGCTCCCTGATTCCTTCTCCTGAAACTGCTGAAATTGGAAAAACCTTCATTCCCTGAGGTTCAAATTCTTCTTTCAACATAGTGATAACTGTTTCCTTTTCCATTTCATTCATGGCATCCATTTTATTTGCAGCGATCACCATGGGACGTTCTGAAATTTCTATATTATATTTTTTAAGTTCTTCCATAATCGCATATACATCATTAATAGGATCTCTTCCCTCGACAGATGCACCATCGATAATGTGAAGAAGCACTTTTGTTCTTTCGATATGGCGTAAAAATTGTAAACCAAGCCCAACACCCTCACTGGCACCTTCAATAATTCCTGGAATATCCGCAATAACAAAACCTGCACCATCCGATAAGTCTACAACTCCAAGATTCGGGTTTAGTGTTGTGAAATGATAATTAGCAATCTTTGGCTTTGCATTGGTGACTCTGGATAAAAATGTAGATTTACCTACATTGGGAAATCCTACAAGACCTACATCGGCAATTACCTTTAATTCCAGTGTTACATATAATTCCTGGGCCGGCTGCCCCGGCTGGGCATATTTAGGTGCCTGCATGGTTGAAGTTGCATAATGCATATTACCGTTTCCGCCATGTCCGCCTTTTAAAATGACAACCGGATCTGTTTTATTAGACATATCCATAATGACTTTGCCGGTTTCAAAATCTTTGATCACTGTTCCTGGCGGTACCCTACATATTACATCAGCACCATTAGCACCATGCTGACGTTTTTTATTGCCCTCTTTTCCGTCTTCTGCACAATATTTTCGTACATTCCGGAAATCGTTTAACGTATTAAGACCTTCATCAACAACAAAAATGACATCTCCGCCATCTCCGCCATCTCCGCCATCTGGTCCTCCTGCCGGTACATAAAGTTCTCTGCGAAAGCTGACATGGCCATCTCCGCCTTTTCCGGAACGAATAAAAATTTTTGCTCTGTCTGCAAACATAAACAACAGTCTCCTATCTTTCTTGTTAAAAACCGATTCCACCC
Organism: uncultured Lachnospiraceae bacterium; assembly: GCA_910585605.1. GTDB lineage: Bacteria > Bacillota > Clostridia > Lachnospirales > Lachnospiraceae > CAG-590. The sequence goes on along the minus strand of CAJUFL010000006.1, from coordinate 7,342 downwards.
TGCTTCATCTGGTTTTGTGGCTCTTTTTGAGCTATGCACCTCGATTTGCGCGGAAGGCATAAGCCAAGCCGGAATGCAGGCTCAATGCTTACGTGCAAAAAAGGCTGGAGTTTTTGCTCCAGCCTAACCATACATGTATCTTATTCGTTAACGGATACCGGATAGATAGAAACCTGCTTCTTATCTCTACCCTTTCTCTCATAGCGAACAACGCCATCAACCAATGCAAATAAAGTATCATCTTTACCTCTACCTACATTAATACCTGGATGAATTCTGGTACCACGCTGTCTATATAAAATATTACCAGCTTTAACGAACTGACCATCTGCTCTCTTCGCACCAAGTCTTTTAGATTCGGAATCTCTACCGTTCTTAGTAGAACCCATACCTTTTTTATGAGCGAATAACTGAAGGTTAAGTTTTAACATGATTTACACCTCCTGATTCAAAATTACAATGTACTTTTTACCATACTTTTGTTCTATTGTAGTCATTCCAAGCATAAAGGACTGAAATAACAATTCAGCTTCTTTGCTCGGCATATTCTTCATAATGACATTTTGGAAATTAATCTTCTCACTACCGTTAATCTCTTTTTCGTCATCCGTGAAATTTTCCAGGGAATTTACCAAGTTAATATATAAAATCGATACTGCACTACAAACAATATCCTTCCCTTTTTTGCCATATTCGGCATGTCCTTCTAACTGGACACCAACTATCTCTTCTTTTTTGCTGAAAACAGTTACAGTTATCATAACGATATATTAAGCGTTAATTGCTTTAATCTCAACCTTTGTAAATGGCTGTCTATGACCCTGTTTTTTGTGATAGCCGGTTTTTCTCTTATACTTGTAAACAACAACCTTTTTGTCCTTACCGTTGCCGATCACGTTAGCAGAAACACTTGATTTTGCTACGTCCTCGCCACATAAGAACCCTTTGTCGTTGCTAATAGCAATAACATCAAATTTTACTTCAGAACCAGCTTCTGCATTAAGCTTCTCTACTTTAATGATATCACCTTCAGCTACCTTGTACTGCTTGCCACCTGTTGCAATAATTGCGTACATACGGTTACCTCCTATTATCATTACTCGCCAAGTTCGGTGGTGTCTGATAAATACTGTTACCAGTAAATAGACACACTTCTACCTCCTTGTGCGGCACACTAGAATATATTAACAAATAGGCAGAAAGTTGTCAATTGTTTTTTTATAAATATATACTCCTATATGTTATACAAAGTTAAAATCATGTATATCATACGGTTAAATCGATACTTCCACCCTCAGCCATAACGGGCATCTCTGATGTCTGTATCGGTACCTCTGCTCCTGAAATTTCCAGAGAAACTCCTTCACTGCTGCAATTTCCTTTAGCTGCTTCTTCCTTTTCTTTTTGCAGCTTATTAAAAAAAGCCTTGAGATATTTTAAGTCCGCTTCCATAATCTCCCGGAGTTCTTTTGCCCGGTGTTTTTTCTTAAGAAGTTCCAAGTCATCATCATTCATATCCCTGTGTATACTTCCCATTAGTTCATCTGCGGTTTCCTCCATGGTCTCTTTCATATTCTCTTCCATGAGTTTCTGCAATTCTTTCATTAGTTTTCTTAACTCTTCTTCATTTATCTCAGGAACCTTTTCTTCTTTCTTTTTTTCCTTTGATTCGTTCAAGTCAGAAATTCCATTGTCTTCCGCTTTATCCTGACAGGAACCACGCTGTTTTGCAAGCTCTTCCTCGTGCAGGTGCTTCAGTTTTTTTCGGGCCACCCGTTCCAGTTTTTTGGCATGGGCGATTGCCAGTTCCACTTCTTTTTCATCGAATTGACCTGTTTTGAGTTTTCGATAAAGTACTCCAAGATTCGACTGTGCTGTTGCAAGTGCTTTACCTGCACTATCCGATGTCTTTGACAATAAAATTTTAGTTGAAATATATTTGAACTTGTAATTCAGCCGTTTTGTTTTTTTCTTGACAGACTTCTTAATCCTGATTGTTCCTGCAACACTTCCGTCCCGATTTTTTATTGTATATTCCTTTACATCATACATATTTGAATTAAAACTGATTCCCATGCCATCATCCTCCTTGATAAGGCAGCTTTTCATGCCGTCATTCCGGTAATTCCGTTTACCAATTACACATACTATATTTATTATATCGGCAACCAGGTCCATAAATTTTACCATATAATAAAATATACATACATGTATGGCTGCTTGGCTAATTATTTGTTAAAATAAAAGCATTCAAAAACTATCTATAATTGGGAATGATTTAGAATCGCTTCATGAAAAGGTCTCCGAACCTTTTTTCTGGTCAGTTCAAATACTCCTAGTTTGGTGATTTCCACAAAATACCCCGGAATCTTGTCCCTCTTTAACCCCCGTTCCAGACATTTGACTACCTGCTGCCGGTCTTCTTCCGTGTGCATATTGATAAAATCAACCATAATGATACCCGACAAATTTCTCAACCGGAGTTGTCTGACTATCTCCTTTGCTGCTTCAAGATTCAGTTTAAGAATATGGGCATCCTTATTCTTCTTTCCAATGGATTTTCCGGTATTCACATCAATGACTACCATTGCTTCTGTTGGCTCAATCACTAAAAATCCGCCGGATTTAAGCCATACTTTAGGACTTAACAGCCTGTTAGTTTCAGTTTCCAGATTTAACAGCTTATAAAGCGGATAATCATTATCCCCATACAAAACTACAGAAGAAACAATGTCTTTTAACCGTTCTTCTACCTCCGGCAAATCCGTTTTTACTTTATCAAGACGGTCGGTTCCATATTCTTCTAAAATTGCAACATATTCCGTGCTTCCTTCTTTAATACATCCTATCCTCTTTTCATAGGATGCTTTATGAATCAGCTTATCCATTTCTTTTGCTAGCAGTTCATATTCCGATAAAATAATCTGGTCATCCATATGCTCACAGGCAGTCCTAAACACACAGCCATAAGTTGAAACCGGAAGATTTTTTAACGCTTTTACCCGTTCCATATTCTTAATCTTTTTAGATACACCGATCGTACCTTTTTGCAGATCTAATGCCACATATTTGCCGCTGATATTAATATTTCCGGTTACTCTTGCCTGTTTCATTTTCTGTGGCTCCTGTTCTACCTGAACAAGCACGAGGTCATTTTCTGCAATGGATGGCAGTCCCTTTGGCAGGGTTCGGTTCAATACAAGAGCAGGCTTATCATTTAACGGCAGATATCCTACATGTTCTGCATCCAGACGGATAAAAGCTGACTGGATATTTTTAACTACCTTTTCTACTCTTCCAATATAGATATTCCCAATCTGTAAAGATTGATTTTCCTGCAAAGGATGGCATTCCACCAGCTCATTGTCTTCATAGATCAAAAGGTAAGAAAGGTTATTTAATTTTGTAATAACTGCCTCATTCATAGTAACTCCTCTTTAGTTTACATAATGTTATTATTGCAAACTATTCTATCTTTGTCCCGCTTTCTAATAGCGAAACCAGCTCTCCGTCTTCATTTTTCATATAAGTTTCTATCCGGTGTATCTGGTAATCAAATTTCTTATATTCACATCCTATTTCTTTGCAAAGTGCCTCTACCACCAGTTCCGGTTTCAGGTTATACTCACTTCCGGCAGCAAGCAGCATATAAATCCTGTCTCCCTGAGGATGCAGTTTAAATATGCCCTTCCTGATATCTTCTATCTTTTCATTTTTCTTGGTTTTTCGTAAAACCTCAATGACGTCTTTTTCCAAAAGATGTTCGGACGCTTCTAAAAGCCTGTCCCTCTTTTCACTCATCACATCAGCCCCACAAACATTGTCTGCTTCGTCTAACAAATTTCCTGCCTCGTCTTTCGCCAAAACAGTAATAATGTAATCGGATGCTGCTACGATGGACATGGAATTTTTCGCACGCTCTGGAAGCAGAACTACATCCTTTACAGTGATCCCTTCTACCATCTGTTCATTAAAACGTCTTACAAATTCATCCGAGGATATCAGGCTGTTAAATTCCGCATCAAAATATTCACCTTCACTGGTTACGCCTAATGCCAGCGGTGCTGCAAAGGACATAAGCTGGTGCGGGCTGAACCCTTGTGAGTATGCGATATCCAGGCCTGCCCGCTTTACTGCTTTTTGGAAATACCTCATTACATCCAGATGTCCAATAAACTTGAGATGCCCTGATTTCGTATATTTAATTCTTACCTTCAAAACAGACACCTCCTCCAAATTTAGCAGCGCCGCATCCGGAGCACTGTTCCCGACAGTTTGGCGTAACAATTCCCTGTCTTGCCTTTTCCCATTCAGAAGCCAGAAAACGTTTGGTCACACCAATATCAATAAAATCCCAGGGTAAAATCTCATCCAGCGGCCGCTCCCTTGTAGTGTAAAAGGGAATGGAAATTCCATTTTTTTCAAATGCCGCCATCCAACGGTCATTATCAAAAAACTCTGTCCAGGAATCAAAGATGCAGCCGCTTTTATAGGCATCATAAATGACTCTGGAAAGCTTTCTGTCACCTCTTGCAAAGACTCCCTCTAATACAGATACATAAGATTCATGATAAGTATATTTCATGGATTTAAAATTCAGCTGCTGCCTGAAAGTATCCTTTACGTGATGTGCCCGTTCTATATAGGTCTCACCGTCTAACATCGGTGCCCATTGGAATGGAGTGAAGGGCTTTGGCACAAAAAAGGAAGAAGAAGCCGTAATAGACACTTTTCCATTCCGTTCCTCCTTTGGTATGGAATAATATGCCTCTGCTACCGTTTCACAAAGCTTAGGAATCCCTTCTGCATCTTCATTTGTTTCTGTTGGAAGACCCAGCATAAAATAGAATTTCACCTTATTCCAGCCACCTTTGAAGGCCTGCATGGCACCATTTAAAATTACTTCTTCTGTCAATCCCTTGTTAATGACATCCCGAAGTCGCTGGGTGCCTGCTTCCGGTGCAAAGGTTAAGGAGCTTTTTTTGATATCCTGTACCTTTTTCATCACATCAAGGGAAAACGCATCAATCCGAAGGGACGGCAGGGAAACATTGACATCATTGTTTCCAATCTCATCGATCAGGAAATAAATCAGCTCTTTCAGGCATTCATAATCCGATGAACTAAGTGAACTTAAGGATATCTCTTCATGTCCGGTAGAGCGTATCATTTCTCTTGCATATTTTTGCAATGTTTCTACATTCTTCTGTCTGGTGGGACGATAGATCATGCCTGCCTGGCAGAAGCGGCAGCCTCTGATGCAGCCACGCATAATCTCAAGCGTAACACGGTCCTGCGTAGCCTTGATATATGGCACCAACGGTTTAGATGGATACGGTGCTTTATCAAAATCCAGAACGATTTCTTTTGTTATGGTTTCCGGAACATCTTCTCTTACCGGTTCAAATGACGCAATCGTGCCATCTTCCTTGTAATCAACCTTATACATGGAGGGGACATACATCCCCGGAATTTTTGCAATTTGATAAAGTAATTCCTCTCTGGCTACGCCCTGTTTTTTTAATTGTTTATATAATTCAAATACATCATCAAAGCGGGTTTCCCCCTCCCCAATGTAAAATACATCAAAAAAATCAGCGATGGGTTCTGGATTATAACTACATGGTCCCCCGCCAAAAACAATGGGATCCTCCAGTGTACGGTCTTTCGCCCAGATTGGAATGCCGGAAAGCTCCAGTATTTGCAGAATATTGGTATAACACATTTCATATTGTAATGTAATACCTAAAAAATCAAATTGCTTAACGGGAGTCTGGGTTTCCAGGGAAAACAGAGGAATCTGCTTCTCCCTCATAATGCGGTCCAAATCCGGCCAGGGAGAATAAACACGCTCACAATATGCATCCTCTCTTTTATTGATCACATCATAAATAATCTGAATTCCCAGATGACTCATTCCAATCTCATAGACATCCGGAAAGCACATACAAAACCGGATATCCATATCCTCCGGATTTTTCTTTATCATATTTACTTCATTACCGATATATCTTGCCGGTTTTTCTATCTTCATCAGAATTTCATCTGAAAGTGCTAATCTGCTCATATTTTCTCCTTTTCCGCATTTCCCATATTTGAAAAATATTTTACAAATTCAGTTCTCAGGGTATATTGTAATATAACCAATGTTATTTTTTCAAACAAAGTAAAATATATCATAAATGCGAGCAGATGTCATGTTTTTTCTACACCGACAGCTCTGTTCCGTCATAAATGACCATCCAATATTCTTCCATCGAACCATTATCATAAGAGTTACGCTTTTTTCCTGTTCCACCCTGTTCCGGAAATTGATCAGACATTTTATGAGTACAAATTGTATGTGTCACAGAATGATCTTCTGACAGAGTAATAGACAGGTCATCATGCGATAGCTGAATATCCTTTATGATTTGTCCGTTTAGAAGTACCAAAATCACCTTCAATTTTTAATCCAACAAATCCAGGACTTCCCATACCATAAGTACCCAGACAAGGGGAAAAATCAATTACTTTACTATTCCTCCATATTCATATAGGTTTTGGCAAAATCTTTTACCTCATCATAAGCTTTTCTGATATAACTCATTGCCTGCTTTACAGCCGGTTCTTCTTCCTCTAATTTTGTAATCTGGATACTCATGTCCTTCCATGCCATGGCTGCGCCTTTTTTGACATCCTGACCACCATACAGATAACATGAAAATAGCATGACACATAGCAGAAACAGAAAAATCTTTCCTTTAAAGAAAAAAGATCCGGAAGTGTTCCTATTGGTATTCCCCTGTGTTTCATCATATCCATAATAACTGTATTTATATGAATTGTCTACATCCTTTCCATGTACCTCCTTAGTATTTATGGCATGCTGCCGGCGTAAATGTTCCCGGACTTCGGAATACATCTCGTTCAAATATAATATCTCCAAAAGCTTGTTTACCACATTATATGACGGAATGGGAAAATTATATTCCATTCATATATCAATAAATGGAAAAAGGCTGCTAAAATTTCAGGGGAAATCTCCTCCCAGCAAAAGTGCAATTCCCAAAAAAACAAAGGCCAGCAAAAAGTTCCAACTATAGTGAAAATCAAAATAGCTGATACAGATATTTTAATAAAATTATTATGTTGAAGATAATCTTTAATCCATCCGGGATGATACCATTTCATGTTGAAGCCTTTCACTTATGTATTCTCATTAAGTTTACAAGAATACTGCATCATATCAAGTGCTTTCTCTATGGAAATACAGTCCGCATATCTGCCATTCCACATAAATGTATTATAACTCAAACTTCGCACATATTTTTCGCTTATGCACCTTGAAAATTCAATACAT
>CAJUFL010000005.1 GCA_910585605.1 uncultured Lachnospiraceae bacterium | reverse complement strand
GAAAAGGGTGCTCTGAATTTTCGGAAAGAGTGCACTATTTAAACGGAATATTCACAATAGCATCTAATACAATAAATTCAAATATTAACTTATTAAATATTAGAGCAAAAGAAACAGATATTATTTTTAATTCTTAATTTTCATTTTGGAGGATATTTTTAAAATTTAAGACAAGAAGTTAACAAATTACAAGACAAAATTAATTCAATAATATAAAAATATACCAATATTTTCCTTTACATTGTCCCCCTCCATTTATAATATAAGTTATATTATTATTAATCTAACATAGAATGGAGGAATTAAATGATGAAAAAAGTTAAACGTTATAAATGGTTATTTGTTATTTATATAATAGCTAGTGCTGTTTTTACAAAGAAAACCTCAGTCAATGCTGTCAATTTTTTGGATTATATAGACTTTGGTAATTATACTTATTATGAACTTGAGGATGGAACAATATCTATAGTAAGATATAATGGTACAGATGAATTACTAATTATTCCCTCAGCATTAGATGATAAAAAAGTAAGCCAGGTAGGTGGGAACTCATCAATTATTAACTTTTCAGACAAAGACAAAATAAAACACTTAATTATTGAAGAAGGTATTAAAAAAATAGAAAATTCTGCGTTCTGGAATTTCATAAATTTACAAACCGTTTCTTTACCAGAAGGCATTGAAGAAATTTCAGATTCTAGTTTTTCAGGTTGCAGGAATTTAGAAACAATTAATATACCGAGTTCTGTTAAAATAATAGGTGGATTTGCATTTGATAGTTGTGAGTCATTAAAAAGTATAATATTACCCAATAGCAATGTTTCATTAGGAATCCGACCATATTATGTAAACGATGAAGAACTGATAAAAATAGATGCTTTTTTAGGTTGTACTTCATTAATTATATATACGAATTCAGATTCACCCTTAATGAAAACAGAAAATATAAACCATATTAAAATTATATGTATTACTCACCCCCAAATAATCACCGATGAAGCTATCCCACCCACTTGTACACAGGATGGTAAAACAAAGGGCTGCCATTGTCCTGTATGTGATTACAAAGTCCCACAGGAAACTATCAAGGCAACAGGACAACATACATGGGATGATGGAATAATAACTCTTGAGCCAACTGTAACAACAGAAGGAACAAAATTATTCACCTGTAAAACCTGTAAAACTAATAAGACAGAAAAAATAGCTAAACTCCCCCTCCCTCAAACCGGAAATACGATCACTCATTCAGATGACTCTTATAAAGTAACAAAACCGGGAACAACAGATGGTACAGTTCAATATTCAGCAACAAAGAAATCAAAAACAACTGTCACTATTCCTGGTACAGTTACAATTGATGGGATAACTTATAAAGTTACTACTATTTCTAAAAATGCATTTAAAAATAATAAGGATCTCAAGAAAGTAATAATAGGGAAAAATGTTACTAAGATTGAAGCTAATGCCTTTAACGGCTGCAAAAACTTAAAGACAATTACAGTAAAATCTTCTAAATTAAAGTCTGTAGGCAAAAATGCATTTAAAGGTATAAATGCAAAAGCTAAGATTAAAGTGCCTGTTAGTAAATTGAAAAAATATAAGAAATTGATGAATAAAAAGGGGCAAAAAAGTACAGTTAAGATTGTTAAATAATTTTTTCATGATATATGATATGTAATAGAAAAGAGATTGCATACTGGTAGATTAATTAAAAAAAATATCTATCAATATGTAATCTTTTTTACAGGACAAAAATCATTGATATAGTTTAATCGTATTGTTTAACCCATATTTTTATAAAATTCCAAAATAAAGGACTGCCAGAATTGACTCAGCAGTCCTTTTATAATAATGATATATTTATATAGAGCCTGATAGTGTGGCACTTTTAACAAACTCACCATTTTTTAAATATAAACTATAAGATACTGAAAATCTTGTTCCTGAATATGTGCAGGAATTAATGCCAATATTATACTTACTAGATGCCGCATTATTAACACTAGCAGAACATTTGGTTATAGTACTTCCAGATAATTCAACAACATATGTAACATCTACTTTAATTTGATTCACATATTCACTATTATTGTATACAGTCAAGTACTTGGTTTTTTGATTAATAGTTGTTGCATGTGCCGTATTAGAAATACAAAACACCCCTGTAAACAGTACAAACACCATCAATAAACCCATTAATTTCTTACTACTTTTCTTCATAAAAATACCACCTTTCGTATAATACAAATAAAAATAATGTGAATGAGTTACCGCTTAGTAATTGAATACTAAACCTGTTATAAGAATATAATATTCTATTTTTAATGTCAACTATTGTTTATGGTTTGTAAACACATTGTTAATTTTAAGTAGAAACACATATTTTAAAAGAACACAAAACAAATATGAAAAAATGAAGAAAATTTTAAACATAATATATACATAATCAGTACTTATGAAAGGAGATTTTTACATTTTTAATAATACTGATTAAAGGTAGCCTTTTACTGCTATTACCTTATAAATCATCCAACAAACAAACTATCTAAAAGGAGGAAATATATTTTGAACAACATCATAAAACAAATAGAAGTAGATGTATACTCTCCCACCTTCTATGAAGTAATCAAGGCTCAGCAAGGCGATAAGAATTCCCGTTTTGTTGAGTTTATTTTATTTAATCAGGGAGATCCATATACTATCCCAGATAACGTTATTGTAAAATTAGAAGGTTCTCGTCCGAATAAATCACCTGTTATAAAACCTGACACGATTGAAAATAACATAATCACTATCAAAAACAACGTAATCACAGTGGAATTGGATGAGGACTTATTATATTACGCAGGAATCTCCCATTTAAAGATTGTATTGTATGATACATCCGATCATTCTGTATTATCCACGATACCATTTACACTGTCCGTACAAAAAAATCCATTAAACAGTGATAAGTTTGAAAAAGACAACTATTCCCTCTTAAACCAGTTAATCCTACAGACAGAAACAGTTAATCAAAATCTGGAAAAGCATATATCAGACAATGACGCCCCCCATACGATAATCTATGAAGAACCAGATACTATATCCAAACTTACAGTCGGGGAAAAGCTTTCTGATACATTTGGAAAATTATCAAGGGCTGTATCTGATTTAATATCCCATATAAATAATAATATCCACCACATTACTTCTGAAGAACGGGAAAATTGGAATGATTCCTATAATAAAAGGCATGTGCATCCCAACAAAGACCTATTAGATAATATAACTGCCAGCTATACAACCGAAGAAAAAAATAAATTAAGCGGAATTCAGGATGGTGCAGAGATCAATATACAGTCAGATTGGAATATATCGGATTCCGATTCGGATGCCTATATTAGAAATAAGCCATCTGTGTATACAAAGAATGAAATAGACAATAAATTCTCTGCTTTGGAAACTAATATTGACTGGAAGGAATCTGTTGATACCTTTGATGATATTGCCACCGTACATCAAAATCCCCAAGACGGATGGACAGTCAATGTAAAGGATACCGACTATACATATCGCTATAATGGCACGGAATGGATTCCCATTTCGGCAAATGCAATCCCAAAAGCCACAAATTCTGTAGATGGCTTATTGAGCAAAGAAGATCATTCCAGTTATGATGATGCAAACAGCAAAAAACATTCCCATTCTAACAAATCTGTTTTGGATAAAGTTACACAGATTTTATTGGATAGCTGGAATGCTGCAAAAACACATGCAGACTCTGCTCATGCGCCCAGCAATGCAGAGGCAAACCAAAATGCATTCAGTAATATTCTTGTCGGTTCTGCCACCGTTGCAGCCGATTCCAAAACGGATACCCTTACATTAGCTTCTGGCTCAAATGTAACCATTACGCCCGACACAGCAAATGATAAAATAACGATATCATCCTCCCACCCTTCCATTCCCAAATCTAATAGCAGCACTTCTACTGCTGCTCCAAGTGCAGGAGGTACTTTTACTGCGATAGACAGTATAACCAGTGATTCCAACGGACATGTTATAAAAATAAATACAAAAACTGTTACCATTCCCAAAACAAGCATAACTGTTGACAGCAGCTTAAGTTCATCTTCCACAAATCCTGTTCAAAATAAAGTTATCAACAGTGCACTGTCTAATAAAGCAAGCACCAGTCACAATCATGATAATACGTATTTAAAATTAACTGGTGGAACTGTAAGCGGTGATACGACAATTAATGCCAAATTAAATGTAAAAAGTGGATTTGAATTATTTGGTACAACACCTTATATTGATTTTCATTATAATAATTCGACTGCTGATAATACAGCAAGGATTATACAAAGAAATGATACTACTTTAGACATAGATAACATCGCACAACTAGTTTTAAACGGGGCATATGTCCAGACTACTGGCAATACCGGCTGGCATAACAAAACATGGGATGGCGGATGGTATATGATGGACAATGTATGGGTGAGAACATACAATAGCAAATCAATTTATGCAGGCACCGGTGTAGTCAGAGGCGATGGAGGACTTATAGCCCATGGATTTTCCGGCTCTGGTCAAATAATAATGAGCAACGCAAATGCAGGTAACAGCACAATTTTTAGAGATGATGGCTCTAACTTTTATATTTTATTTGGAAGTGAAGCTGCTTTTAACGCATTAAGACCTTTTTGTATCAACAAATCTAGCGGTCATATTACTATAGGAACCAGTGTTGACATATCTGGTAATATTACTATAAACGGTCTCATCACTTCAAACTATAATATTACAGCTAGAACAACTGCTGCAAGTAATTGTTATATTGATACCTTAGGTCATATTTTTAAAACCAGTACGACATCATCCAGAAAATTTAAGGACGATATAACTACTAGACTAATAGATGTATTAAATCCTGACAAATTGTATGATTTACCTGTAGTACAGTTTAAATATAAAAAAGATTATTTCACTACCAAAGAAGATATCCGTTACCGAAAAGACATGATAGGATTTATTGCTGAAGATATATATGAAATATATCCAATCGCTGCCGATTATCATTATGATGAAAGCGGAGATGTAGTAATAGATGGATGGAATGATAAATATATTATACCTGCAATGCTGAAGCTTATACAAGAGCAAAAAAAAGAAATAGATTTATTAAAGAAATCTGTTTCTAATTTAAGTATTTAACATCACACTTAATTTAACCACCAATCGTTTTCTGCCATACACATTTACAAAAAATTTTTGCTACTTTTATAACTATACAGCAATGATAGCAGGATAACATACTTCTATAAGTAAACAATCAACAAATATATTTTTAATTACAGTATTCAAAATAATCAATAAAAAATCATATAAATAACAAATAAATACAAATTCCAAAATCATTAAAATTTAAGAAGGTGTACTATTAGTTTTTATGATACGCTTCTACATATAAGCACTTATTTATAAGGAGGAAACAAACTATTGGACAACATTATAAAACAAATAGAAGTTGATGTATACTCTCCCACCTTCTATGAAGTGATCAAGGCTCAGCAAGGCGATAAGAACTCCCGTTTTGTTGAGTTTATTTTATTTAATCAAGGAGAGCCGTATACTGTCCCTGATAACGCTATTGTAAAATTAGAAGGTTCTAGGGCAAATAAATCACCGATTATCAAACCTTGTATCATTAAAGATAATTCTATCACTATAGAGTTGGATGAAGATTTATTGTACTATCATGGTATTTCTCACTTAAAGCTTGTATTATATGAGAAAGATGAAAAGTCTATATTATCTACTATTCCTTTTACTTTATCAGTTCAAAAAAATCCGTTAGATAGTGATAAATTCGAAAAAGACAACTATTCCCTCTTAAACCAGTTAATCCTACAGACAGAAACAGTTAATCAAAATCTGGAAAAGCATATATCAGACAATGACGCCCCCCATACGATAATCTATGAAGAACCAGATACTATATCCAAACTTACAGTCGGGGAAAAACTATCTGATACTTTTGGAAAGTTATCAAAAGCTGTCTCTGATTTAATATCCCATATAAATGATAATATTCGTCACATCACTTCCACAGAAAGAGATAATTGGGAGGATGCTTATAACAAAAGACACGTTCATTCTAACAAAGATATATTGAATAACACAACTGCTAGTTATACAACTGAAGAAAAAAATAAGTTAAATGAGATTCAAGAGGGCGCACAAGTCAATGTACAGTCAGATTGGAATATAACAGATCCCGATTCGGATGCTTATATTAAAAATAAACCATCCACATATACAAAAAATGAAATAGACAATAAATTCTCTGCTTTAGAAACTAATATTGACTGGAAGGAATCTGTTGATACTTTTGATGATATTGCCAGTGTACATCAAAATCCTCAAGACGGATGGACTGTCAACGTAAAGGATACCGACTATACATACCGCTATAATGGTACAGAATGGATTCCTATTTCTGCAAATGCTATTCCCAAAGCCACAAACTCTGTAGATGGGCTATTAAGCAAAGAAGACCATGCCAGCTATGATGATGCGAACAGCAAAAAACATTCCCATTCCAACAAATCTGTTATAGATAAAATTACACAGACTTTATTGGATAACTGGAATGCTGCTTATTCTCATATAAGTGATAATATCAAACATATTACATCTACAGAAAGAAGCCTCTGGAATACAGTTAGCAATAAAGTAGATAAAATTTCTGGAAAAGGGTTATCCACAAATGATTTCACAACTGAGGAAAAAAATAAACTTGCAAATCTTTCCTCAAGCTCTGTTACAGGTGTAAAAGGAAATGCAGAAACAACATACAGAAAAGGTAACGTGAATTTAACATCTGCCAACATCGGAGCGTTAGCAACTAATGGCGATTCGAAATCAAACACTGTTACATATACATCTGCGGACGTAGCAGATGGGAATGCAACAGCATGGACAAGCGTAACAGCATTAACAAGTGGATTAACTCATGCCACATTATTAAATAGAATATCACAAATGTTTAAAAACATTCGCTATCTTTACAAAGTATTAGGTACTTCAGATATATCAAACATAGGAAATGGTACAGTCAGGGGAGCATTGACTGCACTAAACTCAAATTATGAAGATATTACAGATAAAATAAATTGGGGAACCTCAATAAATTATCAAGCATATAGGATTGGTAAAGTAGTTTTTATAACGTTTATGTGCATAGAAAAAACCTCATCAGGTAATACAACAATTATTACAATTCCAACCAGTTTAGCACCAAATAAACAAACTACATTGAACAGTGCATTGGTTGCAGGAGCTGACATTCATAAAAAATCTTGGTGTTATATCAATACAAACGGAACTATTATATTGAATGTATATTTGAATGGAGTTATAACAGTTCCATCAGGAAATACACTTATAAGCGGATTCTGGATTACTATATAATTACATCTTGATACGGTCTCACACAATAAGTGAACACTATTTGACATAAATTTACCTCAAAAATATTCTAGGATACAGCTATCTTGCTGTATCCTATTTTTTACGATATAATTCATTCTTTTTTTATTTTATTCTAATTTCAAACATTTTATTATCAATCTTTCAAAATAGTCAAAGACCCTTAACTACACTGATTTTTTGAAGATTCCATATATGCTTTCCGGAGCTGTCCGCAGGCAGCGTCAATATCTTTACCCATACCTCTTCGAATCGTAACATTCATTGCATTTTTTTCAAGCATACCTTTAAATTTTTGGACAGAATTCTGATCTGCACGTTTAAACTCCCTCTCTTTTATCGGATTCACTGGAATCAGATTCACATGGCATGGAAAACCCTTTAGCAAAGCGGATAATTCCTCTGCATCCTCCACTCCATCATTTTTTCCTGCCACAAGAGAATATTCAAAAGTAATTCTTCTTCCTGTTTTGTCAAAATAGTACCGGCATGAATCTAATACTTCTGCAATATGATATCGATTGGCAACCGGCATCAGTGCCTTTCTTTTTTCATCATTTGATGCGTGCAGGGACAATGCAAATGTAATTGCAAAGCCCTCATCCGCCAGTCTGTAAATTTCAGGAACCAGACCACAGCTTGACACGGTAACATTTCTCTGGCTTATGTGCAGACCGTTTTCATCAGTAAGCAGTGTCAAAAAGCGACATAGGTTATCATAATTATCAAGTGGTTCTCCCGTTCCCATTACCACCACATTAGAAACTCTTTCTCTGGTAATCCGGGAAATCGCATAAACCTGGTCTAGCATCTCAGAAGGAGTGAGATTTCTTTCCAGACCATTTAAAGCGGAGGCACAAAAAAGACAGCCCATTCTGCATCCTGCCTGGGATGAAATACAGACTGAATTGCCATGCTTATACGGCATAAATACACTCTCGATTACATTACCGTCAAAAAGACGGAAAACAAATTTATTTGTTCCATCAGCCTTGGATTCCAGACGTTCCACAACCTCTAAGGATACAAAATCATTCTTTACCCATTCCCTTATATCTCTTGGAATGTTTTTCATTTCTTCCACATCCCTGACCAGCTTTACATGGCACCACTCATAAATTTGCTTTGCCCGGAATCGGGGATATCCTTTTTGTGTTACATAGTCTGTCAATTCTGACAGTGTCATTGATTTTAAATCCATTTTCTATATCCTTTATGTATAATCCTGATTGCTTCCCTGTTTTCTCATATCTCTTTCTTTTTCCTGAACTTTGCAATAAAAAAGCCATCACATGCCGTCTCTCCCGGAAGAAGCTGCATCATATAGCCATCCACAACAAATTCCTTCAGTGCCTCCGGCATCAGCTGAACCATCTGCTCTTTTTCAAAAGGAAAATGGTCTAAAAACCACTTGGCATTTTCCGTGTTTTCTTCCGGATTAACGGTACATGTACTGTAAAGTAACACTCCACCCGGCTTTACATAAGAAGCAGCATTAGTTAAAATCGTTCTTTGAAGATTTGCAAGCTCCGTTAACTGGGTTTCTTTTATATGATACTTGATATCATTTTTCTTGGAAATGATGCCAAATCCCGAACACGGTAAATCTGCAATCACAATATCTGCCCAGTCCTTTCTGGTCGTATCCGGTACTAACGCATCCCATATGACTGTTTTCATATGGTCAAGCCCTAGTCGTTTTCTGTTTTCTTCTATCAGGGAAACCTTTTTTTCCGAAACATCCCTTGCCTCTACAAGAGCACTACCGCCCATTTTCTGTGCAAAGTGCGTACATTTCCCGCCTGGAGCTGCACATAAATCCAAAATCTTCAGTTCCTGCTTATCCGTTTTCTCTAGCTCATGTATAGCTCCTCCAGCAAGATACAGCAGCATGGAACTTTCGTCCTGTACAAAAAATTCTCCCTGTTTGAATCCCGGTATCCGATTAACATAATTAATTTTATTTAAATGAAGGGCATCTTTTACATAATATCCTTCCTTTACCTCTATTCCGTGTGCGGTTAGTTTTTCCATAAGTTCTTTAACGGATATCTTTTCCTCATTCACACGGACTGTCAGATCCGTTACCTCCAATGAAGCCTTTAGCATTTTCCTTGTCTTTTCCTCTCCATGCCATACCAGCATCTTTTTTACAATCCATAACGGCATGGAATATGTAATGGAAAGATATCCTGCAAGGTCTTCCTGTTCCTCCGGAAACCGGATATCCTGCACATGTCTTTCCACATTTCGCAATACCCCGTTCACAAAACCTGCAAGATTATGAAACCCCTTTTTCTTCGCAAGCCTGACACACTCATTACAGGCAGCCTCATCCGGCACGCTGTCCATATAAAGCATCTGGTAGACTCCCATCCTAAGAACACAGCGAATCAACGGCTTGCATTTATCAATCTTTTTTGTACTGTAAGAATCAATAACATAATCAAGCCGTACCTGATACTCCGTAACACCCTCCACCAGACGGGTGACAAACGCCCTGTCCTGCTTACTCAAAAACTGTTTCTGAAACAACTGCTTATGAAGAGCATCCTTTACAAATATATTCTTTTTTTCTGCCTCCAGCAAAATTTCCAATGCTAAAAGCCTTGTATTCTCTTTTTCCGCCATATCTAAATTCCTGCTGCTTTCTGTTCCTGTGCCTGAATCCTTTGTGTTTACTCTTTTGAAATACCAAGCTTCATGCCTGGCAAAACATCATTTCCCAATAAAAATGCAGAGGTATCCATTCGCTTTTTGCCCTCCAGCTGAAGATTTAAAATTCGAAGTGCACCTTCCTTGCATCGTACCGTAAAGCTTTTTTTATCTACTGCAAGAATCCGCCCTGCCTCTTCCAGATTGCCCGTTTCTTCATTGCAGTTCCGGATGATCAGCTCCTTTGCCTTTTCCTCATCCACTACTTCTGCCTGATATATTTTCAATATTTTGCCCTGTAATCCGGTAAAAGCACTTGGCCATGGATTAAGTCCCCTGATCAAACGCTCCAACACTACTGCATCCTTGGAAAAGTTCAATTCTCCCATCTCTTTTTTCAGCATTTTGGCATAACTGGACCTGCTGTCATCCTGTTTGGTCCGGACTGCCGTCCCCTGCTCTAACTGTTCCAGAGTCGTAAGCAGCAAAGAAGCCCCCTCTCCTGCCAAGCGTTCAAACAATGAGCCTCCCGTTTCCTCTTTATCAAGAGCCAGCCTGCTCTGGCAGATAATATCTCCTGTATCCAGCCCTTTTTCCATATACATGGTAGTAACGCCTGTTTCCTTTAATCCGTCAATCACTGCCCACTGAATAGGTGCCGCCCCCCTGTAAGCCGGAAGAAGAGATGCATGCACATTGATACAGCCATACTTGGGCATCTCCAGTATTCTTTCCGGTAAAATCTGACCAAACGCCACTACCACGATTACATCCGGTCCTATCTGTTCTAATTCTTCCATAAAACTGTCTTCCCTCACCTTTTCGGGCTGGGCAACAGGAAGACCATACTCCAGTGCTTTTTCTTTAACCGGCGGATAGATAAGCTTCTTGCTTCTTCCTTTTGCCTTGTCCGGCTGAGTCACTACAAGAAGTACCTCATGCCCTGCTTTAACGATTGCTTCCAAAGTATTTACCGCAAAATCCGGTGTTCCCATAAAAACTACTTTCATTCTTTCACCAACCTAATCCTGTAACAGATCCTTCCTTCTAATCTTCTTCCGGTTCTGCATATTCCACATCCCTGATTGGACCCTCTGCCAGATCTTTATACAGCACACCCTCTAAATGATCCAATTCATGACAGATTGCCCTTGCAAGAAGTCCTTCTCCCTCAATCTCAACTTCCTCCATATTCTCATTCAGACATTTACAGATCACATGATTAGGTCTTGTCACTGTACCAACTTTACCTGGAAGACTTAAGCATCCTTCATCTCCGGTCTGCTCCCCATCACGTTCCACAATAACCGGATTGATCAGCACATATGGATTTTCATAATCTACATCAATCACCACAATACGCTTTAAAATGCCAACCTGCGGAGCCGCCAGCCCTACACCATTTGCAGCATACATGGTTTCAAACATATCGTCAATTAAAATTTTGATACGTTCTTTCATCTCTTTTACTTCTTTACACTTTTTTCTTAATATCTCGTCTCCGTCACACCGGATTTTTCTCAATGCCATTTTCTGTATTCTCCTTTTCGTTTATCCATTCTTTCATCACACTATCTTTTCCATTGTAACATAAAATATTCCTTTTTCCTATATGAAAAAACAACAATTCTGACATCTAATAGGAATGAACTGGATCAAAATCAAAAGATACAAAACACTCCTTGGCAAGCTGGCTGTTTTCCAGATAGGCTTCTGCTTTATTCTTGACATTTACCAGACTATCGTAATCTTTATGCTTTAAATATATGACCCTCCGGTATCTGTCATTTATCCTGGCAATGGTCGCATCACAGGGACCAATCACACGCACTTTTTCTTTTTCTCCCCATATCTCCAAATTCTTTTTAAGCTGTTCCGAAAGCATTACCACTCCCTGGTAATATTTTCCTTCCATAAAAACCGCCAAAACATGACAAAACGGTGGATAGGACAAAAGACTCCTGTATGCCTTTTCCTCTTCATAAAATGCCAGATAATCCTGCTTTGCCGCCGCTTCAATACAATAATGTTCCGGTGCATAGGTCTGAATAACAACCTCTCCCTTAAGGCTGCCTCTGCCTGCCCTGCCTGCTGCCTGCGTCAGCAGATCAAAAGTCCGCTCCGCAGACTTATAATCGTTGTCAAACAGCGTCAGGTCTGCTGCGATTACTCCCACCAGCGTAACATTTGAAAAATCATGTCCTTTTACGATCATCTGTGTTCCCACTAAAACATCCGCTTCTCTATTTGCAAACTGTTCCAATATTTTTTCATGGGCATTTTTATTTTTTGTGGTATCCATATCCATCCGCAGTACCTTTGCCTCTGGAAACTGAATCTTCACCTGTTCTTCGACCTTCTGGGTTCCAATTCCAAAACCCGCAATATATTTCGACCCGCATTCTGGACATTCTACAGGCTTTTTTCTCTCATAGCCACAGTAATGGCATACAAGTTTCTCCCTTACCGTACCTGGAAAATGTTCCGTCAAGGATACATCACAATGCGGGCACTTGAACACATAACCACAGCTTCTGCAGGAGATAAACCCTGCAAATCCCCTTCTGTTGATAAACAGCATGATCTGCTGTTTTCTTTGAAGGGTCTCAGCCATCAGTCCCTTTAAATGATGGCTGAAAATACTGCGGTTCCCTAATTTTAATTCTTCTCTCAGATCTACCACCGACACGCTTGCAAGCTCTGCCTTCTCGTTCGCTCTGCCCTCTAACTCCAAAAGCTGGTATTCTCCCTGCATGGCATGGTGGAATGACTCCACAGACGGAGTCGCAGAACCCAGCAGTACGGATGCTCCTGCCATCCGTGCTCTTTCAATAGCTACTTCCCTGGCATGATATTTAGGTGGATATTCACTTTTATAAGCCGCCTCATGCTCTTCGTCTATCACAATGATTCCAAGATTAGGAAACGGTGCAAACAGTGCTGAACGCGGTCCTATTATCACCGATACTTCCCCATTTTTTGCCCTTTCAAACTGGTCATACCGTTCTCCCTTGCTCAGCCTGGAATTCATAATCGTCACTTTATCTCCAAATCGTTTTCTGAACCGTTTCACAGTCTGATAAGTAAGTGCAATCTCAGGTATCAATACAATTGCCTGTTTCCCCATAGCTGCAATTTGCTCTATCACCTCGATATATACAAGAGTCTTACCGCTTCCGGTCACTCCCTTTAACAAATAAGTATCTCTTTTCCCGTTTT
The DNA here is from genome assembly GCA_910585605.1 of uncultured Lachnospiraceae bacterium. Classification (GTDB taxonomy): domain Bacteria; phylum Bacillota; class Clostridia; order Lachnospirales; family Lachnospiraceae; genus CAG-590. The sequence goes on along the minus strand of CAJUFL010000005.1, from coordinate 103,215 downwards.
CATAATCCGATATGATACGGTCAATCGCTGCCTGCTGCTGTTCATTTGGAATCTCTCTTGATCCGGTATTTTTCATGGGATTCCCGCAGACTGCCCCTTTCTCATCCTTTACCTGCTCTTGTAATACATTGCGGTAATAGCCTTCCTCCTCTAACACAACTACCTGTTCTTTTTGCAATGCATTTAATGTCGATGCAGAAATATTAAGCTTGCCTGTCACCAGTGTATAGGGTATTACAGGATCCTCCATCAGCTCTTCCAAAAGCCTGATTTTTGCTTTTGCATTCTTTTTTCTGTAGAGGGCACACTTATCCAAAGCTTCCTCCTTTGAAATCAGAAGCCTGACCTCTTTATGCGTAAGCCCCCTTACTTTTTCCTTAATGGGCATAACCGTCTTTAATGCATTGATCATTGTAGAACCATATCTCTCTTTTATAAAGGATGCCAACGCAATCAGTGAACTTTCTATGGGCACCCCTTCTTCTTTCACACTGGCAATCTCCTTCATTTTCTCTTCATCAAATACCGGAATCTCTGAAAAGGAAACCACATATCCGTTTCTTACATGATTCCCACGACCAAAAGGGATAGACACCTCACTGCCTATCCCAATCTTTCCTATGAGACTTTCCGGTACCCGGTACTGGAAGGTACGGTCAATCGCCTCATGCGAAATATCGATTATTATATCCGCATATCTGGGTGACATCTTCTTCCTCCAATACTTCCTTTATCAAATCGCGTTCATCCATGTGATACTTTTTCCCCTTGATCTCCTGATAATCCTCATGCCCTTTCCCGGCCAGTACGATCACATCCCCTTCTTTTGCATGCATGATAGCATAACGGATTGCTTCTTTTCTGTCAATGATTTCGATATATTCACCATCTGTCTTATGCATACCTGTCTTAATATCATCAATGATCGCCTGTGGTTCCTCATCCCGCGGGTTATCCGAAGTGATAATGGTAAAATCCGCAAGGCGTCCTGACACCTCTCCCATCTCATAACGTCGGTCTTTCGAACGGTTGCCGCCGCATCCGAACAAAGAGACCAGCCTTTTGGGTTTATAACCCTTAAGCGTAGTTAAAATACTTTCCAGGCTTACCGCATTGTGGGCATAATCAATTAAAACAGTAAACGACTCAGAAATTGGAATCAGCTCTACACGACCCTTTACATGAATATCTTTTAGAATTGCCAGAATTTTATCCATCGGCACGCCCATTTCCTTTGCAATGGCAATGGCTGACAAAGAATTATGTACGGAAAATTCTCCAGGCAGGCTTACCATAACCTCTTCCTGATACCGTCCCCCTAACTGATAGATGATACCAAGACACCCTTCCTTCTGAAACAATTTCCAATCCTCAGCCTGATAATCAGCACCTTTTTTCATGCCATAAGTTACCATCTCACAGGTATGCCCTTTAAGGATATCCTCACAGTGCCCGTCATCTATATTAAAAATGCCAATCCTGCAAAGTGTAAACAGCTTTGCTTTCCAGCCCAAATACTCCGCAAAATCCTTGTGCTCATTAGGACCGATATGATCTCTTGATAAATTTGTAAAAATGCCGTAATCAAAAGAAATACCGGCAACACGGTCAAGCATAAGTCCCTGGGAAGACACTTCCATTACAACACTATCAAGTCTCGCATCAACCATTTCCTTTAATGTTCTCTGTATAACGATAGATTCCGGAGTGGTATGGCTTGCAGGAGTTACTTTATCTCCTACAATACTTTCAATCGTCCCGATCAGTCCGGTTTTGTGTCCTGCTGCCTCTAACATGGATTTAATCATATATGTCGTAGTCGTTTTTCCCTTGGTTCCCGTAATTCCAATTACCGTAAGTCTGTCAGAAGGCTTTCCATAAAATGCAGCACTTATCATCCCCATTGCATAACGAGTACTTTTCACTTTTATCACTGTAATCTCTGAATCTTCTGGCAGTTCCACATCCTTTTCTATCACAAGAACAGAAGCTTTTTTCCCTGCCACTTCTTTTGCATAAAAGTGTCCGTCAAAAACAGAACCGGTAATACAGAAGAATAATACTCCCTCTTTTACCTTACGTGAATCATTCTCTACCCCCGACACCTCCGTATCCAGGCTTCCTCTTACAAGGGTATATTCTATATCACAGACTAATGACTCTAATTTCATACTATTTCCCATCCTTTTCATACAATGAACAAAACAAGTGACAAGCAAAACCTGCCTGTCACTTTCTCTTACTTATTCCTCGTCCTCGTCTCCAACGATCTTAACCTTACCCTCATAAAGTTCTTCTACGGCAGCAGACAATGGTTTCCTGCCTTCACCTTTTACCAGTGCCTCTTCCCCTGCGATAATCTGTCTCGCCCTCTTTGCAGTTGCCAGTACAATAGAATACCTACTCTGTACCACTGGCTGCTCTCCCGGCTCCACCTCACTGTTAACAACTTCCATTAAATCCGTATATGATGGATGTATCATGATAAAATCTCCTTTCGAATTTCAAATAATTCCTCTTTCATTTTTTTAATATATTGTTTATGCTTTTCTGTCTTGAAACTTTCTGCCAGGATAACCGCATGTACCTCATCTACGCAGATGTCCAAATCGTCATTCACTACCAGATAATCATACTGCGGCATATCATCAGTCTCTTCATATGCCCGTTTTAAACGCTTTGCAATCACTTTTGCATCTTCTGTACCTCTTCCCTCCAGCCGCTGCCTAAGTGTTTCAGCATTTGGAGCTGTCAGAAAAATCAGTACCGCATCTGGATACTGCTCCTTGATATGCATCGCGCCCTGAACCTCTATCTCCAATATAACATTATGTCCTTGTTCCAGTTCATCTTCCACGTATTTTCTGGGCGTACCATAATAATTTTCTACATATTGTGCCCACTCGATAAAACCATTATAATCAATCAGATTTTGAAACTCTTCCACTGTCTTGAAATGATAATCCCGACCGTCCACCTCTCCGGACCGTGGTGCTCTGGTAGTTGCGGAAACAGACAGACTATATTGATATTTCTCTATCAGATTTTTTACGACTGTTCCCTTGCCCACTCCTGAAAAACCGGAGATCACAATTAAAACGCCTTTTTTATTCATATGCTCCACCCTCTATTCAATATTCTGAATCTGTTCCCTGACTTTCTCTATCTCAGTCTTTAAATCGATTGCCTTATTGGAAATATCCAGACTGCCTGCCTTTGATAAAATTGTGTTTGCCTCTCTGTTCATTTCCTGTGCAATAAAGTCAAGCTTCCGCCCGACATTACCACCTTCTAAGAGAATTGCCTTTGTATTCTGGATATGGCTTCTAAGCCTCACTGTCTCTTCATCCACACAAATTTTATCCGCATAAATAGTAACCTCTGTTAAAATTCTGCTTTCATCAAGAGCCTTTCCTTCCAGCAGTTCTTTTACTTTTTCCTCTAAACGCTTCCGGTAGGCTTCTACCAAAGAAGGAGATACCCCTTCAATATAATCTACCATGGTTATCATCCCATCAAGTTTTCCGATAAGGTCATTTTTTAATGCCTCTCCCTCTTTTGTACGGGATTCTACAAATTTATTTGCCGCCTCATCCAGTATAACAACTAACTCTCTCCAAAGCTCTTCTTCATTATCCGACTGGTCCTCCAAAATAAGAACCTCCGGAAATCTAGAAAGTGCAACCGATGATAAATCACTTTTGAGACCAAACTCGTCTGCCATCTGTCCCAGATACTTTACATATTCCGAAGCAATATCAGAATTATATTTTATACAGACATTATCTTCCGTATAATCCTCATAGGTAATAAAAATATCTACCTTACCCCTTCCGATATACTGCTTTAAATGATTACGGATAGCCGCCTCAAAATAATTAAATTTCTTTGGCATCTTAATATTCAAATCACAATATCTGTGATTAACTGATTTCATCTCAATTACGATTTTACGGTCTTTCGTGACACTCTCACTGCGCCCAAATCCTGTCATACTTTTTATCACTGATTCCACCTGCTTTACAAAAATTAAACAATACAAGCTATTATAACAAAAGACGCACTAAAATGCAAGGATTCCTTTACTCTGCTATTACTCTTTTACTTCCTGAATCCCTTTAATATCCGGCAATGCTACCATAGAATAATTTGTATGATAAATCACATATCCTGGATTTGACTGTGGCGGTTTTTTCAGATTCACCCTTCTGGTATAATCAATCTCTACCTTCGGACTGGTCTTTCCAGAAGAATAAAATGCGGCCAGCCTTGCCGCCTCTTCATATGTTGCGTCCGGAATATCCTCTGCCCCATCCAGCTTCACGATCACATGGGAACCCGGCATTTCCTTTGCATGAAACCAGATATCCTTAGGTGATGCTGTTTTAAAGGTCAGATGGTCGTTTTGCAGGTTGTTCTTTCCGACATACATATGGAATCCATCGGAAGAAAGAAAATGAAGCGGTTTGCTCTTCTCTTTTCTCCCCTCATTTTTCTTCCCTGTTTTCGCCTTGATCAGACCAGTCAGCACCATCTCTTCCTTGATTTCCATAAGGTCTGCTTCCGATTCTGCCATTTCTAAACTGTTTTGCAAAGAAAGCAGATGATCCAGACTTTCTTTACTTTCCCTTACCAGGGTAAGGGATGCTTCATAAGTACGTTTCAATTTATTATATTTATTAAAGTATTTATTTGCGTTTTCAAGGGGAGTGAGCGTTTCATCCAATGGAATCGTAATCTCCTCATCGGTATAATAGTTGATGACTTTAATACTCTTTTGTCCCTGCTTAGCTTCATAGCCATATGTCTGAAGCAGTTCGCCGTATATTTTGTATTTTTCCCTTTTTTCGGTATCCTTAAGCTGCTTTCTCTGAATATCATATTTTTTAGACGTTCGTTCGATTGCAGTTGATAAAACCCTCCTCAAATCCGTAGATTTCTGATGCATCCTTGAATAAATATCTCTTTTGGCATAATAAGCTTCCAGCAGATCCGATATATCTTCATAATACTCCTCGGTAAGATCCCCGTACATGGTAAGCGGCACAGCATTAAATGCCACTGGTTCTCCATCATCATATATAATAACCGGCTGATAGTCTCCGTTTTTTATCCGGTCAATCAGGGTCACGAAAACTTTCCATAAAGATTCTTTATTTGCATCAGCCAGACTGTCTGTACTGAAATTCCCATCTACCCCCGCCTCATAGCAGAGTTCCCCTGCTATCTCTTTAGAAAATCCGGTAACTGATGTATAAAGTGCTTTTTCAATACTCATGGATTTATTCAGGATTACCGAGTTAAAATAGTCTTCGGTTATATCCAAAGGAGACTCTTTCTCATTTGGCGGCAGCACATAATCATATCCCGGTAACACTTCTCTGACCGAGCTGATCTGGGCTCCAATCCGCTTAATAGAATCGATGATTCTGCCATTATCATCCATAAAGATAATATTGCTGTGTTTTCCCATCAGTTCAATCACAAGTTTTTTCCTGCACAAATCTCCAAGCTCATCCAAATGTTCAATCTCTATCATGATAATCCGCTCAAATCCGGGCTGTTCAATCCCTATAATCCTGCCGTTCCCAATATGTTTTCTCAAAAGCATACAAAAGTTTGGTGCAGAAGCAGGATTGGTTTTATTTCCCTGCAAAAAATATACTAACGGCAGGGTCGCACTGGCATTTAACATCAACCGGAAAGTCGTACCCTGATTCTTGATCACAAGATTGATTTCATCATTTTCCGGCTGGTATATTTTATAAATCCTGCCACCTGGCAGGCGCATTTTCATATCCTTCACAATGTTTGAAATTACAACTCCATCAAAAGCCATGTCTCTTCCTCTACTTTCCCTGGGATATAAAGATAAAAAAGCCGCTGCACCTTTCGGACACTTCCAAGTCAGAGGAATCCGAATTACAGCAGCAGCTATTTTATTATAATATTATCCTATCGATAAAGCTCTTCATACTTCTTTGCAGAAGTCGTCCATGAATAATCTACATTCATTGCCCTTCCCTGCATTGCTTCCCAGCTCTTTTTCTGATTATAAAATACTTCTTTTGCATAATTAATCGTATGCAGGAGCTCCTGCGGATCATAATTTGCAAAAGAAAATCCTGTTCCTGTCTGTTCATATTCATTATATGGAATTACCGTATCCTTAAGACCACCCGTCTCCCTCACAATCGGCAGGGAACCATAACGAAGTGCCATCAGCTGGGTAAGACCGCAAGGCTCAAATCTTGACGGAACTAAGATTGCATCACAGCCTCCATACATCTTATGGGATAAAGCATCCGAGAAATAAATATTAGCACTCACTTTGGCAGGATGAATATTCTGATAATAGCGGAACATATCCTCATATCTGGAATCACCTGTTCCCAGAACGATAAACTGCACCCCATCCTGGCAGATCTCATTCATCACCTTATCTACAAGGTCAAGACCTTTCTGATCAGTCAGCCTCGAAATAATACCAATCACAAACTGGTTTTTATCCACCGGAAGACCTAATTCCTTTTGCAGTGCAGTCTTGTTCAGTGCCTTATTCTTCTTATAATTCTTGACATTATATGGCTTTGCAAGATGCTTGTCCTTTTCCGGATTATACGTATCATAATCAATACCGTTTACAATTCCTACCAGAGACTGATTCCTTGCCTGAAGCAAGCCATCCAGACTTTCACCGTAGTAAGGTGTCTGTATTTCATACGCATAGGTATTACTTACCGTTGTGATAACATCTGCATATACAAGACCTCCCTTTAACATAGATGCATTTCTGTGAAGCTCAAGTTTGTCGGCAGTAAACAGATAATCAGGAAGACCAGAACAATATCTCACATGTTCAATGTCCCATTTTCCCTGAAATTGCAGATTATGGATTGTCATAATCGACTTAATTCCACCAAAAAACGGATTACCTGCAAACAACGTTTTGAGATATACCGGAACCATTCCAGCCTGCCAGTCATGACAGTGCACAATATCCGGACGGAATCCGATTACCGGCAGAACAGAAAGTGCCGCTTTCGAAAAATAACAGAATTTCTCAATATCCCATTTGGTATCTCCATATGGCGTAAGCCCGTTAAAATAAAACTCATTATCGATAAAATATACGGGAACTCCCTCATATTCCATATACATAATTCCGACATATTGGGAATGATCGCCAATATCCATCTGAAAATTCGTTATAAACCGCATTTTATTCTTATACTTGGATGGAATACACATATAATTCGGAATGATAATCCTTACATCATATTCTTTTTTATCAAATATCTTCGGAAGTGTACCCACCACATCAGCAAGACCGCCTGTCTTAATAAACGGAACACATTCAGAAGCAATATACACAATCTTTTTCATGGAATCTTTCTCTCCTTGGTATAACAGACTTTTGTCTATTATACCATAAATGTATTGACAAAGAAAGAACTATTGTACAATTTTTTCCTTCTGTATTAAGCAGTAAACTGCCCCATTCCATATCCCTTCATTCTGTATTCCAAACGGAATTTATCTGCAATCAAGGCAATAAATTCTGAGTTGGTCGGTTTACCTTTACCGGAATTCACGCTGTAACCAAACAGTGCCTCCATGGCATCCAGCTTACCACGGTTCCATGCAACCTCAATCGCATGACGGATGGCACGTTCCACACTGCTGGTAGTAGTATGGTATTTCTTGGCAATCGAAGGATACAGATACTTGGTAATATAATTCAGAATTTCCGGATCTTTAACTGACATCATAATTCCTTCTCTTATATACTGGTATCCTTTGATATGTGCAGGAATACCGATTTCACGTATCATTTTTGTGACATCGTTCTCCAATGTAGAATCAAACAGAAACTGCTTTTGTTCAACCGACATTCCCTCTCTCTGCTTTTGCTGCTGCTTCATCTGATAATAGCTCTCCAAAATCCGCTCTAATATTTTTGCGATAATTTTCGGCTCCTGATTTAACATAAAATAATAATCAGCTCCCACGTCATAAGTCAGATCAATTATCATTTGTGAGGTTACATCCGTTAAAAAGACAAATTTTGTATTTCTCAATTCCATATCTTTTCTACATTGCTGTAACAGGGAAATTCCATCTCCGCCCTTTAGACAGATATCTGAAATAATCATATCCGGCTTCATACTATGTACATGTTCTAAAATATCGTTATACTCTTCGGTCATCTCTTGTAATACATAATCAAACTGCTTCATATAACCGAATAACACTCCGGATATATCTCTCTTTTGTCCTGATACAATTAAAATTTTCATACTTTCCCGCATTTTTTATGTCTCCCCTCTATTGCTTAACCTGCGTCATTCATTTTGTCCAGACGAATCCTATCTGCCATTAATGCAATAAATTCTGAATTGGTCGGCTTTCCCTTGTCCGCCTGGATGGTATATCCGAACAAATCATGAATCATATCAATGTTTCCCCTTTCCCACGCAACCTCAATCGCATGACGAATCGCCCTTTCCACTCTTGTATCTGTTGTCCCGTGCTCTTTTGCAATATCCGGATACAGCTGCTTTGTCACGGCATTCAGCACATCCATATTATCCACTGCCATCAAAATGGCGGTTCTTAAATACAGATAACCTTTTATATGGGCCGGCACCCCAATCTCATGAATCATCTGTGTTACCAGCATATTCATGTCTTTTTCATGATTACCTTGTTTTACGACAATGTCTTCAACCTGTAATGCACGACCTGGTCCTGTAGTATTCTTTGGCGTTTCCACAATACATTTTTCTAATGTGTTTTCGTTATTTTCCCATGGAAGAAATCTGACGTTTTTCCGGTTTTGCAGTACATCCAATACTTTCGTCTGCTGCAATCCGGCAACTAAAATAAATCTTACTGAATCAAGTTGAACTTCCGAACGTACTTTTTCTATTACGCCAATGCCATCTAAATTGGGCAGAACCGGATTTAAGATTACAAGATCCGGTATCTCCTCCTTTATATTTGACAAAAGCTGATCCCCTTTTTCATATGTACCTATCAGATGACATTGTGTTTGTTTTCTCACAATATCCTCCATTTTCTTTCGCATAGTTTCATCATGGTTACCAATCATTACACGAATCATATTCCCCTCCTAAAATATATGATTTTTCGTCATAAACTATGCACCTTGCTGACAGAAACATAGTAGCATCGACCATTTCTGACTATACCAGACTAAAACTGTTGTTATAAGTTGTCCTATAACAAAACTTTTTTTCGTCTGTGTATCGAATTGTGTGATGCAACACATATTTTTTCTTTTAGATTACGACGATTCTTAATTTATAAGGGGTTTTATAAAATTACAACCGCATAAATACCAATTTAATTTTAAAATTTGACACTATTTTTGTTAACCTTCCATATACACCCTATTCTATTTTCGTCGATTTCCTCATGGTTTCGACAAATATACCATATCCCTTTGTTGGTTCCTCCACAAAAACATGTGTTACAGCACCAACCAGTTTATCATTTTGAATAATTGGACTTCCACTCATTCCCTGTACAATCCCACCGGTCAGATCAATCAATTTTTTATCAGTAACCTGAATCTCCATCTCCTGGTCTCCATTATCATTTTTATGAATATTAACAATTTCGATTTCATATAATTCTTTTTTTCCACTTACATACGATTGTATATATGCTGTTCCCTCTTTTACCTCTTCTATCGCTGCCACAGGAATCGCTTTCTCCTTGGAAAGGTCTTCTTTAAATGCGTCTGTTATCGTTCCAAATATTCCATACAGATAATTTCCATTAATTACTCCCACTACATTTTCTGTCTGATATGCTATCATTCCTTCTATTTCTCCAGGACTCCCGCAGATACCTTTCTCCACACCAAAAATATCTGCTTCATATATTTCTCCACCGGATACCTGCAAAATGGCTCCGGTATCCGTATCATTAATGCTATGCCCTAATGCTCCAAAACAATCATCCTCGATATAGGTAACTGTACCAAGCCCCTGAAGATCATCTCTTACCCAGATACCTACTTTATAAATATCTGCATCCGTTTCAACAGGCTCTACTTTTACCTCGATACATTCTCCCTTTCTGATCACCTCAAATACCAGCGTATCTCCACCGCATTCTGTAATGGTCTGAATCAGCTGTTTTTTGGTCTTCATCTCCTGCCCGTTCAGCTTTGTGATATAATCCCCCTTCATCAGTTTATTTTTTGCTGGAGCTTCATTATTTCCGTCCAGATTAGTCACTTCTCCTGTATCAATTACAAGAATACCCTCTGTATTAATATATATGCCTACTGTTTTACCCACCGGAATCACCTTTTTGGACAGATTTTTCCCCTTTGCCTTTCCCTTAGCCTCCAATTGCCTTGATACTTCAGCGATTTCTTTTTTCTTGGACTCATTCTCATAGCCAAGCCCTGCTACGACAAGGACAAACATTATATTTACCGCCAATATATATTTTAAAAATTTTTTATATCTCTGCATTTTTATCTCCTTCCTTTTGTAAATGAAAAAACCTGTCTGCTTTTCCCACACAAAAATAACTCATACCAAACATTTTACGTTTAGTATGAGTTATCCTGTAAATTATCAATCAGTTAACCTTTGCCTTGCCTGCCAAATCTTTCATTTCTTTTGCACTTTCCACTACGGTATCAGTAATTTTTACACCACCAATCAACCTCGCAAGCTCCATGATTTCCTGTTCTTTGTCAAGACGGTAAATACTGGTTAAGGTCTTTCCATCTATTACATTTTTTTCAATCAGATAGTGGTGATTGGCCATTGCTGCAATCTGTGGTAAATGGGTAATGCAGATTACCTGATGGTTTTTACCGATTCCATGAATCTTTTCTGCCACCATCTGGGCAGTTCTTCCACTAATTCCTACATCAATTTCGTCAAAGATCAGCGTTTCAATCCGGTCTGCATCTGCAAGAACGGATTTCACAGCCAGCATAATTCGTGAAAGTTCACCGCCGGATGCCACCTGCCAAAGCGGTTTCATTTCCTCTCCCACATTTGCCGCCATGATAAAATATGCATGATCGTAACCGTCTGCCGTATAATGTCCAAGCGGTTCAAAAACCATATTAAAACGTACATCAAGAAAATTCAAATCAATCAACGCATCAGTAATATTCTTTGTAAGCCTGCCGGCAATTATCCTTCTTTCCTTATTCAAAGCATCGCAGGCCAAGGAAAGCTCCTGCTCCAAAACATTCATTTTTTCCTGTAATTCCTGTATATACATCTCCTGATTAAGTAATTTTTCATATTTGTCATCCAGTGATTTTCCATAGGATATGATATCGGATATGTTTTTTCCATATTTTGCCTTCAAATGATTGATATTATTTAAACGCTCTTCCATCTGTCTGAATTCTTCTTCTGAAAATGTATTATTTTCCAGATAATCCCTTGCATTCCGTGAAAAATCCGAAATCAAATCCGATACTGTGGCAAGCATATCTGTCATGGATTCCAGCTCTTTATCAAATTCTGAAACCATTGTCATTTCCCTGATTGCCCTGTCTATAGCATCAAAAGCCGCGTTTTCAGTATAAGTGTAAGCATTCGAAAGCTTTTCCGTTATGTTCCTGCTGTTAGAAGCTCTTCGATACTGCTCTTCTAATGCAGTATCTTCTCCTTCTTTCAAAGCTGCTTCCTCTATCTCATTTCGTTCGAATGCAATCAGATCCATCTGGCGTTTTTTTTCTTCTTCATTCATAGTATTCGCCAAAAGTTCATCTTTTACTTCACAATATTTTTTAAATATTTTTTTTACATTCACCTTTAATGGTTCTAAACTCTCATGGCCATACCGGTCTAACAGCTTTAAATGATTTGCCGGAACTAACAGTGACTGATGCTCATGCTGTGCATGTAGATCCAGCAAAAATCCTGCAATTTCCCTGATTTTAGAAAGTGTGACAGTCTCACCATTCACTTTGCAGATACTTCTGCTGCCAATCACTTTTCTGGACAATATCAGCTCTCCATCTTCCATATCCGGAACATCTAATTCTTTCAGACGTTCTTTTGTCTCGGCATCTTCTATTAAAAAAAGCAGTTCCACCAGTCCGTACTGCGCATCCTTTCTCACAAAATCCTTTGGCGTCTTTCCACCTAATGCCAGCATAATAGAATCAATCACAATAGATTTACCTGCGCCTGTTTCACCTGTTAATATATTCAAATTATCCGCAAAATTGATATCTATTTCATCAATTAATGCCATATTCTTAATATGTAAATTTAATAGCATAGTATACCTCCAACTTATTCGTCAGATGCCACTTTTTTAATGTCAGCAATAATCTCTTTGCAAAAATCCTTATTTCTTGCTGCTGCAAAGATTGTATCATCACCTGCGATACAACCCATGAAACCCTGTATATTCATATTATCCAGTGCTGCCGCTACTGCCATGGCCATACCTGAAACCGTACGAATCACAATCAGGTTTTCAGCATATTCCATATTCAGGATACCTGCACTTAATACCTGATGATACTTCTCAAGAACATCTGTATCTGTACTCTGAATCATGGCATATTTCTGCTTTCCTGTCCCGTCTGAAACCTTAGTAAGCTTCATTTCCCTTATATCTCTGGAAATGGTGGCCTGCGTTGTGGAAAATCCTGCTTCTGCCAAGGCTAAAAGCAGTTCATCCTGCGTTTCAATCTCGTTTGCCTCAATAATTTCTTTAATTTTGTTCTGTCTTTTCTCTTTCATGGAATCACCTTATCTATAAATGATTTGTTATCTTTTCCCTCAAAACCTCATAAAAACTTACATCAAACAGCTTTATCATTCTGGTAACCGAACATGCCTTACCTATTACAATCCGGTCTCCCGCTGAAAGCTGCGTCCCCGGCTGTCCATCAAAGCTTACAATCGCTTCCTCCTTCTGTGCTTTCCGCATTTTCAATACTTCTATCATAATTTCATCTTCACTGGAAAGCACAATGCTTTTAGAGGTAAGGGAATGGGGAGAAATCGGGGTTACAATGATTAGGTTTGTCTTAGGTGAAACAATCGGTCCTCCTGCGGACAGATTATATCCGGTAGAGCCGGTGGGAGTACTGATGATCACTCCATCTGCCTCATAAATATCCATTACTTTTCCATTAAGATATACTTTCAGTCCGATCACCCGGGAAAAACCTGCTCTGGTCACCACAATGTCATTTAATGCTACATCTTTGTATGGTACTGTTCCAGCCCCCTCTTTAAAAATAGCACCACTGATATTCATTCTTTCTTCCATCTCATAATCATCTGTAAGCAGCCGGTCAATTACGGGAAATATCTGATCCGGCTCAATTTCCGTCAAAAAGCCAAGGGTGCCCAGATTAACCCCTACAATCGGAATATTCATATCCCTTAAATCCCTGCTTACCTTAAGAATCGTACCATCTCCGCCTAATGCGATAATACAGTCAAATATTTCTTCCTTTTCCAGTTTATAAGATATGTCTCCACTTGAATCTGGCGCATCTGTCTCTCCAATAATTTTTTTACAGCTTCCCCCATGCGTGGAAATATAATGTTCAATCTTGGAAGTAAAAATCAGATTGTCATCTTTTATGAAATTTGTTGCAATTAAAAAATTTCTCATATCCGATTCCCTTCATACTTGTAACCAATTTTGCAAAGCAAAATTGATTGCCTGCTTGCCAGCTTATCTGCTTTTTATAACCAATTGCAAAGCAAGTGATTATCTATTAACGTATCATTGCGAAGCAATTTTCATACACGTGATACCTTGAGTAAGCAGATTTTTATGTGGAAAATTCCCGTCTCGTAAATTTTCATAATCCACTTGACACTACCAAATATTGTCATTAATTATTTATCCAGTGTACTGTGGGATGCCGCCACAACACTGTCTATATCAATGGACCCTGCCTTTTTTTCCGAATCCTGACTTAAGTGCAGTAAATATTCTATATTGCCTTCCGGTCCTTTAATCGGGGAAAATTCCAGATTACAGGGAATGAAACCAATAGAAGACGCAAAGTCCATCACCACATGGATAACCTCTTTATGTACCGACTCATCCCTGACAACACCTTTTTTTCCTACCTTTTCTCTTCCTGCCTCAAACTGCGGCTTTATCAGACATACCACTTCTCCGTCTTCTGTCAGCAGCTCTTTTACCGGACCCAGCACCTTAGTGAGTGAGATAAAGGATACGTCAATCGACGCAAAAGATACCGGTTCTTCAATCTGCTCTCTGGTAACATAACGGATATTGGTCTTTTCCATGCAGACTACCCTTTCGTCATTTCTAAGCTTCCAATCCAACTGCCCATGCCCCACATCCACAGCATACACCTTAACCGCCCCATTTTGCAGCATACAATCCGTAAAACCACCGGTAGAAGCTCCCACATCCATACAGACTTTTCCCGACATTGTCACATCAAAATGGTCCATTGCCTTTTCAAGCTTAAGACCCCCTCTGCTTACATATTTAAGGGTAGTACCTCTTATCTCTATCTTTGCCTTTTCATCAAAAACAGAACCGGCTTTATCCTCTCTTTGCCCGTCCACAAACACAATTCCCGACATGATAACTGCCTTTGCTTTTTCCCTTGACGCCGCAAGTCCCTGTTTTACAAGCAGCACATCCAAACGTTCCTTCATTTTTCCCTCACTTTAGCTGTTTCACAAATATTGTTCTATTTTTTGCAAGACACTCTCTGCATCAAGCCCAAGACGCTTTCTTAACGCTGCCACTGCTCCATGCTCCACAAAAGTATCTTCTATTGCGATATTCTCCACTCTGATTCGATTCATATGATTCCTCATATAAAATGATGAGACTGCCTGTCCATATCCACCCTGAAATAACTGCTCTTCCAAAGTAAATATCACTTCATGTTCTTTTGCAAGACTTTTTAACATAGTTTCATCCAGCGGTTTTATAAATCTGGCATTCACTAAGGTTATCTCATTGCCCTTTTCTTTTAATGCCTCATATACTTTGCAGGCTTCCTCCACCATATTCCCCACTGCGATCAGTGCCACCTTGCTTCCTTTGAATAAAATTTCACTTTTTCCGCACTCTATGGGTTCTAACTGTTCACGAAGACCGTAAAATGCTGCCCCCTTGCTGTACTTAAGTGCAACCGGTCCCTGATATTCCATCGCAAACTCCAGTGCTTTCGTTAATTCATAACGGTTCTTAGGTGCTATAACCGTCATATTGGGAATATTACTTAAATATGCTGCGTCAAAAATCCCCTGATGGGTTGCTCCGTCTTCCCCTACCAGCCCTGAACGGTCAATAGCAAAAACCACATGCAGGTTCTGCAGGCAGACATCATGAAGAATCTGGTCATATGCTCTTTGTAAAAAAGAAGAATACACTGCAACCACTGGTATCATCCCTTCTCTTGCCAGCCCGGCTGCAAAGGTCACCGCATGCTGCTCCGCTATTCCCACATCAAAAAAACGTTTGGGATATACATTCGCAAATTTCTGAAGACCGGTTCCCGATGCCATTGCCGCTGTAATTGCTACCAGTTGGGGATACTCTTCTCCCAAAGCCAGCATCTTCCTTCCAAATACATCTGTATTCGTCATCTTCGTCTTCTTTTCCAAAGCTTTCCCTGTTTTTAAATCAAAAGGACTCACACCATGAAAATATTGAGGATGTTTTACTGCATAACGATAGCCCTTTCCTTTTATAGTCTTAACATGCACAACCACCGGACGTTTTAACCTGACCGCTGCCTCAAATGTATCCACCATCTGGGATATATTATGACCGTCAATAGGTCCGATATAAGTAATCCCCAGATCCTCAAAAAACATTCCCGGAACCAATAAGCCTTTAATACTGTCCTTACCACGTTTTACAGCTTTTGCAAGACCTTCACCAATCCCCGGTATATTCATAAGCCCTTTTTCCACCCCGGATTTTACTTCATTATATGCCTGTCCTACCCTGATTTTATTTAGATAGCTGGACATTCCTCCGACATTCTCATCAATAGACATTTCGTTATCATTGAGTATGATCACGCAGCTGCTCTTTAATCTAGCCAGATTATTGAGTGCTTCATATGTAAGTCCTCCGGTAAAAGAACCGTCACCGATCACCGCTACAATAGTACTCTTATTCCCACTTAAT
Organism: uncultured Lachnospiraceae bacterium; assembly: GCA_910585605.1. Taxonomy (GTDB): domain Bacteria; phylum Bacillota; class Clostridia; order Lachnospirales; family Lachnospiraceae; genus CAG-590. Next base: position 87,039 of record CAJUFL010000005.1, on the reverse strand, counting down.
TCATTTGCCTTGGCCACGCCTATAGCTGCGGAGATAGAAGTAGAACTGTGACCTGTTTCGAAAATATCCGTTTCACTTTCCACTCTTTTAGGAAATCCGCTCATGCCGCCAAGCTGCCTTAGAGTATCAAATCCCTTCTGTCTTCCTGTTAAAATCTTATGTGTATAACTCTGGTGTCCCACATCCCAGATAATCTTATCCTTTGGAAGATTGAGGACCAGATGCAGTGCCATTGTCAGCTCCACACATCCAAGATTGGATGCCAAATGTCCTCCGGTCTTTGAAATATGCTCCAGTAAAAAAGTTCTTATCTCCTCTGCAAGGGGTTCCCACTGTTCAACATCATATTGTTTTATATCATTTGGTTCCTTAATATTATCTAACAGTCCCATTCAACTACCTCATTTGTTTTATATTAATTCTTTCTGTGAATTAAATATCCTATGATATCTATTAAAAAAGAGGAGTCCCCTTTCAGTTCCCGTATAATCGTAATGGCTTCCTCTGAAAGCCTCTCTACTTCTTTTTCCGCCTCTTTTATTCCGTAAAGCGTCACAAACGTAACCTTTTCATTCTTTTCATCGCTATGGATTGGTTTTCCCAATTCCTCAAAGCTTGCCGTCTCGTCCAATATGTCATCCTGAATCTGAAAAGCCATTCCAACATTATACGCTGTTTTTCTGATTTTTTCAATTATCCCATTGTCCGCACCTGCAAGTACAGCTCCAATCATCATGGATGCTTCTATCAAAGCACCTGTTTTATTTTCATAAATATATGCCAGCTGTTCCTTTGTCAGTCTGGTTCCAGTTAATTCCACATCTGCGGTCTGTCCGCCGATCATGCCGTAAATTCCAGGCTTTGCAGCAAGAATCTGAAGGGCATATTCTACATTTTTTCTGGAGGCAAGCTCCCTCTTAAGATCTTCAATTCCCTTTTTTTCTTGTGATGCCTGAATCATATCAAATGCTTTTACAGCTGTTTCATACGCATAATTTAACAAGCTGTCTCCTGCCAGAATTGCCATCGCTTCTCCATATACGATATGTGCCGTCTTCCTGCCTCTCCTGAAATCATCATTATCTAATGCCGGCAGATCATCATGAATCAGTGAATACGTATGTATCATCTCCATTGCCGCCATAAACGGTTCCACCACCTTGTCGCTGCCTCCAAGCAGACGATAAACCTCTTGCATCAAAAGAGGACGGATTCTTTTTCCTCCTGCCTGCATTGTATAGTGCATTGCATCAATGACTGTTTTTTGCAGACCGACATCTTCCGGCATATAATCGTATATTACCGCCTCTACATCTTTCACTTTTTCCCTGATTGCTGCTTCAATCTCCATTTGCTTCTTCTTCCCCCTGTTCCAGACCTTCGCCTATAATGATCATTTCCTTTTCTATTCCGTTTAATTCCTCTTTACATTTAGAGAGCAGTTTTGCCCCTTTCCCATACAGATCAATGGAATCCTTTAATGATATGCTGTCATCCTCCAGCTTTGAAATAATATCCTCTAAAGATTCAAAGGCCTCCTCCAAATAAAAGGTATTCTTTTTTTCAGCCATGTTCTCCCTCCACCTTCTTTTCAATCCGGGTAACCATTCCCTCTATTCTGCCATCCCGGATGGTCACCGTAATTCTGTCTTGTGTCTTAACATCTGCAACAGACGTTAACGCTTCTCCGCCTTCCTTTTCAATATATCCATATCCGCCTGTTAGCCTTGCGGTAGGACTTAATCCGTCTAACCTTGCAAGAAGCAGTTCAAAACGATGCCTGCTCTGCCCATAATGTTCCTGAACAGCATACGTCAGGCGGTCCTGCAAAGAATCCAAATAAATCTTCTGATTACGGAATCTTGTTAACGGAGAAACGCTGTTAAGTCTTGCAGAGAGTTCCTGTATATTCTGCCTGCTTTGCCCTAAATGTCTTAGCATATATTGTTTGATTACATTCTCATACTGTTTCACCTGATTAAGAACAGATGCTACATCTGGTATTGCCAGTTCACAGGCAGCACTTGGTGTCGGTGCCCTCAAATCCGCCGCATAATCCGCTATCGTATTATCAATCTCATGTCCGGTCCCGGATATGATCGGTGTTTTTGCATGAAATATGGCTCTTGCGACACATTCCTCATTAAAGGGCCATAAATCTTCAATCGAGCCTCCGCCCCTTCCTATGATAATGGTATCCATACCCATGGTATCCAGCATTTCTATTCCGGCAGCAATCGTCCTCGCAGCCCCTTCTCCCTGAACCTTTGCCGGATATAAATACAGCTGCACAAAAGGATTTCTCCTCTTTGCGATATTTAAGATATCCTGAATTGCAGCACCTGTTCTGGCTGTAACGATCCCGACTTTTTTGGGATATGCCGGAATCTCTTTTTTATGTTCAAAATCAAAAAGACCTTCTTCATAGAGCTTCTGCTTTAGTCTCTCATAAGCTTCATAAAGATTGCCCTGTCCATCCAATACTATATTTTTCACATATACCTGATATCTGCCATCCCTTTCATAGACAGTTATATTACCTGTAAGAATAACGCTTTGACCATTTTCTAATGTGAAATCCAGTCCCTGCGTTCTGGCAGAACGAAACATGACTGCCGCTATCGCACTTCCTGCTTCTTTGAGAGTAAAATAAATATGTCCGGAAGAATGGTACTTCACATTGGAAATTTCTCCTTTAATCTGTACATTCCGCAGCAGATAATCATTCTCAAACATATTCTTAATATATCTATTAATCTGTGAAACCGAATAAACCGATGCCATAGCCGTTCCTATCCTATACTTTTTATAACCTTGCCGAGTACTGCATTAACAAATCCCTTTGCATCTTCATCGCAATATGTCTTGGTGAGTTCCACCGCCTCATTCACTGCCACACTTTGAGGAACCTCCTCTTCAAATAAAATTTCATATACCGCAATCCTCATAATGGTAAGCTCTGCTTTTCCGATCCTGTTTAAGTTCCAGCCTTCACAGCAGGTTTCAATCTTTTCATCAAGCACTTTTATCTGTCCAATGATAGCATTTACCTTATCCCTGATATAATTCAGGTTCTCTTCACTTTTTCCTACCAGCTCCTCCAGGGAAAATGTAATCTGTTCCTCCATCTCTTCTGCATTATTAAACGGAAACCGGAACATGATCTTAAATATTTCCTCTCTGATCTGACTTCTTAACATCTCTTTATCCTCTTTCTTTGATTACAACAAAAAATAATATTTATGAAACATAAAGAAAGCTGTTTCCAAACCTGATACCAGGAACAGGAAACAGCCTTACTTTCATTATATTATACCTTTGAAGCTTTTCCTTCTTTATCGATTGCAACCCCCGCAATTCTTACACGGACCATGGAAACTGTAAGCCCTGTCATTGTCTCAATTGCCTGCTTTACCTTTTCCTGTACCTTTGCAGATACCTCCATAACACTATATCCGTACTTAAGCTCTATCGATAAATCCACTTTGACATCCTCCGGTGAAACTACTACCTTCACACCTTTTGAGAGGTTCTTCATGCCAAGCTTGCTTACCAGTTCATTTGTAATATTACCATACATTTTGGTAACACCGTCTACTTCTGTTGCGGCTAGCCCTGCTATAATCGCAATCACTTCATCTGCAATCTGAATATCTCCAAGAGCACCTGTCTCTTTAAAACTATATGTGCTGCCACTTTGCATTTCTGCTGCCATTTTGATTCCTCCTTTGCCAACTCATGACTGATACTTTTCTCATATGTAGTATAGTATACCAAACATACCCTGCTTTTTGCAATCTTTTTGCAAAATTATCATATTTTTTATATTTACACTGACTTTTTACCTTTACTCGGCTTTCATGGTAGTAATCACAATCTCATTAAGATCACAGCCGGTTTTTCTCATAATAATATCTTCAATCTGAGTACGCTGGGTATCTGTTAAAGATGTAACACTTATCGTCACATCAACACTTTCCTCTGATATACTGACAATCGAGTCAGGAAAACCTTTTGCTGCAAGCTGGTTTTCAGCCGCACTTTCCTTTTCCATTCTTTCCGTCATGGTTAACATTTTATTGACTGCATCCTTTTTGGAATCTTCCGAAAGATTTTCATTATTGATAATCTCCAAAAGCATCTCTTTTGCCTTGGAACGGGTCTGCTCCCTGTTAAGCTTTGCCTGGGATAATGTAACAGAGCCACTGGTAAGTACTGCCTCTCCTACCGTTTCTGAATTAATGGGCTCTCCGTTTTCGTCAACACTGGCTTCCGCAAGCTGACCTGTTTCGTTTTCTGTTGCATTTTCAGCTGTCTCACCCGCATTTTCCTGTCCATCTTCCGTATCAGCAACCGGAGCTGCCACTTCTCCTGACTGTTCTGTATTTTCCGCAAACTCTTCCCCTGTTACGGTATCTTCTACTGCTGCACTTATGGTTTCATCATCAGAATTACCACTGGCACCTTCACTTTCCATGTTTTCAACAGAGGTATTTAAAACCTGCTTGTCACTGGTGAAATTCAGATAGCCTGCCACTGCAATCATAATTGCAAGTGCCGTAATGATCACCTGATTCTTTTTCAATAATTTTTTCATAGAAATCCTCTCTTTCTAAATTTTTTATTCTTTTTTCAGTTTACACACTACTATTTTATGGGCATCAATTGAAAATAATGCCTGAACTGCCTCTTTTATATGAATGGCGAGTACCTTATCATCGCCGCCTTCGCACACAACTACAACTCCTTTGATATCTGGATACATTTCCTGTACGATAATAGGTGCCGTATCTCCTTCTTCCTCAATCAAGACAGTTTCCGGATCACTTTTAATACTGGTGCGTTCGATTTCCCTTCCCTCCTCCTTACTGTTTTCTGATTCACTTTCATAAGGCTGATTCTTGTCTAATATCTTCTCACCACTATCTTTTAACGTGATCATGACCAAAACTTTTCCTGCGCCCTCCATGCCTCCAATGGTTTGTTCTAATTTATTCTCCAAAGCTTCAATGTATGCATCATTTTTTTCATTTTTTACTTCCTGCTTTTCACTTGTTATTTTTTCCATCTCCTTTTGTTTGCTCTTTTTCCCTGTAAAGGAGGAAACGGGCGTTGCTGCCAGCAAGAAAAAGATTCCTGCTAAAAATAGGATAACTGCTTTTTCTTTTTTTTCTTTAGTCATCTTAATATTATTAATAAACCGGAATGGCGACTCTTCTTTTTCCTCTTTCACCGAATCTTCCTGTCCTTCATTCATTTTCATAACGAATCCTCACTTCCTCTCCAAACAAATTTTTTATATAGGTTTCCAGGCTTTCCAGCTGCACCACAGAAGAATCAAACACAACAGAAACACTTACGATCTTTCCATCCTCTCCAGCCTTTACCATAACCCTTTTTACAGGGTACGCATATTCTTTCAGTACTGCCATCAGCTGCATATTGATAGATTCTTCATACAATTCCAGGTCTGCCTCGGAAACCCCATCGTTTTCTGTCTCCATCATAAGAAAGTTTCTCACATAGGATGCATAGGTACTTCCCTCTAAATGAAACAATTCCATAATCGGATGGATCATCACCAGGATGAATAACAGCCCTACGATCATTCCGATGTGCTTCATATAGGACTTATTGGGGCTGAGCATCAAAACCACGGAAGACAATATTCCAAAGAGCAATCCACTTTTCACCCATGATAAAACAAACTCCATAATGCCTCCTAACCGGCGTACAGCCTGACATTTGTTGTTAAGATCACAATCGCAATAGAAAGTACCGACAAAACTATGGCCGTGGATGTCGCCCGTAATAAAATACCTATGCTGTCCGTTGCCCCCTGTATCCCTGCCAGTATCCGATTATCACTGATGGGCTGCACCAGTGCCAGAATCACTTTATACACAATATAAAAACAAAAAATTTTTAATAGCGGTATACTCCCCAGCACCAGTAAAACAATAACAGCCGTAATCCCTATACTGTTTTTGATCAGCACGCCTGCACCAAGAAGAATGGTACTCATTCCCGACAGGGAAGCTCCCCCTGGAATCACAGAAAGCCCTTTTTGTAATACATTATATTTTGCATTATCATAAACGGGGAGCAATATGCTTTTCATAACATTTAATCCGATAATCCCTGTGACTGATGCCTTCAACAAAAACTGAACACCTTGTTTTAATAAGCCTGCCAGTTTTGAGAACCTGTCCTTTGCATTGATCTGATTTAAGATAACGATCATGAAATAAATCCGTATGGTGGGGAGAATAATGGTCAGAAGAATCTTTTCCACAAAAGAGAGCATCCATAAAAACATGGAATTTACCATTTGTGAGGTTGTAAGCCCTCCGCATAAAACAATAGACATATAAAGAGCCGGCAGCATGCATTCCATAATATCCTTAAGATAAAGCACCGTTTCCTCTGCCATATCATATACCAGGGAAAAAGACTGCATCAGTACAGCAGCGATCATCAGATATGTAATATAAAAACCCTGATCTCCCACAAAACTAAATTTTAAAATGGAAGAATAGTTATTAAAAACGGCGGCAATGATGACCAGCATCATCAGCTTTACAAGAAGTGCCCTGTTTTGTAGAATTTCACTGGTGATGCTTTCATAAAAACCTTCCACAGCCTGTCCGATAGCTTCTTCCACATTTCCTTCTAACAGCAGTCTATAGATATCCTCAAAAGCAATCATTTCCCCTCTGCCGTATCTGCGGTTAATTCCATTTAGTTCTGATTCCAGATTCCCGATATCGGCATATTCATAAAACTGGTCATAATAAGCATCCTCCATCTCACTGTCCATTTCATATTCTGCGGCAAGAACAACCTGTCCTCTTCCCGTCCCAATCAAAAAACAGGCTACAGCCATTCCTATCATTAACACCGCTTTCCTTCCCATGGGCTGCTCCTTTCCACTAAAGCACAGAGGTGATCGTCTCCACGATAGCTAGTAATATCGGCATACTCATCACCATCATAGTCAGCTTCCCGCCTATTTCAATCTGGCTTGCCACTGCTAGAAAACCTGATTCCCGGCAGATATTTGCAGTGAATTCACAAAGATAGGAAATTCCTACAATTTTAATCAGAATCTCAAAATATCCCGATTCCAGACCAATATCTCCCATGACCTCATCTAAAAAATCCATCACGAACGAAAGGCGGTTCAGGATATAGAAAAGTACAAATACACTTAATGCAAGGGAAAGATATACCCAGATGGGACTTCCGATGCTTTTCAGTTTTATTGCAAGCAGTACCCCTAATACAACGCCACAGATAATTTTAAAAAAGTTCATATGCCGCCTCACAATCCAAATAAATCCTGTATGGAACCAAACAAATCCACAAAATACGGGAGAAGCCAGGTCAGCACAATGATAATTCCCGCCATTGTGACAAAAAAAGCCTGATCATCTCTTCCCGCATGCTTTAATACCTGGTTCAATAATGCTACCACGATTCCCAATGCTGCAATTTTTACGATAATTTCAACTGACATAGCAGCCCCCTTACATGATTCTGTTCTACTGTTTCCCATAGATATTGTATTTAATCGTATTTCATAACAGTAGTATTAATGTCATAAACCCACAAAACAGGCTGAGCGTGACCACTACCTTTTTCTTTTGCTTCATTTCTTCTTCCAACAGGGAACGGTTACGCTCAATATGCAGCAATGCATAGTCAATTGCCTTTAACTGGGCTGTAATGTCCATAGAACCCAGCTTGTCCGATAATTCTTTGAGGGGTTCTATATCCTCTGTTCCCAAAGCAGATTCCTCATATAAATGCGTTAATTCTTCCCTCCATATATCTGCAAAGGAAACCTTTTCCTTCTCCTCCATTCTTTGTGCCATTACAGACAGCCATATGCCAAATGGCTCCTTTTCGTATTTTGCCAGTTTTCTGAAACACTCCGGCAGTGTGCTGCACATATACTGTATCTCACTTTTTAATTGTAACAAAATACTGTAAAGCTTCCTGAGTTCACGATTTCTCTTTTCCAGCATCTGGTTTAAATTGTACGCAAAATATCCGGCAGCACCCAATATAAATAGGGAACCCGTTATCTTACAGAAAAATACCATTCCTATCCTCTCCTATCCAAATACACATTTTTTATCATAGAGGACACTCCCCCTCTCATCAAATATATTTTCTATCTCACCGGGTTTTTTCCCCCCGGATAATACCACAAACCGTTTAAATAATTTTTCTTCCACAAGCTTTCTAAGTATCGGTTTATTTTTAATATCTTCTATCGACGCCCCATGTACCGTTGCCAGCATCTGGCATCCGCAGTTCATCACATAGGCAATAGCCTCAATATCCTCCCGCTTTCCAATTTCATCTACTGCAATCACGGCCGGTGACATACTCCGTATCATCATGAGCATACCGTCTGCCTTTGGACAGCAGTCCAAAACATCTGTCCTCATTCCTATATCATTCTGCGGCACTCCCATATAACAGGCACCTATTTCCGAACGCTCATCGATGACTCCTACACTGACTCCTGGATGATCTTTATAACCGTTAGAAAGAAGCCTTACGATATCCCGCAGCATAGTGGTCTTTCCACATCCAGGCGGTGAAATGATCAGTGTATGGCAAATCCGGCTATCCTCATATATGTACGGTAATATATTCTGTCCGCAACCTTTTTTCTCATGGGACATCCTGATATTAATAAATGAAATATGTTTCACGCTCTTTACCCTCCCCTGCTCTAAAATAACTTTCCCTGCCAGTCCAATCCGATGTCCTCCCTGAACCGTTATAAATCCCTGTCTGATCTCATCCTCATATGCATATAGGGAAAAACTGCTGATATACTCCAGGGTTTCTTTTATATCACCCTGCATGATCGTATATGCAAGCTCTGCTCTTTTTTCTAATCCGCCTCTTTCCGAAATGAAATATTCCTCTCCATCGTATATAACGATAAATGGTCCCATTATGCGGATACGCAATTCCTGCAGCAATTCAAAATCAAGATTGGATGCCTCCAGGATCTTGCGGAGCTTTGCTGATAATATTTTCAATATTTCTTCTTTTTTTGTCATATACCGTCCTCATTCTTATTCTCTATCTTATATTTCTACCTTTCCGTTTTTTTCATTGTCAGAAAATCCCTCATACTTTTAATATATGTTCGAAACAAAAAAAAAGAACCAGCGATCTGGTTCTTTTTATCGAAATCTACTTATGTCTCAATTATGCTCTTGACAGATATTCTCCAGTACGGGTATCGATCATGATCTTATCACCCTGATTCACGAATAACGGTACATTCAACGTTGCACCTGTCTCAACAGTACATGGTTTTGTTGCACCTGTAGCAGTATTTCCCTTTATTCCCGGCTCGCATTCCGTAACCTCTAATACCACATTAAGTTCTGGTTCAATCGCAAATACATTACCTGCATGGGAAACTACCTTAACAGACTCATTCTCTTTTACAAACTTAAGGGAATCTCCAATCACTTCCTTGCCCAGAGCAATCTGGTCATAGGTTTCATTATCCATAAAATAATATAAATCTCCATCTTCATATAAATACTGCATATTTTTTCTATCAATATGAGCGGTTTCACATTTCTCAGTCGGACGGAAGGTTTTCTCAACCACACCGCCATTTACGATATTCTTTAATTTGGTACGGACAAAAGCAGCACCTTTACCCGGTTTTACATGCTGAAATTCGATAATCTGATAAATGTTACCCTCAAATTCAATTGTAACACCATTTCTAAAATCACCTGCTGAAATAGTTGCCATTATTAAAATCCTCCTTAAAATAAATCACATATCATACGTACTATATAAACTGCCAATTACAGTATAAGCACTCACCTGACAAGATTATACAGTAAAACAATATCTTTTTCAACCAGAAAATTTGCTTAAGCTGCCTTCTGCTGCTTCCAGCGATTCATACCCATAGAGCAGTGCCGTATTTGTCATGATTATCTTTGCAAGATTCTGACCGGATTTTTTTAATTCTACGATCCAGCTTCCATATAAACCTAACGTACGGTCAGAATAAGTAAGCAGTTCTCCTTTTAAATAAGTTTCATAGGAGGTATTATACGGTGTATCCTCCTCTTTACGTATACTCCTTGCATTTTCTGCCATATGGGGATACACAAGTGCAAATTCCTCCATCCATTCTACCTGAATTTCCGCAATCTGGTCCACGATGGCTCTTTTCTTCTCCGAACAGACCGGAAGTCTGTCCTTAATCGCTTCATATTCCTCAGGAACCGTGGATTCCATCATACGACCGTATTTCTCCGTAATCAGATTCCATCCCCTGGCATCTGCTTCCAGAAAATCCCCGTAAAAACTCTCCAATAAATGCTCTGGCCATGCCAGATACTGGCTTCTTCTCATCACCGAAAAGGTATTCCAGTCATTTTGACACTCTGCCCTTCCACCAAGGTTATCCACCTTATCAAAAGCATTCCATTCCATTTTTACAATTCCCTCTATCAAATCTTCCTTTTCCATTAACATTCTCCTTACACACTTTTTTACTGATAACTCTGAAACAAATACGGGATATGCTGTTCCAGGTATGGATCACTGCTTTTTGTAAAGCCTTCTTCCTGTAAAAGATTGACAATCGTTCTGGCAATCCGGTCAATATGGTACAGAACCGGATCCTCCTCGTTATCCTTTCCGATCCAGTCAATCATATCCCTTTTCTGATATATTTTTAAATCTGGAATGATTCCCATCAGTTCCTTAATATCATTAAGAATCTCCCGTCCTTTTTTCAGACTTTCCGCCTCTTTCATAAGCCATTTATCATGCGGTGCATATTCATCATTTACCAGATATAAAAACTCAATAACATTCGACTCAAAAACATGAAGCATAAAAGCCGCACCATATACATCCTGCCGCCGCATCATCCGCTGGTAATTGTACTGCCCGCTCTGGCTCATTTCTCCAAGAAGCTGTGCCATTTTCCTCTTCTTTACCGATTCCGGATAACCTTTTTTCAGGTTTTTATAAATATTACCAAATGCAGAACCGTCTCCGTCAAAAATCTCCCCGTTTGTAACAGTACGAAGCTGCCAGTCCGAAAGCCGGAGCCATGTCTTTTCCGGCAGCGTATTCCTATCTATCAGATATGCCGTCTCTTCCTCATCCAATGAAAGAATTCGTCCAAAAAAATCTTCAACTACAATAACTCCGTTTCTTGGTGCTTCTTTTATGGTATCAGGTTTTTCAAATCCCCGGAAAACAGCAGGCAGAGAAGCATAAATTTCCTCCAGCTGTTTTCCTGAAACCTCATATTGATCCTTTGTTACAAACACACAAAATCCAGGACCAAAATCATGATCCTTTGATAAAAGGTCATCCAGACCAAAGCATTCTGATCCCTCTCCAACCTTTGCAAATGCCACCCCGGACAAATTTCCCATCTTCCTAAAAGCCTTTTTTCCGTAAGTCTCATAATAATCCTTTGAAATAACCAATCCTTTCAGGCTATCCGGTCTTCCCATCTTCTCAAAAGTGGTCTGCAAATTAGAAACAATACGAAAATACGCATGGGTAAGTCCGACATGCCCCTTCAATGCGAGCATCCCTTTTTCATAACAGGAAACTGCCTTTTCATATTCTCCTTTTGCAAAATAAATATCTCCGGCTACGCAAAGAGCAGCACTGTAATGGTAATCTCCTTCTAATCCGTTTTGAAAAATGGCAAGACCTTTATCAGAAGCGTCCTCCGCCTGAGCCAGATTACCTGCATTCATATAAGAGGCGGCAAGATTGGTGTAGGTGACTCCAAACTCCACAACTGCTTCCGGAAAAAGCCTTACAATGGATAATGCTTTTTCTAAAGCTTCACAGGCCTTTCCAAACTCCTTGTTCTCCTGATGGAGCAATGCCAGATTATTATAAAGACTGGCATATCGGAAATCTTCTTCATCCAGTACCTTCTCATAAATCTCGAATACCTTTTGATAGTACCGATAAGAATCCTCCAATTTTCCAGATGCCCGGTAAGCATTGGCAATATTTAAACAGCTGGTACCGTAATGAATCGTATCCTTAAGCCCTGCCCGTTCCATAAAAGGCAGCAGCTTGCCGCAATAAGCTTCTGCCTTATCATACTGCGAGGTATCCCTGTAAAAGCCAATCAGCTCATTGATGATCGTGATGGCACTTCCCGCATCCCCTTCTGTTAAAGCCTGCTCCAAATAGACTGATAAATAATCTTCTACCTTTTCACTTTCCCTGTCAGCAAATAACCTGTCAAGCCCCTCTATCACACTTTTAATATCCAATCTGCTGTCCTCCTCAAATATTACCTACTACTTTTTCTTTAACCAGTGCCAGAAATTCCCTCACATAATTCGTGGGAATCAGATACCACACTGATTTGGCCGCAAGGCCTTCTACTTTCTTGTATCCTGTTTTTTCTGCAATCTTTACGGCTCTCAGAAGGTGAAAATCCGTTGTCACAATAATGATATTATGATTTGTAATATCCATATAATCCTTTGAAAATTCCAGATTTTCTTTTGTAGAAGTAGACGTATCTTCCATATAGATACGTTCTTCTTCTATTCCCAGCTTTACAAGCTCATTTTTCATTGCCTCTGCTTCCGATATACCTTCATCCATGCCTTTTCCGCCGCTGACCACAGCTTTTGTATTGGGGTGATGTTCCAGATACCATGCCGCTTTTTCAATCCGGTATTTTAATATTTTAGAGGGGCTGGTTCCGTTTACCTTTGCTCCCAGTACCACTAAGTAATCTGCCTCACATTCCGGTTTCTTCCTGCTTTGGACAACCATCATTCCTTCCACCACTATAAATAAAAAACAACCTGCCAGTATGCCCACTTCTATCATAAACAAAAAAGGTTTTGGAATCCATTCAAAACCACGCTTTGAAAAACGGAGGATAAGTGCAATACCTAAGAAAGAGAAACTTCCAAAAAGCCACATATAATTAAACCGGAAGCCTGGTCCTATCGTACTCATCAGTACTATAAAATATAACATTGTCAAAAATGCCAGGAAAAATAAAAAATATTCTAATATTCTCTTTTTCAAAATGTGTTCTCCATTAGTTTATTTTATCTTTCAGACGTTTGATCACTTCTTCTTCTCTGCCCGCCTCATCATGATAAGGAGCCGCAACTACAATGAGAGTAACCCCTAATTCCAAAGCCGCCTCCATCTTTTCAATGAAACCATTGGAAATCCCTGAATCCTTTGTCACCAGATACCGGATATTAAAATCTTTCAACATTGCATAATTCATCAGTTTTGAAAACGGACCTGTCATTCCGATCAGATGCTTTCCCCTGATTCCCAAATCTTCACATGCCTTCATAATCTCCCCATTAGAAAGAACACGAGCATATATTCTGTTCTTATAATCTTTTAATTCCGTATATTCATATATTTCCAATGCCCCGGTAGTGGTCAGAATATTTCCAGTTGTATCTTTTAAATATTCTACAGCGGCCTTAATACTCTCAACAATAATGATTCTGTCCCCACTGCCATTCTCATCCAGTTCTCCCGGCACTACCAGCTCTCCTCTGTTTGCCAGTTCATGAATAGCCGCCAGTTCTCCTTTTACGGCCAGTTCTCCTTTTACAGAAAGCTCCCCTTTTACCGATAGCCCGGTACGTGGAATCGCCAGTTCACCGTTCTTTCTCACTACCATCTCTTTTTTGCCATTTTCCTCATTCTTCATCTCAATACCTCCCAGACTTGTAACCAATTTTGCTTTGCAGACTCCGTCTGATACAATAGTCGCCAAATGTATATACAAGTATCTACGCTTGGCTCGTTATTCGCACAAATTGATTTCCTGCTTGCCCACTTAGCTGATTTATATAACTAGTTGCAAAGCAAGTGATTATTTACTCACGTGCTATTGCGAAGCAATTTTCATGCACGTGATACCTTAAGTATGCAGATTTTAATGTGGCAATTCCTGTCTCGTAAATTTTCATAATCCACTTGACACTACCATCCGCAAGCTGCAAGAATTAAAAACGAATTGTCAGTTTTTTGACAGCAGCCGCCATTGCAATGCCTTCTACTTCCTGCTTTTTAATCACAAGCTTTCCACCATGGCTTCCCCTTATGGCACATCTCTCACTGGCATTATCAATATTAAAAATATCACCAATCACATCTGAACCAGAGAAGTTACCGGATATATCCATCAACGCTTCATCAGAATATGTCTGATACTTTATACCCAGAGCATTTGCCACCTCAACGATTCCCGGTTCTTCATCTAAATGATGCAGGGAGCAAATTCTTCCTACCCGGGTTATCGGTATCTGATATTTTTGCAGATTTGCATAAATAAACTGTTCTATATCACTTGCTTTTGTTCCCGGACTGCACACGATTCCTATAATAATGTTTTTAGGAACCAGATGAAGCGTCTTTTGGAACGGATGTGACAGCAAATCCGTGGATACAAAAATTCCGGCTTCCTTTCCTTCACTCCCCAGACTTTCCGGCACTTTTCCCTCTATAAAATAATCGCATTCAAATCCTACCGGTTTGCCATATAAAATCTCATTTGATATCTCTTTTGACAATACATTTTCAATAACGTATAAATGATTCTTTTTTGCAAAAGCTTCTATACTGAACACACTGGATAGATTGCTGGTATTTGTTATAACCGGATTGGCATTTAACTGGTCTGCCAGATTATAGGCAAGTTCATTGGCAGTGATCATCTGTCCTGAAATCAGGGGAATTACATTTTTTCCTGCTTCATCCAGCACGACTACCGCCGGATCTGTTGCCTTACTCCTTATAAACGGCGTAATCACTCTGACTGCTTTCTCACAGGAACCAATAAAAATAAATGCATCCATTTCAAAAAACAGTCTGGCAACAGTAGATTCCAGCTTCTGGATTGGCAGCTTGCCTGCCATTGCAGCAAATTTTTCTGAGGCGTAAGAATAAACTGTATGCCCCTCCTCTTCCAGATATACCTCTATCTTATCACTTAATATACATCCCTTTATGGAAAATGATAACAAACACATTTTCATATGCAATCCCCTCCTAATATTATCAGCTTTTTATACATCTATTAAAATATTCCCTGGATATTTTAATTATACACCTTTTTATGCTTTGGTTAAAGTACATTTTAAGAAGAAAATTCCCCATTTTCAGATACGTAAAAAGGACTGCACCACTAAAACCTATCCCTCCTTTTTGCTGCATAAATTATGTAACAAAAAGGGAGATTTTCTTAATGCTCCAGTCCCTTTCTGAAAAATATAGAACTAATTTTATTTCTTTGTAATATAACCCTGTGCTTTTAAAAGCTCTGCACAAAGGACTGCACCACCAGCTGCACCACGTACCGTATTATGGGAAAGACCTACAAACTTCCAGTCATATACATTGTCCTCACGGATACGTCCTACAGAAACACCCATTCCGTTCTCATAATCCACATCCAAGGTTACCTGTGGCCGGTTATCTTCTTCCATATACCGGATAAACTGCCTGGGTGCACTCGGAAGATTTAATTCCTGAGGCACTCCTTTATATTCCGTCAATTTCTGAATCAACTGTTCCTTGGTAGGCTGTTTTTTAAACTTTACAAACACGGCCGCCGTGTGACCATTCAATACTGGTACACGAATACACTGACAGGTAATTACAGGACTGTCTGCCGGTACAATCTCACCTTTTTCCTCATCTATATGTCCCCATATGCGCAACGGTTCTTTTTCTGACTTTTCCTCTTCCCCGCCGATAAACGGAATAATGTTACCAACCATCTCCGGCCAGTCCTGAAAAGTCTTCCCCGCACCAGAAATGGCCTGATAAGTTGTTGCTACCACCTCATATGGTTCAAACTCCTTCCAAGCTGTAAGAACCGGTGCATAACTTTGGATAGAACAGTTTGGTTTTACTGCTACAAATCCTCTGGTAGTCCCAAGACGTTTCTTTTGAAAATCAATCACCTTCATATGCTCCGGATTAATCTCCGGTACCACCATTGGAACATCAGGCGTCCATCTATGTGCAGAATTATTGGAAACAACTGGTGTTTCGGTCTTAGCATAAGCTTCCTCGATTGCCTTGATCTCATCCTTTGTCATATCCACCGCACTAAATACAAAATCAACAGTACCTGCAACTGCTTCCACTTCATTTACATTGTGAACAATTATGTTTTTTACTGCTTCCGGCATCGGAGTATCCATTTTCCATCTCCCGCCGACAGCCTCCTCATATGTCTTGCCTGCACTTCTCGGGCTGGCTGCAATCGTTGTCACTTCAAACCACGGATGGTTCTCCAATAATGCAATAAATCTTTGTCCTACCATACCAGTACCCCCAAGGATACCTACTTTTAACTTTTCACTCATCACTAACGCTCCTCTGTATAACAATTATCGTATAATCTACATTATAATACTCTAATCTATTTCATTTAGCAAGTTTTTTATAAAAATTTACCGCATCATCCGTTATCGTTCATCCCTTTACTGCAATAAGAAATTCTACTCCATCCTCTTTATTCTCTACCGAATAGTATCCCTCATGAGCCTCTATAATTTCACGGACAATTGCCAGACCTACACCACTCCCCTGTTTTTTCCCTCTGGTCCTTACTTTATCCGCTTTGCTGAATGCTTCCCAGATAGAATGGAATTCTTCCTCTTTGATAAAGCTTCCTGTATTATATACTCTGAATTCATAATAATCACCATTCCTGCTTCCGGTGATTTTAACCAGCAACTCCTCCGATTCTCCATGAATAACCGCATTCCTTAAGAGATTATAAACAGCACGCTCCAGCATCATATAGTCTGCAAACAATATATCTTCCTTCTCATATTCCTCTATATACCGGACATTCTTCTCTATGATGGCATTTTGGAAACGTTTTTTTAATTCCTCAAATAAACGGCTGGCAGCAAAACGTTCTGGATGCAGTTCTTCCGTTTCCTGCCCTAATTTGGATAATTCCAGCATTTCCTTTACCAGCATATCCACCCTTGTACTCTCGTTAGAAATAATCTCACAATAGGTCAGTGCTTTTTCTGGATCCTTTAAAATAACTGCCTTTA
The DNA here is from genome assembly GCA_910585605.1 of uncultured Lachnospiraceae bacterium. GTDB lineage: Bacteria > Bacillota > Clostridia > Lachnospirales > Lachnospiraceae > CAG-590. Next base: position 69,916 of record CAJUFL010000005.1, on the reverse strand, counting down.
GCCGGTCTGCATATCCCATAATCACTGCAACCGGAGACTTGATCTCATGGGAGAGATTGCGCACCAGCCGTTTCCGGCTTTCAATATCATTTTGCAGCTGTTCCATATTAATTTCCAGATGAGCACACATCTTATTAATGGACTCCCCTAATTTCCCCAGCTCGTCTTCTGTTTCGCTATTTATCTTCATGCCAAATTCCAGATTGGAAATATGTTCTGCGGTGGCTGTCATTTTCCGAATAGGAATTACAAGTTTCCGGCTGGTACAGTACACCACGATAAATCCGACAAAAATCAGCACGATCCCTGCTGCAACTTGAAACATAATTGCTGAATAGGTTGCATTTTGCAGACTCCGATAAGTACGTACCATAACCGCATACCTGTTTTCGGCAATCTTTTTAATCACCTTCACATCAATCCGGTTCGTATTCTCCTTGCTCCTCGTTAATGTTGCCACTTTTCCCTGTTCCAGTTTATCAAAGTTATCATCAAAGAACGCACCAGTCACTGTTCCCAATACATTTCTGCGATAATCACTTACCCTGGTCGTACAAATAATATTCTTATCCTTATCCACTATTGTAATCTGTGTATTCCAGTCATCATTAAACTGCTCAATATATTCCATAAATTTTTCATCAGAATAGTTTTCCCTGTTTGCTATTGTCATTACAAATTTCTCCATCTGTTTTTCACTTAAATAAGTAGAAAACGGTATCAGAAAAAAATAAGTTAATACAATATTAAGCAGCATAAACAAGACGATCAGTCCTACTCCCACAAAACAAAGTTTTTTTCCTAATGACTTTTTCATTGTATCTCCTCAAACGAATAACCAATTCCTCGGATTGTTTTGATATAATTCCCTGCCTCACCAAGACTGGCCCTTAGCATTTTTACATGGGTATCTATGGTCCGGATATCCCCGTCATAATCATATCCCCAGATTCTGTCCAAAATCTTCTCTCTCGAAAGTACAATACTTTTATTATTCACCAAAAATTCCAGCAATTGAAACTCTTTATTATTTAATATCACTTCTTTTTCCCGAACATACACCTTATGTCCTGCAGGGTCAATCTCTAAAATCCCCAGCTGGATATTATCAAGGTTTTGTGTTTTTGTCAGCTTTAACAGATTTTTTACACGTTCCACCAGTATTTCATAGTGAAAAGGCTTACTTACAAAGTCACTGGCACCATGTTTCAAACAGGATAATTCACTGGAAGAATCTCCTAAAGCAGTCAGCATTAGAATCGGGACATCTGATCTCTCCCGTATTTCATCAAGTACTGTCATTCCATCCAGCTTCGGCATCATAATATCCAGAATCACCAGTGCAATTTCTGAATGCTCCCAAAATATATCCAACGCCTCTTCACCGTCTGCTGCCTCATATACCTGATAACCCTGCTCTTCCAAAACCTCTTTCACCAAATTTCTTAACAAATCATCATCATCTGCTACCAGAAGGCTAACCACCATAATCGTTCTTCTCCTTATTCCTAACTTTATGATATCCACAATCTATTAAATTCTATAACCTTTTTATGAAATATCAGTGTAAAAAATAGACTGCCACACTAAACCCTATCCCCCCATTTTGCTCACAAATCAACAAAGAACGCTGTAGTACGCTGCTTAACTTCTACTTATCTTTGTCAAATTTGTATAGCAAAAGAAAGAATATTTTAATGTGACAGCCTCTTTATATCATATAGCCGACCGGCTTTCCTTCACTTTAAATAACTCTGACCTTCACGACACCAGTAACAGCCGCCAGTTCATTTTTGCTGTCTTCATCCACATCCGACTCCACATCCAATATCGTATATGCCCACTCTCCCTTAGACTTACTTACCATATTAGATATATTAATGGATTTTTTAGAAAATACACCCGTAAATCTTGTCAGCATATCTGGAATATTCTTATGGCAGATTGCCACTCTGGCAGCAGTCGTACATACACCTGCATCACATGCAGGATAATTGACAGAATTCTTGATATTACCGTTCTCCATAAAATCAACAATCTGTTTTACCGCCATAATTGCACAGTTATCTTCTGATTCTTCTGTAGAAGCTCCTAAATGCGGTAATGTAATAACGTGATCTACTCCTGCAACAGTCGTATTTGGAAAATCTGTCACATATCTGGCAACCTTACCGGAAGCCAGAGCTTCTTTGATATCTTCCTCATTCACCAGGATATCCCTTGCAAAATTAAGGATACGGACACCATCCTTCATCATTGCAAAAGCATCTTTATTAAGCATTCCCTTGGTGCTGTCCAATGCCGGCACATGAATCGTAATATAATCACAATCTTTATAGATATCCTCTACATTGGTAATATGCTTAATATGGCGAGAAAGAGACCATGCAGCATCAACAGATACATACGGATCATAGCCATATACCTCCATGCCAAGACGGAAAGCAATATTTGCCACCTTTGCACCAATAGCACCTAAACCGATGACACCCAGTTTTTTGCCCTGAATTTCATTTCCAGCAAAATTCTTTTTCTGCTTTTCTACCTGCTTTGCAATATCAGCATCTGAAGCATTTTCTTTTACCCAGTTATATCCTCCTATTAAATCACGGGAAGCCAGTAAAAGACCTGCAACAACTATTTCTTTTACACCATTTGCATTGGCTCCAGGTGTATTAAATACAACAATACCTTTTTCGGCACACTGGTCCAGCGGAATATTGTTGACTCCGGCACCGGCTCTTGCTATGGCTGCCAGATTCTCTGTAAACTCCAGATTATGCATGGATGCAGAACGGACTAAAACTGCCTCTGCATTTTCCATGCTGTCTACTATCTCATAATTATTTGAAAACAAATCCAGACCACATGCTGCGATTGGATTTAAACAATTTACTTTAGTCATTATGACTCCTTTCATTTCCTCTATTTATTTGGCATTATTTGCCTCAAATTCTTTCATAAAAGCAACCAGTTTTTCTACTCCCTCAATTGGCATAGCATTGTAAATTGATGCACGCATACCACCAACACTCCTGTGTCCCTTTAAATTCACAAAGCCTGCTGCTGCTGCCTCTTTTACAAACTTGGCATCCAGCTCTTCATCCCCTGTCACAAACGGCACGTTCATTAAAGAACGATCCTCTTTCACAACAGTTCCCTTAAATAATTTGGAAGAATCTAAAAAGTCATACAGAATTGCCGCTTTTTTCTCATTATGAATCTTCATTGCGGAAAGACCGCCCATTTCCTTTACCCATTTGAATACCTTGCCACAGATATAAATACCATATGCAGGAGGTGTATTATATAAGGAATCCGCATCAGCCTGCGTTTTATATTTTAACATGGTCGGTGTACCGGAAAGCACATCATCCGTAATTAAATCCTCCCGGATGATTACTACTACAACACCTGCCGGACCCACATTCTTCTGAACACCAAAGTAAATCAGACCATAATCCTTTACATTAACCGGCTGTGACAGGATATCTGATGACATATCTGCAACTAAAATCTTTCCTTTGGTATTAGGAAGCTTTTTATATGCTGTTCCGTAAATCGTATTGTTATGGCAGATATATACATAATCTGCATCTTCATCAATATCCAGATCACTACAGTCGGGGATATAGGAAAAAGTTTTATCTGCAGAAGAAGCAACTGCTTTTACCTTTCCGTACTGCTTTGCCTCTTCAAATGCCTTTTTTGCCCACTGTCCTGTAATAATATAATCTGCAACACCATTTTTCATCAGGTTCATTGGAATGGCTGCAAACTGCTGAGAAGCGCCCCCCTGTAAAAACAGCACCTTATAATTGTCCGGAATCTCTAATAAATCCCGCAAATCCTGTTCTGCACTCTGAATAATCTCCTCAAAAGCCTTCGAACGGTGGCTCATCTCCATAACGCTCATTCCCGTACCGTTGTAGTTAAGCATCTCTTCTGCTGCCTGCTTTAACACAACCTCTGGTAACACAGACGGTCCTGCTGAAAAATTGTAAACTCTTTCCATTTCATATCCTCCTAAATGTTTCTTTAAATATACTATGTCTAAAAATGTGAAATGCTTCGCATTTTACATTTCAATAGTTTGTTCATTGGTCTTTCTATTACCTTTTCCTGACCAGTCAGAAATTTATTTCTCTAAATCTTCTTCTGAGAAGCAGGTAGAAATTGGCTGTCCGGCTGCTACCATAGGCCATACCTTATCATCTGCATCGATCTGAGCATCAATTACGCAGGGCCTTCCAGAATCTAATGCCTTTTTAAATGCATCCTCAAATTCAGAAATGGTTGTCGCCTTAAATGCCAAAGCCCCCATACCTTCCGATACCTTAACGAAATCCACCGCATCATTTAAAATGGTATTAGAATAATGCTTATTATAGAATAAAGTCTGCCACTGGCGAACCATGCCCAGCACATGATTATTGATCACCACCTGAATAATCGGAATATTATAACGGGTTGCTGTTGCAATCTCATTCATATTCATACGGAAACAGCCGTCTCCTGCAATATTTACAACAACTTTATCTCTTCTGCCCATTTTGGCACCAATACATGCTCCCAGTCCATATCCCATGGTTCCAAGTCCACCAGAAGTCAGCAGCTGCCTTGGCTCCTTATATCGGTACATCTGGGCTGCCCACATCTGATGCTGTCCAACATCCGTTGTAATAATAGCATCACCTTGTGTCATCTCATATATTTTTGAAATGACAGTAGGACCGGTTAAAATATCAACTGGATATGTATTAGGGAACTTCTGCTCTAGTGCAGCAACCTCCTCTAACCATTCCTTATTATCCTTTTGTACGATCATCTTATTAAGACGTTTTAATACTTCCTTTGCATCTCCTATAATGCTGGCATCCACCACAATATTTTTATTAATCTCTGCCGGATCCACATCAATCTGAACAATCTTTGCATCATTGGCAAATTTCTTGGCATTGCCAATTACACGGTCAGAAAAACGCCCTCCTACAACAATCAGTAAATCAGAAGCGGTCACTCCGAAATTGGAGGTCTTTGTTCCGTGCATACCCACCATTCCTGTATAATGTGGATTATTTCCATCTATAACACCCTTGCCCATTAAGGTATCGCAAACCGGTGCATCCAAAAGCTTTGCAAACTCCCTGAGCTCTTTATGGGCGTTAGAAGCAACCACACCGCCTCCTACCATCAAAAACGGCTTTTGGGATTTTTTAATCAGTTTTGCAACCTCTTCCAAATCAGACTCGTTGATCGTATCAGTACGCGGAGTAATCTCCTCAGGCTTTTTATATTCATAATCTGCAAGATTTGCCGTAACATCCTTTGTAACATCCACAAGTACCGGTCCCGGTCTTCCTGTCTGTGCAATCTTAAATGCACGGCGAATCGTATTTGCCAATTCATGCACGTTTTTCACAATAAAGCTATGTTTGGTAACCGGCATAACAACACCTGCGATATCAACCTCCTGAAAGGAGTCCTTTCCCAATAAGGAAACTCCAACATTGGCTGTAATTGCAACCATAGGGATAGAATCCATATAAGCTGTTGCGATTCCCGTAACCAGATTAGTTGCTCCGGGACCAGAGGTTGCCATACATACACCTACCTTGCCGGTAGCCCTTGCATAACCATCTGCTGCATGGGAAGCTCCCTGTTCATGAGACGTTAATATATGGGTAATCTCATCCTGATGCTCATAAAGTGCATCATATACATTTAATATGGTTCCGCCCGGATAGCCAAATACAGTATCAACACCCTGTTCTTTTAAACATTCAATTATAATTTCCGAACCTGTTAACTGTTTCATCTTCTTATCTCCTTACCAAATGTAGTCAGTCTATGGGAAACACTTCCGTTTCCCATAAACCTGCAATACATAATATTCATTTTTAACATATCCCTACAATCATAAATCTTTTATATGGGATTTGTAAAGTAAATATTATAACTTTCACAAAAAATCTATCAGAATAACCGTATTTTTACAATCATTCCCCTAATTTTATCCTTTTTTTACATATTAATCAAGTTCCAAGACCGCACCACGGTTTCCGGATGTCACCATTTTTGCGTATCTTGCAAGATAACCGGTAGTGACTTTCGGCTGTCTCGGTGTCCAGGCTGCCTTTCTCTTTGCCATTTCCTCTTCGGAAATATCTAATTCCAGACTATGATTATCAATGTCAATCTTAATGATATCCCCTTCTTCCACAAAGGCAATAGGACCGCCTACTGCTGCTTCCGGTGAAACATGACCGATAGAAGCTCCACGGCTTGCCCCCGAAAAACGTCCGTCCGTAATCAGTGCCACAGAGGAACCCAGTCCCATACCTGCAATTGCAGAGGTTGGGTTCAGCATTTCCCTCATACCAGGTCCGCCCTTTGGTCCTTCATAACGGATTACCACCACATCTCCGGATACGATCTTACCTCCCTTAATGGCAGCAATCGCATCCTCTTCACAGTCAAACACTCTTGCCGGTCCTTCATGCTTCATCATTTCCTGAACCACTGCGGAGCGCTTCACCACAGAACCGTCCGGTGCAAGGTTGCCTTTTAATACTGCAAGACCACCTGTTTCACTGTATGGATTATCAAGAGGACGGATCACCTCAGGATTCTTATTTACTGCCCCTTCCACTGCCTCACCGATGGTCTTGCCGGTCACAGTCAGACAATCTTCATTTAAAAGTCCCTTCTGCTTTAACTGGTTCATTACCGCATAGACACCTCCGGCTTCATTCAGATCCTCCATATAAGTAGGACCTGCTGGTGCCAGATGACAGAGATTCGGCGTCTTTGCACTTACCTCATTTGCCAGTGCAATATCGAAATCAAATCCAATCTCATGGGCAATCGCAGGAATATGCAGCATGGAGTTTGTGGAACATCCAAGCGCCATATCTACAGTCAGTGCATTCATTATTGCATCCTTTGTGATAATATCCCTCGGACGGATGTTCTTATGATACATTTCCATAACTGCCATACCTGCGTGCTTTGCAAGCTTCAGTCTCTCAGAATATACGGCAGGAATCGTTCCGTTGCCCGGAAGTCCCATACCCAGTGCCTCAGTCAGACAGTTCATGGAATTTGCCGTATACATTCCTGAACAGGACCCACAGGTAGGACATGCCTTGCATTCAAATTCATTGACATCCTCTTCACTCATGGAACCTGCTGCATAGGAGCCCACGGCCTCAAACATAGAAGACAATGATGTTTTATGACCCTTTACATGACCTGCCAGCATAGGACCGCCGGATACAAATACCGTAGGCACGTTGACTCTGGCAGCCGCCATTAAAAGACCTGGCACATTCTTATCACAGTTAGGTATCATCACCAGTGCATCAAACTGGTGGGCAATTGCCATGCATTCTGTGGAATCCGCAATCAAATCCCTTGTCACAAGCGAATATTTCATTCCGATATGTCCCATGGCAATTCCATCACAAACAGCGATTGCCGGAAACATAACCGGCGTACCACCTGCCGCTGCAACCCCCATCTTCACTGCCTGGGCAATCTTATCTAAGTTCATATGTCCCGGAACAATCTCGTTATAGGAACATACGATACCAACCAATGGTTTTTCCAATTCTTCCTCTGTCATGCCTAGGGCGTTAAACAAAGATCTATGCGGTGCCTGCTGCATACCTGTTTTTACATTATCACTTTTCATCATTATCGTCTCCTTTTTTATTATTTAATAATTCTTTCATAATATCAATTGAAGCATCTTTTCCCTCATCCAATACTTTTCGCATTATCTCTTCTTCTCCAAATAATTTATCACAAAAAAGCTCGCTGATGCTCGTGCAGGTCATCAACCTGGCTCTGCTTCGGTTGGTGACATTTCATCATAAATTTCATTAAATCTGAACAACTGGTATCCTTCCTGATTGTATGGCAAATCCGAATTTACCGCTTTCTTACTTTCACAACTATTGTAGTAATCAGGAAACCAATTATTCCACCTATAGCAACAGTTCCAACAAAGAGTAAAATCAATTCAGTCATATAGTTTGTGTGTATATTGAAAAGCAATTCACAAAGTACATACAAAGCAAAAGTTAAAATAAAACTGATTATGTTTATTCTCGTGTCATTCATCTTTATACCAATGAATACTGCAAGAACTAATCCAATTAACATGAAAATAATACTGTCAGACTCAAACAGCTCTTGAAAAATAGGAAAATATTTCATTTAAAACCTCCATCAAATTTCAATTTGCCATTCAGTTTATATCCTCTCTGTAATCAAATCCCCCATCTCCGTAGTGCTGACCAAAGTTGTTCCCTCTGATACAATGTCGCAGGTACGGTATCCTTCTTCCAACACCTTTTTCACAGCCGCCTCAATGGCATCTGCTTCTTTATCAAGATCCAAAGAAAAACGCAAAAGCATAGCCGCTGAAAGGATTGTTGCGATCGGATTCGCCTTATTCTGTCCTGCAATATCTGGTGCCGAACCACCACTTGGCTCATACATACCAAATTTTGTCTCATTTAAAGAGGCGGAAGCTAACATTCCAATGGAACCTGTTACCATGGAAGCCTCATCAGATAAAATATCACCAAACATATTCTCTGTTAAAATCACGTCAAACTGTGCAGGGTCTTTTACAAGCTGCATGGCACAGTTATCCACCAGCATATGTTCCACCTCTACCTCAGGATAATCCTTTGCCACCTCATTTACAACAGCCCTCCAGAGTCTGGATGAATCCAATACATTTGCCTTATCCACAGAGGTTACTTTCTTCCGTCTCTTTATGGCAATATCAAAACCACGGATGGCAATTCTTCTGATTTCATCTTCGGAATAAGTCAGGGTGTCAATGGCTTTCTTTTTGCCGTTTTCCTCCACTGTTTTACGCTCACCAAAATATAATCCACCTGTCAGTTCCCGCATGATCATCATATCAAAGCCCTTGTCTGCAATCTCCTCCTTTAACGGACAGGCACCCTTTAATTCCGGATACAGGAGCGCCGGTCTTAAGTTTGCAAACAATCCCAGCTCTTTACGAATTTTTAAAAGCCCCGCCTCCGGTCTTAAAGATGGCTCTAGTTTATACCATGGTGAGGTACTGGTATCTCCGCCAATGGAACCTAGCAATACCGCATCGGATTCCTTTGCCTTTGCTACCGCTTCATCCGTAAGGGGTACTCCATGTGCATCAATGGAGCATCCTCCCATCAAAAGCTGCTCATAGTGAAAGGTATGACCAAACTTTTCACCAACCTTATCTAATACTTTCATAGCCTCGGTAACCACCTCCGGTCCGATGCCATCTCCTTTTATTACCGCTAAATTATAATTCATACCTTAACCTCTCTTTTTCTCTTACTCTATTCTTTCTTCCATATCCGAAAGCAATGCATCAACTTTATCCTTAAACTGCCAAAAAAGGTCAATAAATTCATCAATAATACGTCTGACATATTTTTCTGCAAGCTTAGCATCATAATCATGTGTCAATTCATTTCGAATTTTTAACATCTCCATCCATGTATCATCAAAAATCAAATTTACTTTATAGGAAGATTTCAACGTTTCTCTGGGTGAACCTGCTACAAAGTCCGATACACCATAATATTGCACTAAAATATCTTTCATTACTTTCCAAGACAGATCAAAAGTTAGGGAAAACTTATTTATTGTTCCACTTAGAACAAATGAATCCGTCACATCTCTATTCTTTGCTTCAGAAAAATCCTTCAAACAGTTACAATAGGAATAAAAACGATTAATAAATTTTCTTTCCATATTTTTCAATATCCTCTCTAAGCAACACATTATCTTTACATGTTTCCCATTCAAAAATATCTATTTTTTTTAATGTGGGAATATTCTGCAATTCCTCTTCTAACTTCAAGAAATTATAATTGCCACAAATAACGATATCAATATCACTCTTATCCGTATTTGTTCCCTTTGCATATGAACCAAATAATAACAGCGAAGTTACATCATTTTCTTTACATATAGAAGTAATCTGACTGATAATCTCCCAAAACTCCATCCCGGTATCTCCCCTCTTAACCTGTAGTCAAGAAATATCATTATTAATGAAGAGTGTAATCAAATTATGATTTATTCCTCTTTCCTTTTCTTCTTAATATAGATTATAATGCCAGCTACTACTGCCACCAAAATCACTGCTGTTAAAACTGACAGAACTACCAGCACCTCTGGTTCGACTCCTAATCTTCCCGCCACAAAGCTACTAGTCGGTCCATCACCTCTTTCAAGTACGATTTTCATCGAGACCTCCTAACCTGCCATTTTGCCATCATGTAATCGGCATTTGAAATCATTATTTATTATTGATATAATTTACCAGTCCCTCAGCTTTAATAATCTCCTGCATAAACGGTGGAAATGCCTGTCCTTTAAACTCTGTTCCCTTTGTCCTGTTGTAAATCATACCACTGTCAAAATCAATCTCCACCTCATCACCGGCATCAATTCCTTTTGCTGCTTCCGGACATTCGATAATCGGAAGTCCGATATTAATGGCATTACGGTAAAAAATTCTCGCAAAAGTTTCGGCAATCACACAGCTGATTCCGCTGGCTTTGATAGCGATTGGTGCGTGCTCACGGGATGAACCACAGCCAAAGTTCTTATTTGCCACCATGATATCTCCCGGCTTTACACGGTTTACAAAATCCTTATCAATATCCTCCATACAGTTCTTTGCCAGCTCTGCCGGATCAGATGAATTTAAATATCTTGCAGGAATGATAACATCTGTATCCACGTTATCACCATACTTGTGTACTGTTCCATGTGCTTTCATATTACTCAACCTCCATACTAAATCTAATCCTATTCTATCTATTATCTTTTATTGACCTTGCCCGGTCTTAATATCATCCTGCCCGCTGCTTTTACAGCCCAAGCTGGCATGGACAGGAAATCTTACCTGTTACCGCCGAAGCTGCCGCTACTGCCGGTGAAGCCAGATAAATCTCTGAATCTACATGTCCCATACGTCCTACAAAGTTACGGTTCGTCGTTGCCACCGCTTTTTCTCCTGCTGCAAGGATACCCATATGTCCGCCAAGACAGGGACCACAGGTAGGTGTCGAAACCACCGCTCCTGCCTCAATAAAAATTTTAAGCAGACCTTCCTCCATTGCCTGTAAATATATTGCCTGGGTTGCAGGAATTACAATGACACGAAGCCCCTTCGCACATTTTCTTCCTTCTAATACCTTCGCCGCAATCCGTAAATCCTCAATCCGTCCGTTGGTACAGGAACCGATCACTACCTGGTCAATCTTAATCTCCGGTACTTCACTGATCGGCTTCGTGTTTTCCGGTAAATGCGGAAATGCCACCGTAGGCTCTAACGTACTTAAATCTATTATATAGGTCTCATCATAAACCGCATCCTCATCAGCCTCGTAAACCTTATATTCCTTAACGGAATGTTCCTTCATATAGGCAATTGTCTTCTCATCCACTGGAAAAATGCCATTTTTTGCTCCAGCCTCAATCGCCATATTTGCCATGGAAAAACGGTCATCCATAGAAAGACTGGCTATGCCATCTCCCACAAATTCCATTGACTTATAAAGTGCACCGTCCACGCCGATCAAACCGATAATATGTAAGATCACATCCTTGCCGCTCACCCACTCCTTCGGTTTTCCCGTAAGCTCAAACCGGATGGCAGAAGGCACCTTAAACCATGCCTTTCCGGTAGCCATACCTGCTGCCATATCAGTAGATCCTACACCTGTGGAAAATGCACCTAATGCACCATAGGTACAGGTATGGGAATCTGCCCCGATGCAGGTCTCACCCGCAACAATCAGCCCTTTTTCCGGAAGCAGGGCATGCTCGATTCCCATCTCTCCGACATCAAAGAAATTCGTGATATTTTGTGCATCGGCATATTCCCTTACACATTTACAGTGCTCCGCACTCTTTATATCCTTATTTGGTGTAAAATGGTCTAATACCATTGCAATCTTATCCTTGTCAAACACCTTGTCTGTCTTAAACTTATCCATTTCATGGATTGCTACCGGTGTTGTCACATCATTTCCTAATACTAAATCCAGATCTGCCTCTATCAGCTGTCCAGCCTCAACAAACGGCAGACCAGCATGTGCAGCTAAAATTTTTTGTGTCATTGCCATTCCCATAACAAATTTTCTCCTTTTCTTTATATTCCTGCTAGATAATTGCCAAACACTGTTTTTGCAATCACCTAATATTCCTTTGGGTTCTTACTGTTCTCTCATTGTAACATATCATATATTATAAATAAAATATATATATCGAATATTTATAATAACCTAGAGTTATATAAAGGTATTGTTTTTTTCTTCCCCTTTGTTATAATAAATAACAGATATAAGCTATGAAGCATTATAGCAGATACACGTTGTTTACACAATATTTATATGATACCAGAATCAAAGGTACGAGCAACGGTGTTTACACACAATTTACTATCTACTGGCTTGACCCGCCAAACACCAACACGAAGCAGATTTGCTTGCAAATATACGGAAATGGAGGTATTTGCAAAATTTCGAGAACTGCAAAGCAACGGAGCAATCCGCAACGTCGATTGGGGGAGAAAATACCTTTTAACCCCAATATCTTTTATTTCAAATATAATTTACAAATTTTAACAATAATCGGAGAATGAGGTATGGAACAAAATCTGAACTATTATAAAATATTTTATGAAACTGCCAAAAACGGAAGTATCAGCAAAGCAGCTGAATCACTATATATCAGCCAGCCGGCCGTTTCCAAATCTGTTACAAAATTAGAACAGTCCTTAGGGCACACCTTATTTATCCGAAGCAAAAAAGGCGTACGACTCACCGAAGAAGGGCAGACGCTGTTTGAATATCTGAAAAAAGCCTTTGACTCTATTGATACAGCAGAAAAAACACTGAAACGGATTGGGGCATTTGGTATGGGACAGATACGGATCGGGGTATCTACTTCTCTTTGCAAATATATCCTGCTCTCATACCTACAGGATTTTATCAAAGATAACCCCCATGTAAAAATATCTATCGACTGCCATCCCACCTTTGAGACGATACAGCTCCTGAAAGCCGATAAAATCGATATCGGTCTGATCTGTGACACTCCGGTAGGCAAACCCTATCATTTTACACCCCTGCGCTCCATCCATGACACCTTTGTCACAACACAGACCTATCTGGATAACCTGACATTGCGGGAACAGGATTCAATCCCGGAATCCAAGGAAAACATGACAGAACTGAAAGATATCCTGACTCATCCAAACAGCCCAGAGGAAGAGGAATTGAACGCAATCCCTAATATGACTGGTCTTCTTTTGTTTTCCGAAAGAAACGCTTCCCCGTCAAGTTCTGTTTCTTTAAGTACCAAAGAAATTTTAGAAAAATCCAATCTGATGCTGTTAGACCAGGGAAATATTTCCAGACAATTCATAGACCACTATTTTGATACCTGCCAGCTTCATCCCGGTCAGGTATTGGAAATCAATAACATGGACCTGCTGATAGATTTTGCCGCTATCGGAATGGGGGTCGCCTGCGTAGTACGTGAATTTGTCTCCTCTTACATTGAATCGGGACAGGTCATCGAAATCCCCCTTGACCATGCGATTCCGGAACGTACCGTAGGCTTCCTCTATAATGAAAGAAGCCTTAGCACTACATCTAAAAAATTTCTCAATTTCTGCGGATGCTGTAATACATAAACACACTTTACAGTATGATCAGCTCCTTCTCTGACTGGGAAAGCTTTGTAAATCCATCTTTTTTTACGACTACCAGATCCTCAATCCTGACACCGAAGTTTCCCGGCAGGTAAATTCCCGGTTCGTCCGTAATCACCATATTTTCCCTTGTGACCACATCACACTTTGGAGAAAACCTTGGCTCCTCATGAATATCCAGCCCCACACCATGCCCAAGACCATGTCCAAAATATTCTCCATATCCGTATTTTACGATATAATCTCTGGCAATGGCATCTATTTCACTACAGCGTTTCCCTTCCATAATCCCTTCCATGGCATGTAAGTTTGCATCTAATACAATCTGGTATACCTCCTTCATCTCCTGGGTCGGTCTGCCCACTGCCACCGTTCTTGTCATATCCGAGCAATATCCCTGATAAACACAGCCAAAATCCATCGTTACAAATTCGCCCTGCCGGATTTTTTTATCTGTAACCTGTGCATGGGGCATAGAGGAATTGGCACCGCTTGCCACAATCGTATCAAAGCTTAACCGGGAAGCTCCCTTTCGTTTCATAAAAAATTCCAGCTCCAGTGCAATTTCTGCCTCTGTAACTCCCGGTTTTATCCTGTCCAGTATATAGGAAAATGCCGCATCCCCGATTGCTTCTGCCTCAGCAATCTTTTGAATCTCTTTCTCATCCTTTATCATCCGGCACTCATGAATGGCCTCTCCCTCCATCCGGAAGGAAATATTTTTACAGGCTTCACAAAGCTTCATATATCTGGAAATCTGCATGGTATCTTCTATGGCAATAAAAACCTCTTTCTGTTTTTTCAGGTCTTTCTCCCTGCGTTCTTCCCCTTCTTCCTGTATCAGCAGGATTCCTTCTTTCAAAAGTTCTTCAATCAGCTGATACAGAGTTTCTCCATATCCTCTTTTCTCCAGCCTGACCAAAGTAAGGTCCCTGCATTCCTTTTCTACCTGCTCATAATAACGGGAATCCGTAATGATATACCCGTTCATGTCGCCTGCCGGCATCAGAAACAATGCTTCACCACCGGTAAACCCTGTATAATAATATAGGTTAGACGGACTGTCTATCAATACTGCATCCGCCCGCTTTTTCAAAAGCACATCCTTTAAATGCCTTCTTCTTGCTTCAAACATGAAAATCCTCCTGTCTGCATGACTGATTAAAATGGTTTGGAAAGTACATCCAATATTTCTTCCATATCATTGGAATTGGTATCTACCAGCTCATCTGCTGCCGCCTCATATCGGGACTTTCTCTCCTTCATAAGCTCACAGATTCTGCCATAAGGATTCTCCCCCTGTAGCAGCGGCCGGTCTGTGCTGTCCTTTATCCTGTCATAAATGACCTGTGGTGCCGCTGTCAGATAAAATACCCGGCCGGTCTCTTTTAAAAGACGGGCATTGCATTCCCGAAGGGGCATCCCTCCACCGGTTGCAAGCACAGTATTCTCCAGATGATCCCGCAGATATACTAAAGTCTCGGTCTCCAGCTTTCTGAATGCCTCTTCTCCGTCCTCTGCAAAAATATCTGCAATAGACTTGCCTGCCTGTTTTTCGATATAAGTATCGGTATCCAGAAAATGCATACCCAGTTTTCCGGCCAGGGCTTTTCCGAAAGTGGTCTTTCCGCTTCCCATAAATCCAATCAGAACCCTGTTATCCTTCTTATATACCCTGCGTTTTAAATCCACATAAACCTCTTCCACAATCTCCTGGGGAATCGTAATATCATGCCATAATTCATAGGCCGTCACCCCCTGATATAAGAGCATCTTTAAGGAATTATAAGCCTTCCCGCCCTGCTCTGCTACCATCTGCATAAACCGTGTATTGGCGGGATTATAAATCAAATCCACACCTGTCTTTATTTTTTTATAAAACTCTGCATCCTCCAGTACTGCCTGCCGGTCATTCGGTGCCAGTCCAACAGCAGTTGCCTGAAATACTATAAGCTCCTGCTCCCGGATTTTCCCATAATCCGCTAAAAGCATGGGTATCACCTTATCTGGTGATAAATCTGCTCCCTCTGGATTTTCCTCAAGCCCTGATGCAGCCGTCATACAGCTGTCTTTCCAAATCCGGTTCATCTGATCTGCTATCTGCTTTGCTTTCTCCAAAGTACGGTTTAAGAGATAAACCTTCCCTGCTCCCTCTAACAGGCACATATAAACCACTGCCTTTGCCGCACCTCCTGCCCCGAGAATCACTACCGTTTCGTTTTTTAACGAAATTCCGTCTTCCTGAATCTGCCGCCTTAATCCCATCATATCCGTATTATACCCTTTATATCCATGCTTTGCCTCTACTCTTACCAGGGTGTTTACGGCACCAATCTGCTTTGCCGCCTCATCAATCTCCACGAGGGATTCCAACACCTGATTCTTGTGGGGCACCGTTACATTCATACCCAGTATATTCAGCTCGTAAGCCCCCTTTACAGCCTGATCCAGCCCTTCTCCTTCCACCTGAAATGGTACATAAACCGAAGAAATCCCCATTTTCACACTGAGTCCATTATGAATGACCGGTGACAAGGTATGTTCCACCGGATTACCAATCAGACCGATTAATCTAGTATTACCGTCAATTAACATCTTATTATTCCTCTCTTTTGAATGCTGACAGGTCATTGCCAAACAATTTCTTATCCCTGCCCATCACTTTGTATCATATTCCCCTTTTTTTAAATCATGCTTCTTTCGATAAAACCATTTTACAAGCTTTTCCGGAATACGCTTTAATATGATCTGAATCTCTTCTTTCGGATTGATCGGGTCTAATAAAATACTGTAAAGACCTGCACGGTTTGCTCCCCAGATATCGGTAAAAATCTGATCCCCTACAAACAGCGTATTTTCAAGATTCGTATGCAATATTGCCATTCCCTCCAGATAGCCACGTCTGGCTGGCTTCCAGGCTTTATAAACATATTGAACCCCCAAAGGATCTGCAAACATCTTTACACGTTCCTCATCATTATTGGAAATCAGACAGACGCGGAATCCAATCCTGCGAAGCTTCTCAACAAAAATCTCCGCAGCCTCATCTACTGGTTCATCATGCGGTACCAGTGTATTATCAATATCAAATAAAATACCGCGGTATCCTCGTTTGTAATATTCCTCCATGGGAATATCTTCCTTTTTATCATAATATCTTTTGGGATAAAACAACTCCATAATCACCTCTCATCCGATTTTTCTTCCTTGTATCATAACACAAAAACGGTGTGAAGGAAATCCCTCACACCGTTTCATTTACCTTTGGTTAAATATTAAAATGTTTTCTGTCTGTCAGATCAATTATCATACTGCTGTCTGATAACCCATGATGACCAAAATCAAAGCCTGCATCTGTTAAATCAAACAAATATGGAACTTTATTAATCTTAACCCTCGCTGACTGCCACTGATTTGCCTCATCCTTTACACGGATTACAATATATGTGTAGCCATTATAATTTTCAAAGTAGTCTTCCTTCAACAACAATTTAGGGAAAGCAGACTCTCTGAGCCTTACACGCTTACCATTCATAGGATCTGCCGCATCATAGGAGGTAATCAATACATGGTTCTTATCAGCTTTATAACTATCTGAGTTATCCATGCCATCTCCCTCACCATAATTCAGATCATAGAATACTGTAATTTCTTTAATATCTGCTGTACCGGCAATCGCTTTAAAATCAAATTCCGGATAAAGTTCTGCCTGATCGTCATCAATATTATACTGATACATCTTAATAGCATCATTATAGAACAAGGTATTCATTTCTTTAGATAACGTCTTGTTATCGTCATCATCCTTCGGATCTACAAACCTATCATCACAATTCTCATGCTTATTGCCTTCTTCGTCACACTTATTATAAAGCTTCAGTTTCGGCTTTGCTTTTCCTTTGGAAACACTGTTCACAATAACATTGATAAACAATCTTCTCTCGTCATTGTTATCCTTCATATTACCGGTTACTTTCTGATGACCGGCACCACAGTAGAACACATTATTTTTACTGTAAAGGAAGTAAGAATTCATACCATCCTTAGGAGATGCGGCAAAAATACCACTATCATATCTTGCCCAAGAGTCATCCACACTTGGATTATCACTTACAAAGTTAGCGCCGAGGGTATACCATACAGCTACTGTAGGATCCTCCAGATCCAGTGCGAACATCTGTGCATGTGTAGGCGAAATCAAAAGTTCACTACTGATTGCAAACGGATACATCGTAACTCCGCCCTGATTTACCTTCGCAGCTTTTCTAGTACCATACTTAGCCTCGAAGCTGGAACCGTCTAAGCCCATATCTTTATGGTCAAAACTCTCAAATTCCATACAAACATATCTGTACGGAGATGTCGGCTTACTAGCTGCATCACTAAGCGCATATAAATCCGTTACACCAACCGGTGTATTACGTTTAATAGAAATTCCTTCCAGTTTACTCGCAACATTTGCATATTCGCTAGGAGAAGATGCAATAATACGTTCTGTCCAGAAATACTTGGAACTGTCTTCTGTCTCATACTGTCTGTACAGGAACCCAGAAGGCGAATCATATATACTGCTGGTAGCAGCCTGCGCAGGATCAACCATAAATGTTACAACACCATTTGTTGTCGTTCCATTTTGCACATTACCTCTGAAAGCACATCTAATTGTTGTTCCATCCGGAACTGCTGTACCACCATCAGTAACCGTAATATCAATCTTTAACTTCCCATCAGCAGCAACTTCCGTATTATTTGCATTTGCTGAAAGTGTACCTGTACTTATATCATAGGTCGCTGTAACATTATTTTTGCCAAGAGCAAAAGATACTGATTCATAATCCATTGCCTGATCTAACTCTATAACCGCAACACCGTTAGCATTTGCAACAACGCTGCTAATCACATTCGTAGAATTATCTCTATACTTATAGGTTACATTCGGCATACCGTTAATAGTAATTTTTACTTTTTCACTTAAAGATGTATGAGGCTGTTCAGCTTCCGTGAAAGTAGCATCATACACAGAACCCCAACCTTGCCTATTGACATTAACTGTCAAGTCCTTATTAGAAATTTCAAAATCCTTACCATCACCGCCCCAGCTTTCAAGAACCTCTCCAATATATACTGTTTTCTTGCCAGCCTTTGGAACTGCGACTTCAACCTTAGTACTGCTTCCAACATCCTGCACATGGAAACGATCCATACCAAATGCACTTCTTAAGGAATTTGTTAAATTAACGGCTCCTTTATCTTTATATTTTGTCATAGTATCATGTGTATTCAAAATAGAACCGCCCTGAGTAACATAGGTCTTTAACTGTCCACAGGAAACTGTTGATAAATCTTTATTATTAAATTCATCTGCCAGACCAAGAACAATAATATCATAATTATTCAATAACCATGTATTATGGTCAGATGCCTTACGAGAATATTCTTTATAAAGCTTCTTTTTGGCAACCAGTTCATCATATTCTGTAATATAATTACTATAAGCTGTCTTTAAATCTGATAAATTAATTGCTCCAACCAGCGGCTGATTACCTCTGTCATTACAGTACTCCCAGAACTTATAATATGCCTGATCAATCATCCAGTTACCCGGATTTCCGGCAGTTCCGATTCCTTTTAGGATTACATTCCGCCTGTTACCACTATTGGTATTCCTAATCTGGTCTGCTACCTTATAAAGTTCCGACTCTAATTTTGTCCTGTACAATGACAGTGTCTGAGACTCTAAGCCTTCTTCATATTCCTCTAAATACTGCTCTGCCAAAGCTGTTGCTGCACCGATATCTGTATCTGTGCGTCCTGCTGCATCAGCACACATCTCATCAAATTCGGAAGGTGTAACAATATCCAAGTCAAACTCGTAATCACCAGTCTCTAATGTACCGTCTTCCCCATGTGTTAAGGTATCTGCAAAGTTTTCTTCCCAGTCATCCGTTGCAATAGTCGAATCATATTTTACAATACCAAATCGATGTTCATGCTTACCTACCTTTACATCTCCCAGTACCGTCTCCTGATCTGCATATGAATTCAATCCAGGATTACCATTCTTATCATTGCCTATTACAAGAACGTTATTTTCCAGTACTCGCATAGCCTGTTGGCACTCTGTACAGAAATATAAAGAAAATCCTGACGAAAAACCTGTCTGCTCTGACTTCTCCAACGGCATAATCTGAAGAACCCTGACTGTCTTCTTCATCTCACTGTCCAATTTGAATAATGCAGTACCCATTTTGGTATCACACAATACTCCATTAGCTGCGGTAACCTTAATCTTCCAGTTTACCAGTCCAAAGAAATCATCATCCAAAGCATAAGATAAATTAACTGTTCCACCTGCATTACAGGTCGCACTGCTCACCATCTCCGTATCTGCATAGGTACAATCCCCATTAGAATCTATAAAAAGTTCTACAGTATAGGTAGAAGTATCCGCAGCTGTGGTTGTAACACCTGCCGTAAATGCCACCGGATTCTCAGTATTAACCGTCGAATCATCACCTTCTACATATTCTTTTGGTTTAGCAGTTATCTTAAGACTTGGTCTTAAAGCAGCATTCTCCACTAAATTCTTGATAACCTTTTCATAATCGTCACTATAAACCGTAACCTGCCCACCGCGGGTGTACCCAAACTCGTTATCTACATTTTCTACTAACCTGGTCGCATTTTGTGCATCGGTATTGATACTCCCCCATGCAACGTTCCCTTTAGAATTACCAGATTTAACCAATTCGTATGTATATGCTAAAAACTGATACATATTACAATCAGGATCAATCTGCTTTAACTCTAACTGCTTTAATCTGTTTTTTTCTGTTGATTTTTCATTAGCAGGATCATATTGATAAGAATCCTCAAACTCCTTCGTTACCACCTCATCAATAATAATCGGAAGACCGGAATTTACAAAATCTTTCAACTCATCTCTCTTAATCGTAGTAAGATCATGTCCACTGAACTCTACCGAATTTGTACCACCTGCTACTTCCCCATAGGTCATCTTGTAGTCTACAAAATTACCTGTATGGGTATACATATCAAACTGGGTCAGACATTTCAATGCACTCTGTACATAATTATTCTGGAAGTTCCAGTCACTACCGGCATAATTAACATATTCATGTGAAACCAATGCAGATGTATCTCCACCGATATATACCAGATCATAATTCTCCAGTACAACATTCTTTGTAGAAATCAATTCATCTACAGACATCTGATCCACCTGAATCTGATTATACGGAATACCTGTTGCATGAGATATCTTTGCCTTACTCATTTCAAATGCATAATACTCAACATCATCATCTATTTCATCCTTGGTCACGCCGGAAAGCACCTGATCCGGAATCGTGTAATACATACCTTTATATATAGATTCAGGATATGCAGAAGCTCGATCTTTACGCGGCTGACTCTCGGCTAAATCCGTATCAATCGGATAGCAGGGCTGAATCTCAAGTACACGGTATGCACTTCCATTCTCGCCGCTTGTACTACTGTCTCTGTATTCACTGGTATTGATAATATCTGCAATTCCCTTTGCTGAAGCAACACCATCAGCACCAGCATTATTCAAAGAAGTAAAAAATCCATAACGAACAGATAAAATATTGGACTGTTTTGCAATACCATTTGCCGTCAGCAATAAATTCATCAGCTTAAGATAATTATTAGTACCTACATAAGACGAGGAGCCCCCCTCTCCAAAACTTCCTCTAAAATCATAAAGTATATATTTACAAGCTTCTGACAATGCTTTTAGTTTTGTAAATAATTCATTTGTCATCGACGTAGTCATGATATTATTTTCTAACAAAATAAAATCATAACTTTCATTTAACTGATCCACAGTCAATGCTGTCGGATTCACAAATGTATACTCAAAATCCTTAGGTTTTGACTGACCATAGTATGCTTTATTAATTATAGTACTCTTATTCTCACTACTCATCTTCTGATACATGGAACCTGACTCATTCTGATTTGTAGTAACGACCAACACTTTACCATTACTTGGTGTCTGGTTTGTATTATATTTTACATAGTATGACTTTTTTTGTAAATTCGCATCAAAAAACTCTTGTGCACTGGCATCATCTTTCCATGCAAATGTTCTAAAACGAATATGATTTGTTCGAATCTCACTAATTAAATCCTTATAAGTTTTTGATGCACTACCAGATCCTGAATCTCCCGGCTTCACAAAATCAACAATAACCGGCTTATCCTTACCTAGTGCATATGTATGAAGATAATTATAAATATCCTCACTCATATTATTGTCATATGACGAATACGACGGGCTGCTGATATAAATCAAGTCTGCCTTATTCAGGACATCCCCTATAGTTGAATTCTCACCAGTAATATTGGAGTCCACCTTGTCATTAAGAGTTGTTGCTGCTGCTATATGAATAGTATCCAACAATATCATATCTGCTTTCATCGTAGCACCTTTGGTACTGTTAGCATCAAATACATTACTCTTAAAATGACCATTCGAAATATACTGGCTTAAATCCGAACCGTTCACTCCAACCGGAACAATCTCCACAACATTAAATGTCTGAGCCTCGTCTCCCGGCTTATTCGAATTCTCGATAATCAAGTCAATATTCGTCTTATAATCAGATGCAGGATTAGCACCTCTGTTCACAGGCTCTGTTTCTATTTCTTTCTTACTATTTGCAGAGCCACCTCTTGTCGCAATAGAATAAGAAATTGCAGAGACTGATGTAACCAGAACGACTAATGTAAATATAATAGCAATAATTTTTTTCTTTGACATTGTTCTTCTCCCTTCCTTTCTTATTTCTATTATGGTGTAGCTCCTCCACCGCCAGTAGTCGCCTTTTTATATAAGTTCTGCGGTCGGACAGTCAACACTGAAGAATTTCTAAACTTAACAGTTTCTGCTGCATTATACTTATAACCTTTAATATCGAACAATGCATCTATCATAAGTGCATTCCCCTCTGCATCAGCAGACAAATAAAAATCTGATAGATTCTTAGTCAGCAGACCGGTATCTCCGGAATCAGGTGTTGACCCTAAAAGACTATACCATCTGCTCGCCGTATTACGATCCCATATCTTTCGATTAAGATAAATACTAATACTGCCATTCGCATTATCCACAAAGCGATATATTACACTCTCCACCTGAGTTGGCTTGCCGCTTGCATCCATTACATTATATTCTGCATAAATATACTGTGGCTCTATATACAGATAAGTGTCATTCCCTGCCACCTCCTGCTTCAGGATTCTAAAGGAGCGGGCATCTGCTATCGCTGATTTATGCAAATCACTCTCTAATGGATAATTTCCATCAGCAACTTTTTCTCCCGGTAACTGAAAAGTATCCATATCCACAATCACCTTACGCTCGCCGCCTATATAGTTCCCGTCAGTATCTACCATCTTATTATAATTTCCAAAATTATCGGGAACAATTGTCATATTTGAGGTTGGTACTACGCTTACGGAACCTGCTGCCGGGGAAAGAGCTTCTTTCCTTGATCCAGTAGTCTTATCCATTGTATAGACTGCACCATTTTTTGATCTGACCTGTACGTAGCTTGCAGTGACCAGACCATCCATTATATTGATCATGACCTCTTTTGCTTCTGTCTGCACTTTAATATTTTCCTTAGTTTTCTTCTGTGCTCCTGCTGTCGAACTCATAAACTGAACAACCATTACCATGATAATAGATAATAATGCTAAACTGATTAACAGCTCAATCAACGTGAAGCCTCTATTTTTATTTTTTATACCTGACAATGACTCCACCCCCTACTTCACGGAATGATTTCCGGTTGCCGCATCTAACTTAACTGTCGCCACTCTATTGCCATTATATATAATCTCGTAACTTCCTGCTCCGTAACGGACAGAACCATCTGCCTTTTTAAATTCAATCAGCATAGTCTCTGTTCCATCTACAAAGCTGCATTCTCCTGCACCTGTTTCCGGTGTGTAATTAATACTGAGAATATTAGGAAGCGTGGTCTCAACTACCGCATTTCCATCTGCATCCACCTCTTTCGGTGTAAAAGAAGAACCGTCATTATATCCTAAAATTA
The DNA here is from genome assembly GCA_910585605.1 of uncultured Lachnospiraceae bacterium. Taxonomy (GTDB): domain Bacteria; phylum Bacillota; class Clostridia; order Lachnospirales; family Lachnospiraceae; genus CAG-590. Next base: position 46,042 of record CAJUFL010000005.1, on the reverse strand, counting down.
ATGAATAGGAACCACTTTTAGCAATTGTACCATCTGCAAAATTAATGTCACTATTATTATACTGAATCAACATACAAAGCGGTGAACCTTTTGCTTCCGAAACAGTCTTTGTCTTAATCAAAAGACTTCCCATTTGGGCATCCAGAGTAGAAGCTGCCGCATTGCATTTTGCCTGTTTGATAATTCCAATTGTTACAAAAGACATTCCAGACAAAATTGCGATAATTGCAATAACGATAATTGCCTCAATCAATGTGTAACCTTTATTTTTTCTTGTATTTTTATTCTTTCTCATACCATCACCGCCTAATCTACATTCTTCTTCCAATTACGGAAGGAAAGAATATCTTCAAACTGGACAGCACTGATATCTTTCATTGAAACCACAGGGGTATCACCACTCTCAGCCGGAGGAACATACTGGGATGTAAATAACCGGAACATATCGCAGACAAATCCAAAATTATCAGCCTTGCTTTCTCCACGGGAATAATCACATTCCCGCAAGATAGTCTTAATTACTTCTTCATTGGCAATCAGGCTCATTGTTGTTTTTCCATTCACCTTATCAAAATTATTAATGATAATTTTGCCACCGGTTACAATCAACCCCTCAAACTCTTCCACATTATCCTCAAAGGTCACATCTCCCTTAGCAATTACAATTCCTCTTACTTTGCCGTTTTTATATGGCTTATTATAATCTGCGGTTGAAGAACCTATCTTACAGGAATCAGCACCAATCTGCACATCTCCTTCAGAAATCCATACACCATATCCACACTTAAGTGTACAGTATCTGCTGTTTTCCTTATTTACAAGAGAAAAATCAAAATAGTGGTTAATAGGCGTAATAACCTCTTCCTTTAAAGTATGTGCCTGTGTCACAAAAGCACCCTCACTACTCTTATTTGTAAGAAGCCATTTTACTTCCTTATATTGATCCTGTAACTTACTTGATACACGCTGTGCTGCAACCGCCGCATCACTACCAATCTGCAATAACGACTGAACGTTATTACCCTCTTTAATCGCATTATTTACATTCTCAGCCGCCTGAACCAAAGGAGCAATATTTCCACTGTTTGCAACAATAGTAAAATTACCGTCTACCTGTGTAGTAATTGCCGAATTGGTATATATATTCTTATATGGATCTGTTTCTTCCTCACTAACCTGCAGCATTTTCACTTTAAAATGCTCATAGTCGGTAATATTGATCATTCCATATGTCTCACCCGCAGTCTTCCCGCTGGCATCAACTATAGTAGACTCATCAAACATAGCCGCATAATCTGCAATAAATTGATTCATTACATTTTTATCTTTTATATCTGCCTTTGAGAAATCCAGAAAATACTTTGTTTTTCCTGAAACAACAGTCTTTACAACCGGTATCTTATCAAAGTTAGACCAGATATCCTTATAAGCATCTACATCTCTTAGTCGCTGTGGAAGCTCCAGCCATAATCCATCCTCCTGATCATGTACATTACCATCCGGAATATATGCCAACTGGTTACTCTTAATAGAAATTGCTTCACCAGTACGGTAATCCTGAATAGCTGTCTTATCTGACTCACTAATCTTTCCTGTCTCCACCGTATAGTTATCAGTAACCGTTCCGTTTTCTATCTCCTGTGTCAGATAACTATCTGTTTCTCGCCTTACCTCATCCGTCATATTTTCAACAACATCACCATTTTTCACAGTATAATTCACAGTCTCTGTGGTCTCTGACTTCTTAGTAGCTTTTGACAACTCAATATAAGACTGTCCTGCCACATATAACGCATTCGCCTGTTTAAAATCAAGTGTTGTATCCTGTCCGTTCAATATAATCGCACTACTGTTATAATGTGCCTGACCATTTATGCTCTGACCATCCGTAATACCTGCATGAGTATCTTTCGTAAACTTACGTACACCTTTCTCAATAGATTCTGTAGTATAAGTCCGGTTATCCGTCGAAGCATAATTATACCCATAATACTCTCCGTTTAACAGAACCGATCCGGAATTGGCATTTACCTCTAAATCATCATAAATATAAGCCCTTGCCTTCATCGTCAGAGAAGCACCTTTCATAACATCACCAGTCGTACTCTGCCTGAGTGCAAATCCATCCAGTACGATACCATCTGCCCATATATCTGCATAATCAGCAGACGAATTAGCAATATTTGAAATTGTGACATCTGCACAATTCATAAGTGCAAGAGAACCCGGAACAATAATCCTGTCTGACGCCAGTATAACAGACGCCCCATCTACATAAAGACCAGAATACATGCTCTTTACATTAACACCGTCACAATTTTTCAAACGATCTTCATCATAAGAATTTACCTTCTGAATCTGATCACTTTTCAAATCTGCCGGAGCAGCAACATTATTAACCGTTGGAATAGTTCCCGGATTCTCATCATAACTCTTATTATAAAAATCTGATGCTGCATATATATTTCCGGTTATATTTACCTTATTGCCCAGTGCCGTCTTACCTTCTTTATCAGTAATCTCAATACCTCTGTCTGCAATCATGGAATAAGCATACAACTCACTAAGATCCGCATTATTTCCGTTAAAATTAACATCAAACTCCGGCTTTCCGATAATTAAATCTGTTGTAAGAGTCTGAATAAACGTATCCGGAGCCCCTACCGTACCGGAATCCTTCTTAGATCTCGCATTTACTGTAGAGTACTTGGCTTCCCTACGTAATACAAGATTACAAATCACCAACTCATCGTCCGTCTTATTTATATTTCCAATACTCAATTGAACACCTTCCTTGGTATCCTCATCTGTATCACTATATGGGTAACTCAAAAACGATTTTAAATGATCTTCCGCATTACTTGGCTGATAGTCCTCATTAGAGCTCAACATTTTCATATATGTTGTCTTTAAAATTTTGTTAGCATCTGCTGGTTCCATTGTCACATATGCCTTTTTACTAGTATCATAATACACCAAAACTTCCAATGTTTCATCATATGCCTGATTTAAAACCCTCATAGCATCTCCGCCGACACCCGCATATATTTCATCCATCGCCTGTTCCAGATAATAGAAATTATCCCGTGCATTGATATCATAGGCTTTCAGCCTATAGCAGAGTGCAACAGCAACCAGAATCGCCGCCACAAGAACTGCAAGAAAGGAAATAGTTGCTACAACCATTATGAAACTGTTACCCTGATTCTTTTTCTTAATCTTCTTTCTTCTCATCAAGTTTCATTACCTCCTTTCGTTCCCTGAAGAATCGGCTGATCTACCGAAGTATCAATAGGCCCCTCTGTATCCGGCTTCATCCATATCTTTACCTGATACAGCCCTCTGCTCTCTTCTGTCGCCTGATTTAACAAACCAACTGTCGCATCCTTACTTCCTCCTGAAACCAGAGGTGCAATCGCTATTCTTTCACTGGCAGAAGCACCATCATTAATTAAATTTAAAAAGGTACCCACTCTGCCATCCATTGCTCCACTCACACCCTCGCTTCTCTCATCAGCAGTAACTGCAGAATCCGCCTTGTACCAAAACTTATGTGCCGCAGATTTTTGATTAGACTTAAGATTGCCCTCTGAATCAATATTATCACCTATATTATGATATACATGAATCCTCTCTAGAGTATTATCTCCACTCTCCTTCGTCTTTGCCAACATATGAATATTTACATTATCTCTGCCAACGGAATTCGCTCTTACATCATTGTAAAGTATCTTCCCTACTTTATCATCTACTGTTCCAGAATTCACAATATTCTGTGAATACGTCGCGGCTGTTTCTACAAAAAAGAGATTGACTTCAGATTCATCCAGTCCACTTGTATCAATTGCAATATAATCATCCAATGAATAATCCCCATTATAAACACAAGGATTATACATCAAATAAATATTAGGAAGCTTACCGTCAAATGTTTGTGCATCCGAAACATACTGAATATGGTTATTATCACCAAGTATACCATTAAGATCATGATCAATATAATCCAAAACGCACCGAACGGTATATCCATCTCGCGAATTACCGGACACCTCCACCGTCATCATTCTGGATGCTGTATCCGCTAAAAATAAATCCACTCCTATACCCTGCATCTGCTGGTTATAACGATCCTCATCAATCTCTTTGAGTGCCTGTAATTTTTTCGTTCGGAACGCCGCAGACGCCATCTTATCATAATTCAGCATTGTTCCATCAAATAAAGCCACCTTAGTATGATCGATATCTTCCACAATACCTAATGCCAGATTATTTGGGTCAATAAAACCAGCATCATTTACTCCCTTATCTACATAATAATCATTGTTAACCTGAATCAGATAATTATATGTCGAACTTTTTGTCCCTATTGTGGTCTTACCTTTCATTGTACAGCTTTTTCTTTCTGTCAAATCAGTTGGATCTACAGTCGTTACAAATCCACCGCCAAATTCAAAGGTTCCTGCCAAGGTACCATTTGCAACATAATACTCTTCATCCGTAACCTGATCGATCGGCACCGCTTTAATATGCTCCATCAAATTCTCAGCAAAATCATTACGGTACTGTAACTCTTTTGAACTCGTCGTCATATTCAGGGATGATATAATCCCTGAAACAATCGGCAGCATCAGTATCATAAAAATTGCAAGGGATATTAAAATTTCAACCATACTAAAACCAGTATTTTTTTTCTTTATCATGGAACAATCACTCCAATCTACTTATATACCTTGACAGAACCTGTCTGGCTTGCAATATCCACACGAGGGGATACGCTGTCATCTCCACTTATTTTTACATAAACCGGAAGCTTTGTCGTATTGCGAATTGTAACACGGATTCCGGCTTTATCATCATCATTCTTTCTTGCTGATGACTGAAGTAAAACTTTGACATCTTCACTGGAAGTCACCTCAGCCTCATAAGAAACATCATCCAAAGTATACTTACAATAATTCTTACCGTCTTTCTCATAGAAATCAAAAGTAAGAGTTGATACATCATTGTCACTATTGGAAATTACACTCGCTTCTTTTCCTGCACCGTTCTGTCCTGCCACCTTAGCAGACACATCACTGGTAGATGCATTTAACATTGCATAGAAATCATAACTGCTTTCAATTGCCGCACCATCATTCTCATCATATTTATTTAGACCGCTCTCCTTGTCTGTACCGGAACTGCCTCCTACTCCGGTATTAAAGATATTATTAACACCAATCTCAACTTCATTTAAATCAAGCTGACGCTCCGGTCTTTCTGAACTTTCTACCGAATAGCAGTATAATTCCAATTCACCACTGTATAAATCCCCTTCATTATCATACTTAACATCCAGAGAATTAATGGTCATTCTATCAGAATATCCTCCTACATAGTTGATCACATCTTTCAAAGACGAATAAGAGCCATAATAGGATATTGGAAAGATTGCACGGTAACACTTAAAAGCTGCATCATCTCCCACAGTCTCTTCCTCTGTCAAAGCATCTCCGGAAGCTGCATTTTCAGTAGAAGCTGCCTCTGTTGTTGCCGCCTCTGTCGTTCCTGCCTCTGTCGTGCCAGCTGTATCAGCTGCTGTGCCGCCAAGAGAAGCGTCAGCACCACCCTGACCCAGAGTATAAAACTGCTCTTTCTGACCCATCTCCAAAGAATCCAGTGAAAAATCATTGCTCTTCTTCACTCCGTCTAAGAACATAACAGTAATTTCCTGATTCATATCTGCTGGAAACGCATTTAATACTTCTTCGAAATCTGCATTAAACTGATCCGTATCTGCAATATACTGTTCTCTGTTTGCCTGTTTCTGATTTAATTCTGCCAGTCTGCTCTCTAACTGTATAATCTCACTGTTAATCGTCTGCACCTGTTCATAATTCGGCTTTGCTACATACATAAACACAAGAACGACAGCCGCTATGCCCACCAGACCCAATAATAATGCTTTTTCTGTATCTCCTAATTTCATCACAACCCCTCCTATTCTGCACTGGTTTCCGGAAGTACTGCATCACCAGCCTCTTCCTCTTCTGTATCATCCTCTACCATTGATACAAAATTTGCCGTAATGTTAAATTCATAATATTTGATTGCCTGGGCACCCTCTCCGGTACCTTCCTGCTCTGTTTCATTCAGGTCAACTAAAAATGCATTCTCCACACATTCAATTTTCTTTAGCTGAATGATAAACTTCGCAATCGCATCATAATCCTTTGTAATACCACTCATCTCAACACCTGCATCGCTAGACTTATAGGTATTGATTGCAATGTCCTTTGGCAGGTTATCCTCTAATGCTTCAAAAAACATGGAAACATTCTCATTCAGGGTTCTGGTCTGTGTATACATGTTCTTAATATCTGATAATTTTGCCTTCGCCATATCATAATCCCGAACAATCTGGTCAATATCCGCAATCGCCGCAATCTGATTATTCAGGCTGTCACGCTTTGATATCGCATTATTCTTCATAACAATCGTCACCCCTGCCGCAACTGCTGCAATCACAATACCAGCAGCACAAACACCCATACCAATCTTTACGGTATTTGCATTACTACCCGACTTTACCTTAGCCTCTGAAGGGACAAATCCCATGGGTGCAAAAGCAGCACCAATCGGAGTAATCAGATAAACAGGACTATAAATTTTCAAATCAATTTTCGGATCAAACTTGATGTTATAGAGACTATCCATAACTTTTGTCTGAATATTCAGCTGAATCTTAAACAGACCATCAATACCACGAATCAAAGCTCCGTCACCGATAAGAAACACATCATCTATCGGTTTATCCGGATTCTTTGTTACATAATAATCAATCACACGACCGATATTATTAATCAGATAACGAAACGCTCCCGTAGCTGCATTATCATCAAAATCAACCGTAATCAGACGCTCATTCTGTAACATCGTCATAGCTGTTGTGGCATCTACTCCCTTTTCATCCATAACCTCAGTTACTACCGCATTCGTTCCATATGGTACAGTTCTCTGTAACAAAAGGGTGTCACCTTTAACAATATTTAAAATCGTAGATTCACTACCTAACTGGATTACCATTGTCGTCATTGTAGAACTGGTCTGGGTCTTAATCAACTGAAGCATCGCATTACCTATGTAATCAATTGACTGTATAGTAAAGCCTAACATGCTTCCCAATTCATAATAACCTTTCACCATCGCAATCGGTGCCGCTACTACCATCAGTTTTATCTGTTTGGTCTTATCTTCGTTCACCACATGTTCTAATATAGAATGAGAAACAACGTAATCCTCTATATTAACAGGGAAATACTCTGAGGAATTCGCACTCACAATTCCCTTTATTTTATTCTCCTTCACTTCCGGAATTAATACTTCACGGTTTACCACCTTAGTAGATGTCAGAATGAATATCACATTCTTATTGGTAATGCCATTGGCATCCAACTGTTCCCGAATTGCTGATGCAATTTTTTCAGGTTCTTTGATATTTCCGTCCTCATAAGCATCCTCAGGTGTCTCAAAAATTAATGCATTATGTACATTTGTCTGTTTTTTTATTGAAGGTGTCACTTCAATAATTGTAATACTTTCATTTGTAATGTCTATCGTTAAGACTTTATTACTTTTTGCCATATCCGTAGCCTCCCTCGCTAATCAGAAGTTATTTTAATAGGGTATCACACCCAAAATTTCCAGATACCAGCTCACAAGCTGTGTTCCGCATATCATTGTAATATAAATGCCCAAAGATAAATACGGGCCGAAAGCAAACTGCCTGTTGCTTCCCTTAATCTTCATCAAGGCTACATGTATCACTGACCCTGCAATACACCCAATCCCTAATGCCAAAAAATTAAGTTTCCAGCCTAAAAGTAAGCCAGTTGCTGCCATTAATTTGATGTCACCGTCCCCTATCACACTGTCAATCTCTTCCTGATACCGGTTCTGAAGAATCGGCGTTGCAACAAGATTCACAATGTATAAAAAACCGCTGACTGCAATAAGACCAATTAAATATTCTAACCAATTAGAAAAATCTGCAAATAAATGAATCAGTCCGCATATAAAAATAAAAATGTTACACTCAAATGGAATATACTGTGTATTCCAATCTACAACTGATAAGAAAAACAACGCAACCGCCGAAAAACCCATCAGCACTCCATCAAGTCCCATCCCTCTCGACCAAAAAGGGAATACATAAACCAGAAAACCTAATATAACCATTGCAAGCTTATTAAAATGACTATATGTTTTCTCACAGGAACAGTTTTTCCTTACTGTCAAATAGGATATCAGCATCCAGTCACTGACAAAATTCGATTGCCCATGTCTGGTCTCCCGCATCGCAATACATTTCTTTCCCAAACCGCACTGCCGGCACACACTGTCATCCTCTATTTTTTTAATAAATGCAGAAAGAGGAAGCACAATCCAACACACTGCACTTATTATCAAACCCGTTCCAATCCCAAACATCATTTTCATCTCTATCTTGTTTTCCTTATTCAACATTAACACATCCCCTCTTTTAGAGAGGATGTGTTAATCATATTGTTGCATTACGCAAATCTTATAACAAATTTGACTTCAAGCTATCAGGTTCCTGAAGCTGAAGCAGTACAAGCACTTCCAGAATCATCAGTCAAACACTTGTCAGCAGTAGGGAAAAGTAAATGGCTACCACCTGATTCACGAACTCTAACCGAATTATTGGCAGTATTTACGTCTATCTCAAAAGCTGTACCCATTGAAGTATTCTGCAAACATTTCTTAGCTTTAGGTGCCGGCATAGAAGAACCACCAATTGCATTTGTAACAGGTCCCCAGAAAGCATTGTTATTGGTAGTATCCCATGTTAATGCTGTCCATCCAGCAGCTGGAGCCGCATCATAACCACTTTCATTTGCCAACGCAGTCTGAACTGCAGTTGCAATCGTGTTAGCAGTCTGGATATCTGTAGAGATTCTGGACTTGTTGATGTACTTGATGAGTGCTGGTGCAAGAGCACCTGCTAAAATAGCCATAATCGCAATAACGATTATCAGCTCGACCATTGAGAAACCTTTGTTTGTCTTCTTCATAATCATCTCTCCTTTACTTATAAAAATATTTTTTATTAAAACTGTTGCGGTCAACAACAGGTTTAACCATAATACCTTGCAATGCTATATAACATTGCATTTACCTTGCTACATATATTACTCACAATGCCACCTCGCCTTCGGCTCGCTGTGGCTGTCTTGCATCGCGATTTTCTCTATTACTCACAATGCCACCTCGCCTTCGGCTCGCTGTGGCTGTCGCCATATGTCAAGGTATATCAAGACACCTGCTTACAAGCAAGCTTGACACAGGTATCTTGATATACCTTGACGCATTGCTCGTAGTTATTACATATTATCAATACCTTCGTACATACTGAGGATTGGACCGTATACAGCAGCAACAATCATACCTACAATTCCAGCCATAACCACCATGGTAAGAGGCTCCATAGCCTGTGTTAAAGATTCTGTCGCTAAATCCACCTCTCTGTCATAAAGGTCTGCTACTTTTTCCATCATATCTTCAATATTACCGGTCTCTTCACCAATCTTAACCATCTGTACCAGCATGGTAGGGAAAACTTCCATATCCTTAAGAGGTTTTGAAAGCGGAAGACCTTTCGCCACCTGAGCCTTGGTATTCATCAGACCATCGCGGAATATCTTATTCCCCATCATCTTAGCAACCTGTTCAATGGAATCCAGCATCGGAATACCGGCCGCCATCAGCGTACTCAAGGTTCTTGCAAACCTGGCAGAATTGGACTTTATAACCAGATCACTAAAAATCGGAGCATTAATTGCTGCCTTAGCAAACAACATCTCGCCATACGGAGTTGCTACAAATACTTTAACTCCAATTACAATAGCTGCAACAATAGCAATCAGAATATACCATTTATGTAACACAAAATCACTACCTGCCATCATAATCCGCGTTGGAAGCGGTAACTGCGTTCCCATATCCGCAAACATATCTACAAAATTTGGAATAACCGCTATCATAACAACGATAACTACGAGCACTGCCACGATCATAACCATAATCGGATAAGTCAAAGCACCCTTAATCTTACCCTTCAATGCATCATCCTTCTCAAAATGGACAGATAATCGATCAAATGCCGTCTCCATACTACCAGAAGCCTCACCTGCAGAAGTCATATTAATCATAATAGGTGGAAAAATATCTGGATTCAAACGCATTGCATCTGAAAAAGTTCCTCCCTTTTCCACATATATCTTTGCTTCAATCAGCGCATTCTTAAGAGTCTTGTTATCCATCTGTTCTGAAAGCATATCCAGTGCCGTAATTACAGTTACACCTGCGTTCAATATACTTACCATCTGCTTACAAAGAATTGACAAATCCCGGCTCTTAACCTTCTTCTTGCCAAGACTGAATCCTTTGCTGCCCTCTCCGGCATCCTTAATCTCAGTAACAGATAGTCCCTCGCTTTTCAGTTTTTCCAATGCTTTATCATGGTCTGCTGCATCAATGGTACCCTTCCTTGGCTTACCACTCTTATCAACCGCCTTATAATTAAATTGTGCCATTGCATCTCCTCCGCCATTCTTTCCTCATTCATATCTTATTACATTGAGATAAATTCTGAACAAAATATGAACAATTTATTAACAATAAATTTTCTGAATATAATGATACTCTATATTTGTTCAAATTGCAATATTTTTTTATTAGAAATCCATAATATTATAAATTTTAAACAAATTTTACATTTTTTTCTTCAATGCCGCTTGGTCCTGTGCATAAATTAGTGCATTTTCACGACTAATTGCACCTTCTCTATACAACTCATACAAATGATCATCCAACGTAATCATGCCCATCTGACGGCTGGTCTGAATGGTCGACTGAATCTGATGTACTTTCGCTTCACGAATCAGACTTCTAATTGCCGGACTTCCAAACATAACTTCAAAAGCCGCTACACGACCTCTTCCATCTTCTGCCGGAACCAGAGCCTGTGAAATTACTCCTTCCAGAATCATAGCAAGCTGCACACGGGTCTGCTGCTGCTGATGTGTCGGGAACACGTCAATTATACGGTCGATGGTACTTGCCGCACCAATTGTATGCAGGGTAGAAAAAACCAAGTGTCCAGTCTCAGCTGCGGTAATCGCTGTAGAAATTGTTTCCAGGTCACGCATCTCTCCTAAAAGAATAATATCCGGGTCTTCACGAAGTGCCGCTCTAAGTGCATTTCCATAACTCAAAGTATCCATTCCAACCTCTCGCTGATTTACAACAGATTTCTTATGGTGATGTACATACTCGATAGGATCTTCCAATGTAATAATGTGATCTGTCAGGTTCTCATTTGCTTTATTAATGATAGAAGCCAATGTAGTAGATTTACCGGAGCCAGTAGGTCCGGTTACAAGAACCAGTCCTCTCTTTTTCTTATATAACTCCACGACCTCTGTCGGAATTCCAAGCTGATCCGGTCTTGGAATTATCGTCTCTACCCGTCGGTAAGCGGCTGCCATATTTCCCCTGTCCATGTACACATTCACACGGAAACGCCCGGTTTCATCAGAATCATAAGAAAAATCGACCTCTCCCCGTTCCTTTAAAATCTGCTTGTGGCGTTCATGCATCGTCGCCCCAATCATCTCTGCTGCATCTGCCGGCTCCAGCGGCGGACACTCCACTTCAATCAACTTACCATTAATTCGAAGTTTGGGCGGAATACCTACTGCAATATGTACGTCGGAAGCTTTCTGCTCAACCGAAAAAGTCAATAATTCTTTGATATCAATCATGTTTCTTCCCCTTTCATTTCTCCGTTTTCTTTAATAAAGTACTGAACCGGACACCGGACAGTCTTAAGAACTTATCTTAATATTCATCTCCGGCTTCATATACAATCTTACGCATCTCTGAAATGGATGTAATTCCATTCAATACATGCTGTGAACAGCTAAGTTTCAAAGTCATCATACCTTCCTTCAAAGCCTGCTTCTCAATCTCATTTGCCGGGGCATTCGTAGCGATTACCTGCTGCAGGCTTCTGGTAACTGTCATCATCTCGTATACACCAATTCGTCCAGAGAAACCTGTATCATTACAAAGTGGACATCCATTCGGTTCATATACCACCACATCCTCATCCGGATCTGGTACATTCAGAAGTCTTTTTTCATGCTCTTCTGCATATCTTGGCTGCTTACAGGTACAAAGCCTTCTCACCAGACGCTGTGCGATAACTCCCACCAGAGCATCACCTGCCGTATAAGGCTCAATTCCCATATCAATCAGACGAGTTACCGTAGATGCTGCCGAATTCGTATGCAGGGTAGACACAACCAAGTGTCCCGTAATAGCCGCCTTAACCGCAATATCTGCTGTCTCACCGTCTCGAATCTCACCGATCATAATGATATCCGGGTCCTGACGCAGAATGGAACGAAGTGCTGCCGCAAATGTCATATCTGCCTTTTCATTTACCTGACACTGATTGATTCCGTCAATATTCGCCTCCACCGGATCCTCTACCGTGATAATGTTAACACCTTCTGTATTCAGCTCACTCAGTGCCGTATACAAGGTTGTCGATTTACCAGAACCCGTCGGTCCCGTAACCAGAATAATTCCATGAGGATTACTGAGTATACCGTCAAACACCTTCTCCTCCTCCGCACTGAAACCAAGTCCCGACTTCGGTCTTGTCAGACCATCCTTGGAAGTAAGACGCATAACGGTCTTCTCTCCATATACTGTCGGAAGCATAGATACACGGATATCAAACTCTTTTCTGTCTACCATAATGGATATACGTCCATCCTGCGGTTTACGTTTCTCAGCAATATCCATTCCACCCATAATCTTCAATCTAGCACTGATACCGGAAAGTAATGAATAATCGTAGGACATGACTTGCTTTAACACACCGTCAATACGATATCTGACACGCACGGAAGACTCTAACGGTTCGATATGAATATCGGAAGCCCTCTGCCTTACACCGCCTTCCAGAATCTGCTTTACCAGTAATACAATAGGTGAATTCTCAATATCCGCATTGTATTCATCCTCTTCTGCCTGGGACAGCATATCCTGCTCCCGTTCCTTTCGGTATGCTTCCGCTGCCTCCATAGCCTGATGATTGCCGTAATATTTGCCGATGGTTTCCGTAACATCATCTTCCATGGCAAACAAAGTCTCTATCTGTGCTCCCGTAATGATTCCCAGATCATCCACCGCAATGATATCCATCGGATCTGCCATCGCCACACGAAGGACATTGGGATTATTCTCGTCATACCCTAACGGTATTACCTTATATTTCATAACAATGTCTTCCGGAATCAGCCTCAAGACATCATCATCAAATTTACATCCCTTTAATTCTATATATTCCACACCCAGCTGTTGGGTTAATGTTGCAACTAACAATTCCCGGCTGATGAAGCCTTCTTCCAAAAGAGTCTGACCTAATTTCTGACCCTTTTCCTTCTGAAGTGCTAATGCCTGCTGTAATTCTTCATCAGTGATTGCACCTGCCGCAACAAGTAAATCTCCCATTCTAATTTTTTTTCTTCCTACTCCAATACGCATACACAAGACTCCTCACAAAATTTAGTTATTGTTATTGTACCACATTACCAAAAAAAAAGAAACAACAAATGTATTTTTGTGGATTTGCATAAAAGGTTTTGTGGAAAAGCACTTTTTCCTGCTTTTCTCATAGAATAATGAAAAGCCCTTTAAGGTGACTCCTATGCAGACATTCAAACAGCCTTTATCAAAGGAATCTGAACTTTACTATCTGAAACAGAGCAGAGCTGGGGACTTAGAGGCAAGAAATATATTGGTAGAATATAATTTAAGACTGGTTGCACATATTGTAAAAAAATATAATAATTTCGAACGGGATACCGACGATCTGATCTCAATCGGCACAATCGGACTGATCAAAGCAATCAATACTTATGATATAGAAAAAGGCAACCGGCTGGTCACTTATGCCTCCCGCTGTATCGAAAATGAACTGCTGATGATGCTGCGCCAGGAACGGAAATGTTCCCGGGAATTCTCACTGTACGAACCGATCGGCACCGACAAGGAAGGTAATGAGATCAATCTCCTTGACATCGTGGAATATGAAGGTACCGACATTACCGACCATATTATACTGGAAGATAATATAAAACAGCTTTACCACGCCATCGCCTCACAGCTGGACAGCAGGGAACTCAAAGTACTGACACTCCGATACGGTCTGTTTAACAGCCATCCCCTTACCCAGCGAGAGGTTGCCTCGAAATTAAACATCTCCCGTTCCTATGTCTCCCGAATCGAGAAAAAAGCTCTGTCCAAGCTGCGCAGATCATTTGACGGCTTTCCTGCGTAAAACAGTTCCACAGGGAAGGACCATACCCAAATCGACAGCAAGGGCTTCCTTGGGATGAGGTGCACTCTCCACAGACTCCATTTTTTCATTCAAAATTGCTCTTACCGTAAGCATCTCATTCCTTCCGTCAAACAGCATAGCCTCAATACATTCCCCGACACTGAATTTGTTACGCTGCATAAAATAAAGAAGCCCCTTTTCATCAGTCTTCTCTACCGTTCCGATGTAAGTGTAATCCTTTACATATTCATTGCTGTCATATACCTGAGATTCCGAATCGGTTTTTCCAAAATAGAATCCGGTAGTAAACTGCCTATAAGTGCATTTTCCGATTTCTTCCCGGTAATAAGAAAGATTATTCTTATATAATTCAGGATCCATAGTAAAATCATCAATTGCCTTCCGATATGTTCTGGCCACCGTAGCAGCATACAAAGCTGTTTTCATCCGCCCCTCAATCTTAAAACTGTCTATTCCTGCATCCACCAGTTCTGGAATATATTCAATCATACATAAATCTTTGGAATTAAAAATATATGTTCCTCTCTCATCCTCTTCTACCGGAAAATACTCTCCCGGCCTTTTTTCTTCCACTACACTGTATTTCCATCTACAGGGATGAGTACAAGCGCCCTGATTTGCATCCCGTCCTGTCAGAAAATGGCTCAGCAGACATCTCCCGGAATAAGAGATGCACATGGCACCATGTACAAAGCTTTCAATTTCCATATCTTCCGGAATATGCTGCCTGATTTCCTTAATTTCTTTCAGGGACAATTCTCTGGCCGACACTACCCTGGACGCCCCAAGATCATGCCAGAACCGGTAAATTCCATAATTCGTATTGTTGGCCTGGGTACTGATATGCAAATCCACCTCTGGAAGAATTTCCTTCGCCAGCATAAAAACTGCAGGGTCTGAAATGATCAATGCATCAATCCCGACAGGTTTCAGCTGTTCAAAATAAGCACGAATTCCTTCCAGATCATCGTTATGGGCAAAAATATTAGCAGTAACATATAACCTGACACCTCTGTCATGACAATACTCTGCTGCTTCTGTCATCTGTTCTATTGTAAAATTATGTGCCTTTGCACGAAGTCCAAAAGACTCGCCGCCAATATAAAGAGCATCTGCACCATAATCCACTGCAACCTTCAAAACCTCCGGACTGCCTGCCGGAACTAACAATTCTATCTTTCTCATTTTCTTCACCATCTTAATACGACTGTAATTATATTATTTTCCGTTGGTATATTACCGCTTCACTGACAAAGCAACTCCGTCTCCCAGCGGAATAATCGAAGTATCCAGCCATTTATGATTTTTAAGAGTGTATAAATACTCCCTCATCCTGGTGTGAATCGTCCTATTTCTGCGACTCACCACATATTTCGAATCCAACACTTCACCATCCTGTAATACATTGTCTGATATCAGGATACCTCCTGTTTCCAGTAACCTTACAACATCCGGCAGAAAATGAATGTACTGCCCTTTTGCTGCATCCATGAAAACAAAATCAAAGGAGCCCTGCAGCTCCTTTAAAATATCTGCTGCATCCCCTTCCAAAAGAATAATACTGTCTTCCACTCCAGCCCTTTTAAAGTTCTCCTTCGCTTTCTCAATACGTGGTTCCCATTTTTCGATGGTTGTGATACATCCTTCTTTTGGAATAAACCGGCTCATGTAAATAGCTGAAAACCCCACTGCCGTGCCTACCTCCAAAACTCTCACAGGCTTTTTTATCAAAAGCATTGTTTTGATCCATTCTTTGGTTTCCTTCCTGATGATCGGAACTTCCTCACGCAGTGCTTCCAGTTCAATGTCCCTTAATATCCCTTCATCATCCAGACTCATAGAGTTAATAAACGAAGTAATCCTTTCTTCCACAATCATGACGCATCCCCGCTTTGCAGCCCGCATATTCGCCGGCATATCTCATCAGGAGTCATTCCCGGTCCCAAAGTATAGGTTCCTGCAACAATCCTGTCATCATATTTTCCAAGATATACTCTTGCCAGAAACTGATATTTGCCTTCCACAATCCCAAAATCATCCAGCAAAGCCGCTATATCCTTCACCTCAGTCCCCGGTTCAATGGTAATGCTTTTCATATCTGCCGAAGCCGCTATATACGGAATATCCGCAAACACTTTATATGAAAAGCGATACGATAAAACAAACCCTTCTACCAATACAAGAAGAAGTGCTGCATTGATCAGAGTCCGTATACTCATAAAAAAAATTATACTTGTTACACTTTCCTTATCCTTTAGCATATCGTAATTCTCTACTCCATATAACTACAGTCTAACTCCAGTTCCTTTGCGATAATTTCATATACTTCCGTCATTTTTCTAGAAAAAATCTGTTCTGCCACCAGAAATTCATTCACAGCTGGATTACGCAATACTTTTTCATATTCCAGTCCGAGATTATGAATTTCCTGATAGCGGTTAATACCGTCATCATAACTTTGCAGCTCATAATTACGTCTGCGGAATGTATTCATCGCCTGATACAGTTCCTGGTTCTCCATCACCTTTTTCATAGTCTGATGGTAATGGATATACTCCTGGCTTTCTTTTATTACCTGATTCAGTTTATATGCTTCTTCTATCATAATGACAGTCATCTTCCTTTCCGGGCAAAATCTTATACTTCCGTAATAATCGGAAGTATCATCGGGTTTCTCTTTGTTCTCTTCCATAAAAACTCACCCAGGTCATCCTTGATGGAGGTCTTGATTTTCCCCCAGTCTGTAATATTATGATCCAGACAATTATTCAAAGCATCCTCTACTACCTCATGACACTCATCCATTAAGTTCTCGGATTCTCTGACATACACGAAGCCCCGGGATACGATATCCGGACCTGCCACCAACAGGTTGCTGTGCTTTTCCAACGTCACAACCACTATGATCAAGCCGTTCTGAGATAAATGCTGTCTGTCACGAAGCACAATGTTGCCCACATCTCCGACACCCAGACCATCCACCAGAATTCCCTGTGAAGTAACATGTCCTACCACCTTGGCTTTATCCTTTGACAGCTCCAAAACCATTCCGTTACTTAAAATCTCTACATTGTCTTTCTCTACACCCATCTCCACTGCCAGTTCTGCATGGCGTTTCAGATGCCTGTATTCTCCATGAACCGGTATTGCATACTGAGGCTTTGTCAATGCATAGATCAGCTTTAACTCCTCCTGACAGGCATGTCCTGACACATGAGTATCCTGAAAGATAACCTTTG
This sequence comes from uncultured Lachnospiraceae bacterium, assembly GCA_910585605.1. Classification (GTDB taxonomy): domain Bacteria; phylum Bacillota; class Clostridia; order Lachnospirales; family Lachnospiraceae; genus CAG-590. The sequence goes on along the minus strand of CAJUFL010000005.1, from coordinate 28,366 downwards.
CCCCTTTCATTTCCAACTCATTGATAATCTTATTAATTGCCTTCTCATTTCCCGGGATGGGACTGGAGCTTAGAATAACCGTATCTCCAGGTTTAATACTCACCTTGCTGTGGATATTAGCAGCGATTCTCGAAAGTGCAGCCATATTCTCTCCCTGACTGCCCGTCGTAATCAATACAATCTGTTCATCCGGATAACTTTTCATCTGTTCAATCCCAATCAAAGTATTGTCCGGAATCTGGATAAACCCTAATTCTGATGCCGTATTGATAACATTAACCATACTTCTGCCTTCAATCACTACCTTTCGTCCGTATTTATCAGCACTATTGATAATCTGCTGTACCCGGTCCACATTGGATGCAAAAGTTGCAATGATCAAACGATTATTTTTATTCTCCGAAAACAAAACATCAAAGATATGCCCTACCTTTTTTTCACTCGGCGTAAAGCCCGGACGCTCCACATTCGTGGAATCTGCCATAAGTGCAAGCACACCTTTCTTACCAAGTTCAGCATATCTTTGTAAATCAATCGTTCCACCAAACACCGGTGTGAAATCTACCTTAAAATCCCCAGTATGCACTAAAATCCCCGCCGGCGTGTAAATTGCAAGCCCTGACGAATCCGCAATGGAATGGTTAGAACGGATAAATTCAACCCGGAAACATCCCAGATTAATGGTTTGTCCATGTTTTACAACCTTCCGCTTTACATTATTTAAAAGATTATGTTCCCTCAATTTGTTATCAATCAGCCCCATTGTAAGCTTTGTGGCATAGATTGGCATATTCAGTTCTTTTTCAATATATGGTATTGCCCCGATATGATCCTCATGGCCATGCGTAACAACAAGACCCTTTACTTTCTCAATGTTATCCTTCAAATAAGATACATCCGGTATCACCAGATCAATTCCTAACATATCCTCTTCCGGAAATGCCAAACCGCAGTCAATTACAACAATGGTATCTTCATACTCGATGGCTGTAATATTCATGCCGATTTGCTCAAGACCTCCTAAAGGAATAATCTTCACGCTGGGAGCCTGTTCTTCCTTTTTCTTCTTGCCAGACTCGCCCCTTCTAATATTCATTTTCAAAACTCTACCTCCATATCACTGTCTTCCATTAATTCATCAAAAATAGGAGAAAGAACCGCTAACTCTTTCTCATCCTCCACAAATTCGTACATTCCGTACTCCTTGTCCCGTTCGTCTATATTCTCTTTTAGAATAAAACATTCTATCTCATCTGTATCATCATCTCCTGCTGGTGCAACCAGATAATAATTCTTTCCCATCAGCTTTGTCTCTTCCAATACAAAGAATTCCGTCTCTTCTCCGTCATCAAAAGTGATGACAATTGTCTCCAATTCCTCCATCTCTCTTCCTTTCCGTCTCATTCAAACACTTTTTATCAAAATAAGGTCTTTTCTCCTATCCGTTATTGGCATCCAGATAGCTTTGCAAAATCACTGCTGCAGCCATCTTATCTACATAATCCTTGCGGTTTTCCCTTCTCACTCCTGCTTCCATCAATATACGCTCTGATTCTTTTGTAGACAGTCTCTCGTCCTGCAAAATAACCTCCAAACCGGTTCTTCTCTCAATATGTTCTTTAAAAGACTCCGTAGCCAGTGCACGAGGTCCTGCCGTATTATTCATATTTTTCGGATATCCAAGCACAACAAAAGAAACCCCATACTCATCGATAATCTCTTCTATCTTGGCCAAGGTCTTTCGTAACTTATTCTCCGACTTTCTCTCTATGGTCATAATAGGCTGTGCAGTGATTCCCAATTCATCGCTAAGGGCTACACCAACCGTCTTAGTGCCATAATCCAGTCCCAAAATCCGCATCCTTTGTCTCCTGTTATTTCAATCTTGTTTCGATATAATTCTCCAGCAAGACTTCGATAATCTCATCTCTTTCCGCCTTCATGATCAGACTTCTTGCATTCTTATAGCTCGTTATGTAAGTGGGATCTCCACTCATCACATAACCCACAATCTGGCTCACCGGATTATATCCTTTCTCAGACAGTGCTGTATAAACCTGTGCAAGAATATCCGTGACAGGTAAATTATTATCTTTTACTACCTCTACAAACTGAGTATTAAATGTATTTTGATTATTCATAGCATCACGTCCTTATTTCGATATCTATATGATAATATACTTTTCCAAAAGTTGCAAGCTGTATCTTAAAAGCAGACATACAAATCATCAGATAAAAGCCATAATTGTGACAAAACAAGCCGTTTTTTTCTATAATTCCACCTTCATAATCCGGTTTACAATGTTATCATATGCCGCTATTTTTACTTTAACATATCTTTTTGTATGTCCTGTGAAATAACGGATTCTTTTATCATCTTCTTTTACATCCTTCCTGATCATGTCATCTTCTTCATATTCCGTCATTTGCACTTCCACAATATCATCTGACGATTCACTGTTAGTTAACTCTTCCTCTATCAAAACCTCATCCAGCAATCCTTTCACGAATTCTTCATACGCTTTTTTTTGTTCTGCTGTAAGGTTCAGTAAAATTTCACTCCGCCGCCCTTTCTCTTCCTCCGGAATCTGACCGGAAAAGCCTGCAGCAGCAGTTCCTCCCCTTACAGAATACCTGAATACATGAATTTCATATAGATTCAGTTTTTTTAGATTTTCCAATGTTATCGAAAACTCTTCCTCGGTCTCTCCCGGAAATCCGACAATTACGTCAGTTGTAATCGCCGGCTTTTCAAAATACCTGCGTATCATCCCGCATTTTTCCATAAATTCTTCAACCGTATATTTCCGGTTCATCCGCTTTAACGTAGCATCACAGGCACTTTGAAGCGATAAATGAAAATGTGGACATACCTTATCCGTCTTTGAAAGCGTTTCCAGAAAATTTTTCGTGATAATTCTGGGCTCCAAAGAACCCAGACGGATTCTCTTTACCTCCGGAACATCAGCGATTTTTTTTATAAGTCCTTCAAGATTCATCTTCTTTTCTTCTCTTGTCCCTATTTCTCCCGTTTCCTCATTCGTCTTAACCAATTCATCATATTGTATACACTTTTCTCCGAAATCTGCTCCATAAGAAGAAATATGAATTCCCGTCAATACAAACTCTTTCACCCCTTCTTTTGCAAGGCTTCGGATTTCCTCCAAAATATGCCGGGGATTCCTGCTTCTTACCCTTCCTCTTGTGTACGGAATAATACAGTAAGAACAAAATTGATTACATCCATCCTGAATTTTAATGTAAGCCCTCTGATGGTCCAGATGGGATGCATCAAGACTCCCCATTTCTTCATATTCCCCGGTCCTGTTAATATCAATATAAGAATCTTTTTTTTCCCTGCTTTGCAAATAATCCTCAATTACCCGGATAATATCTTTTTTGCAGTTGTTTCCTACTACAATATCAATAAACTCCTCTTGTTTTAATATCTCATGCTCTGCATTTACATAACATCCCACCGCCACAACCACGGCATCAGAATTTCTTTTTTTGGCACGCCTTAACATCTGCCGGGATTTCTTTTGTGCAATATTCGTAACAGAACAGGTATTGACAATATAGATATCTGCTTCTGCTTCCGGTTCCACTATGAGAAAGCCGGCAGCAAGCAGCTTATCCTTTATGGCATCCGATTCGTATTTATTGACTTTGCAGCCTAGGTTGATTACGACTGCCCTCTGTCTCTTTTCGTTTTTTTGATGTTCCATTTCTTTTTCCTTTATAAAATCTTTGTATTTTTCCATATTGACTTTTATAACTTAAAAAGTTATCATAGTAGCAGAAATGCTGTTTGGCAAATTTTTTTAGGAGGATTCACTATGAAATCAGTAAAAATTTCTTTAAATTCCATTGACAAAGTAAAAAGCTTCGTGAATGATATTGCTAAGTTTGAGGCAGAATTTGATTTAGTATCAGGAAGATATGTAATCGATGCCAAATCCATTATGGGAATCTTTAGTCTGGATATTTCCCAGCCCATTGATCTGAACATTCATACCGAAGGCGATGATACAGAGATTTTAAAAGCACTGGAACCATATATCATCTAATCTGTTTTTAATAAAAAGTATATTATGAGCTGCCGCACCAAGAAGAACATTTCTACTTTCTGCGGCAGTTCTTTTTCATATTATTTCTCATAATTATTTCATCAGATCTTCTGCCCTGGCTTCCACAACTTCTACCGACTCTAACGCCTTTTCCATCAACTCCTCTATCACATCGGACAGCTTCTCTTCCGAACGCTTGATAATCTCTAAAACCGGCTTTGTGACCGGATGCTTTGCCACAAAAATCGTACAACAGTCCTCATATGGAAGGATTGATGTTTCATAGGTATCTATCATTTCCGAAATATCTACTATTTCCTGCTTGTCCATGCCAATGCAGGGACGGAAAACAGGCATCCTGCACACCTCATTGGTGCAGGCAAGGCTGTGCATGGTCTGGCTTGCCACCTGCCCTATGCTTTCTCCCGTTATCAGAGCCTGGCATTTATTTTTTTCTGCTAACGCTTCCGCAATCTTCATCATATAACGCCGCATAATGATCGTCAGTTCTTCATGGGGACATTTCTCATAAATAGCCAGCTGGATATCCGTAAAATTAACAATATGGAGACGGATCGTCCCTGAAAATCCAGATACGATCCTCGCCAGGTCCACCACTTTCTGCTTTGCACGCTCTGATGTATAAGGAGGAGCATTAAAATAAACTGCTTCCAGTTCCACTCCCCGCTTGGATATCATATACCCTGCCACTGGGGAATCGATTCCTCCCGAAAGCAGCAGCATTGCTTTTCCGTTGGTTCCCACTGGCAGTCCGCCCGCTCCTTTTATCGTCGCAGAATATAAGTACACTTGTTTTCTTACCTCAATATTCAGTATTACATCCGGATGATGCACGTCCACTGTCAGATTAGGGAGGTTTTCCAAAAGTTCATGTCCGATTTCACTGTTAATTTCCATGGACTTCATTGGAAAGGACTTATCAGACCTTCTTGCATTCACCTTAAATGTCAGCGGTTTCTCTCCATAACATTCTTTCATAAAAGCAACCGATTTTTGTTTGATCGCCTCATACTCTGCCCTTTCCTCCACCACAACCGGGCAGATTCCCACTATGCCGAATACCTTTTTCAGTTCTGCTATTACATCTTCATAATCATAATCCGACTCCGCTTCAAGAAAGATCCGACCGTATTCCCTGCGAATCACAAATTCCCCCAAAGCTGCTACATGTTCTTTAATCTGTCTGCAAAGAACATCCTCAAATACATATCTGTTTTTTCCTTTCGTTCCTATTTCTGCATATTTTATCAAAAATGCTTTATATTTCATCCTTTTATCCCTCTCTATTTTCTGGTAAATCTGCGAAGCACCGGCAAAAGCTCTTTTAGCATCTTCACTGTATATTCCGCCTCTTCTATAGTGTTATTTTCACAAAAGCTGAACCGTAATGTAGATTCCAGCAACTCCTTATCCAGCCCGATTGCTTTTAATACTCCACTGACATCCGGGTGATTGGAAGAACATGCTGCACCCGCCGAAACATAAATTCCTTTTTCCTCTAACGCATGCAGCAGCACTTCACTCCGAACTCCTGCAAAACTCAGGCTCGCAATATGGGGAGACTGTCCGGAATTGTCCGTTACCCCTTCTATTTGCGTAGCTCCTGTTATTAAAGTCTGTTTTACGGCACTCATTTTTTTAATATTTTCTTCCAGCCTGTCATACATCACCTCAACAGCTTTTCCCATGCCTGCAATAGCCGTTGTATTCTCTGTTCCGGAACGCAGCCTCCTCTCCTGACCTCCGCCATAAAGAATAGGGGCAATTTTTACATGACTGTCCACAAATAAAGCTCCGCTTCCTTTGGGTCCATGAATCTTATGTCCGCTCATGGAAAGTGCATCCACTCCAATCCGTTTTGGATAAATCACCCGCTTTCCAAATGCCTGAACGGCATCCACATGATAAATGATATTTTTATTATAATTTTTAATGATTTCTGCAATTTCTTCAATCGGCTCTATAGTTCCGATTTCATTATTCACTGCCATTGTGGATACCAAAATAGTATCCTCCCGCAAGGCTTCCTTTAAATGCTCCAGATTTATCCTTCCGTTTTTGTCTACCTCAAGAAAAGTCACACAAAATCCTAGCCCTTCTAAATGTAATATCGGATTATACACGGAAGCATGTTCTATTTTGGTTGTAATAATGTGATTTCCTGCCCTTTTGTTTGCCACAGCACTTCCAATCAGAGCAAGATTATTCGCCTCTGTACCGCCTGACGTAAAAATAATTTCTTTGGGTTCGCATTTCAGCTCTTTGCTTATTATATTTCTGGAACGGCGAAGATACTTCTCTGCTCCTACTCCTTTTAGATGCATGGACGAAGGATTGCCATATTCCTCCTCCATTGTCTCCAGCATAATCTCCCGAACCTCCGGGATAATCTTTGTTGTCGCCGCATTATCAAAATATACTTCCATATTACCTCCATTTATACAAATCAACCATATATTCTGGTCGACATACCGGCTAGTCTTCTTCTAACAGAAACATAAGCAGGGATAAAACTGTCATTCCTGCTGTTTCTGTCCTTAAAATCCGATGGCCCAGTGAGATAGTCTTACCACCACTCTTTTGAATCATTTCCACCTCTGAGGGTTCGAATCCTCCTTCTGGCCCAATAAAAATCCCTATGTGCCCTTTTCCCTTCGCCCTCATAATCACTTTTTTCGAATCATCCATTCCAGTTGCATTTTCATAAGGCAGCAGGATATAGTCCATATTCTGTGCATATCTGCATGCTTCTTCCATTGACATTACATGTGTTACTTCAGGAATCTTTCCCCGTTTGGATTGTTTTGCTGCACTTAATGCAACAGCATTCAGCCTCTGAATTTTCTTGTCTGCCTTTTTAGCATCCAGCTTCACCACACAGCGCTTCATTTCCACCGGAACAACCTGAAAAGCTCCCAATTCCACTGCCTTTTGCACTACGGTTTCCATTTTATCTCCCTTTGGATATCCCTGAAACAGAGTAATTCTTGCCGGCAGTTCCCTTGCAGTCTGTAAAATATCAATAATCTTAACTTCCACTGTCTTGTTGCCATCTTCATATTTTATAATTTCACAAAGATATTCTCTCTCCCCTTTATCGCAAACGAGAATTTCCTCTCCAACCTTCATACGAAGTACATTACGGATATGATTGTAATCTTCTCCTGCAATCACGATACCATCGGTATTCAATTGTTCCTGATTTACAAAAAAACGATGCATCTTATTTCCTCTTTTGCGGATATTGGTGATTTATTCGCTGCTCTTTTGAAATTTTTCTTTTCTCTCCCATACACAAAAGCCCACAATCAGTAAAACACCCGCCAGCGACAATACCATTCCCACCTCTGCATAAGGTGTACAATACTGAAATTCCACTTTATGTTCCCCTTTCTTCAGAGGAATCCCAAGCAATGCCTCACCAATAGTTTTATGTTTAGTAGGTTCTCCATCTACATAAACCTCCCAGCCTTTTGCTGCCGGTATAGATGTCATCATAATCCCGTCTGCATCAGCCATAATTTTACCTGTAATCTTATTATTCCCATATTCTTCTATCTGATAAGTGTTTCTGCCTAGTTTTTCATATACTTTGGCATAATTGTCTTTCTGAAAAGCCGCAATCTGATAAATCAATGTATCATTTTGCAAATCATCAACTACTGCATTGGATATAACTGAAATGTTCTTTCCTTTTTCCACTACTCCTATATGGAATGTTTTCTGTTTCGCGGAAAACTGGTCTTCAAACAACGTTTCTCCATCAATAGTAACCGTAGAATAGATATCTGCTTCACTCTTAAGATAAATATAGTAATCAGATACCCCGTCTGATTCAAATCCGGCAGTCACTACATCCCCAGGATACATTTTTTTAAACTCATACCGGTAGTGCTGTTTTTCTTCATCAAATTCCACCACTGTTTCCGGATTCTCATCTTCTTCGTGTTCTTCTCCTTCTTCATGCACATGATTGGCTTCTTCTTCCAATCTGTGACCACCCAGCAGGGAAGTACAGGTAAATTCAGGTATTACCATTTCAAATATATCTCCCTCACCTGACGCCTTCTTTGCAAAATCATTCTGAACCTCAAAAGGAGATAACTGGTCAAGATTCCAATCTGCAACATCCGCACTTACCATATATCCGAGAGCCGCTATATCATCCATTTCATACAATTGATATCCGTTATTTTCTCCTTTTTTCTTCCCTCCACTGAATGCAAGCTCACTCTGGCTCATTCCGTAACGGATATTACACAGCACATTTAAGAGCGGGGAACCACCAAAATATTCATAGTATTGTTCCGCTTCTGCCATTCCCAGTTTAGCATACATCTTCTGTACCGCATCATTCGTATATGCAAGTTCTCCGGACGCTGCTGCCTTGTTCAGCGCAAATCCGTAATTACTCATAATCTGTGTTCCTGCAATTCTTTCACCATTCTGAAGTTTGGCAGAATGTGCCAGTACTTCACTTTGTTCATGATAATAGCTGGTTTCCACCGGATACATATTGTACTCTTCTAACTGCATATATGCATTTACTGCCAGTTCTCCAAAACAAAGCACTGCAAACACGATCAGCATATTGGAATATTGAATACTTTTCCTGCAATAAAATATCAGCAGCAGCAGAATCAGAACGTATATCAAAAAAGTCCCCAAATAAACATAATAATCCAGATATACCGTAATCTTAAAAAATGTATAGACAATTCCCGCAATACCTGCCAGCAATACGACAAAGACATTCCATAACTTAATCTGTTCCAGCTCTCCAATCACTATCATTACCATATAAAGAAGCAGGAAAGACAACAAAAATGCAAAACTGCCATGAGCTTCATTTACTCCGATATATCCATGCCACAAAAGATTGATTCCTCCGTTACATAAGCCCGCAATCAGCAAAACAAGCAGCAGCATTACACCTTTCTTTTTCATAGGGATAAAGAAAAACAACAATGCAAAAGCAACTCCCGATACAGACATATACAACATTGCATTACCTGCATCTGTTATACCAAGGGTATCACATACAAACAACCTCTGAATAAAACCGGCAAAAGATACAAAAAAGCTTTTGGCATAATCTCCAATACTCTCCCAAGGGTACAGTCTTTTACTGTGGAGCGTCATCATAACACACGGCACCATTACAAACATTCCGGTAAGCACCGCCGCTGACAGAGCATACAGATACCGTAGTAAATTCTTTGCCTGTCCACCTGAAATGCCATCAGACTGCATCAGATACCAAATTATAAGAAATATGATAACCGGAACAGATAATCGAAAATTACAAATTATCATTACTGATAAGCATAAATAAAACCTCTTAAAACCTGTTCCCTCTGCCATTTTCTCCTCAAGAAGCAGAAGCAATGGAAACAAAATCCACACATCTCCCCAGCTTACATGGGAAAGGTTTTGAATTAACGTATTACTGAAAGAAAAAGCCATTGCCAGTATCAGACTCATAAGTTTCTTATGATACGGAATCTTATTATGCTTTGTATGCATAAAATAATAATTCATTGCTACCATTGCAAAAGACCATTTCAGTACCATAACAGCTTGCAGCATATCGGCAATTCCGCTCTTCGGGACAAGCAGCAACAGAATTGTAAAAGGAGACATCATATACTGAAACAGATTCACCAAAAAATCTGTCCCAAGTCCTGCATTCCAGCTATAAAACAGGGAGCCACCCTGATGTACCTTATTCCACAGTTCCATATACATTCCGTAATATATCGTTCCTGCATCAGCAGACAATATACTTCCTTTACCCGTCAGCCAGGATTCCCTTATAACAGAATGAATCAAGATCAAAACCCATGGCAGCAAAAATGCAATTATATAATTCCAATTATTCATAAAAAACTTACGTATCTTGCCCATAATGATTCTCCAAACCTCTCTTTTCTATTTTGCAGTGATGGCTACCCATTCTCCCATATAAGTAATATCTGTTATCGTAAATCCATTAGCCTCCAGTGCCTCTTTTACGGCAGTCTCCTTCGTATTGATGATTCCTGATGTGATAAATACACCGCCTTCTTTCATAAACGGACGTATTACACCTGATAACGGGATGATCACATCCGCTAATATATTAGCTACCACAATGTCATATTGTCCGATATCTGCAATACTGTCTGCAAATTCTCTATCGCCAATAACATCCCCTTTTACTATCTCGTATCGTTCTTCCTGTATCTGATTCCGTTCCAGATTTTCTTTACTCGCTTTTACTGCCAGTTCATCAATATCAATCCCATACACTTTACAGGCACCCAGTTTCAATGCAATGATAGACAGAATGCCACTCCCGCATCCTGCATCCATCACCCTTGTTTTTCCATCAGGATTTATATGTTTTTTTAAATTTGAAATACAAAGCTTTGTAGTCTCGTGAGAACCTGTCCCAAACGCAGTTCCCGGATCAATATTAACAATGATATCCTCCTCATTCACATCCGCAGTTTCCGTCCATGTAGGCTGAATTACAATATTCTCCTCCAAGCGGAACGGGTGAAAAAATTCCTTCCATTTATTAATCCAGTCCTTATCTTCCGTTTCGCCAATCAGTATCCTTCCTGAGCCTGTATTCATATAAACAGACATTTCTTCAAGCTGTTCTTTGATATACCCGCATGATTCCTGCACATCAATTCTATCATCAATATAACAGGATATCTTCGCCATACCATCATCCGTTGGAAGTTCCGGCAAAATATCAATGAACATTGCCTTCTTATCTTCCTCCGATAAGGGAATGTTATCTTCAATCTCAATTCCCTCAACACCATACTCTCCTAATGCATAGCTGATCATATCTGTTGCCTCTGTTGTTGTCTCAATTGTAATCTTTGTCCACTTCATAACACTTTCCTCGATCTGAACAAGTATATTTAAGGAAACGCTGCTTAAAGTGTTTCCCGCACTGGGCTTCCTTAGTCAATTACTCTATATTCTAACAGTTTCCATGCTACATTTCAACAGTCTGATACAGTGAAAATCCGGTTTGGGATAAATTTATACATCTATCACCATATATTTGCCGTATCCTCTGCAAGAAAAAAGCTGCCACACCGGGTGAATCAAGAACCATTCACCAGTGTAACAGCTTATTTTATGATTTTCTATTTTTTCTTTCCTGAGCCTTTTTTCTTATGCCCGCTAAAACTAAAACCACCTGATGAATCCATAGAACGCCTTGCCGTTGAACCGGTCGCCTCATCAAAATTGTTGAGGATCGTTTTCTGTTCCTCTGTCAATTTATCCGGAACCTGAACTACCAGCGTCACATAATGGTCTCCTCTTACATTCTTATTCCGAAGTGTAGGGACTCCTTTACCCTTTAGCTTAACCTTGGTATCAGTCTGCGTTCCCGGCTTAATCTCATATTCAATCGGACCGTCAATGGAATTAATCGTAACATTTCCTCCTAGTGCAGCCTGTGTAAATGTAATCGGTTCCGTGGAAAACAAATCATATTCCTGTCTTTGGAACTGAGGATGTCTGTCTACAAGCACTGTTACCAGTAAATCACCTCTGCCCCCGCCATTGACACCCGGTTCTCCTTTTTCACGGATACGGATACTCTGTCCGTTATCAATCCCTGCCGGCACCACCACCTGAATTTTCTTCTTACTCTTGACATAACCGGTTCCTGAACACTGCGTACACTTAAATTTAATCACTTTACCAGTTCCGCTGCATTCCGGACAGGTCTGCACATTCCGGACTACACCAAATAAAGACTGCTGGGTAAATACCACCTGACCTTTGCCGTTACACTTTGTACAGGTTTCCGGATTATGTCCCGGCTGGGATCCTGTACCATGGCAAACAACACATTCATCTTTAAGCGGAAGCTCCAATTCTTTCTGGCATCCAAATACAGCTTCATCAAATTTGACACGTACCGTTGTTTTGATATTAGCTCCTTTCATCGGTCCGTTTGACTGATGACCTCTGCTGCCACCGCCAAACATATCTCCAAAGATATCGCCAAAGATATCTCCCATATCGCTAAAATCAAAACCACCAAAACCTGCACCCATACCACTATTTGGATCAAATGCGGCATGACCAAACTGATCATACTTTGCCCGTGAATCCGGATCGCTCAAAACTTTATATGCTTCGGAAGCCTCTTTAAACTTGGCTTCTGCCTCTTTATCTCCGGGATTCGTATCAGGATGATATTTTTTAGCAACCTGTCTGTATGCCTTTTTTAATTCCGATTCCGTTGCACTTTTGGAAACACCCAGAACCTCATAATAATCTCTCTTTGTATCTGCCATCTTCCTCACCTTTATTTACAATGAGTTCCCACGATTTCCAACCGAAACCGCAGGACTCTGATTTTTGGATTATAACTCTGTATAGTCTCCGTCTACTACATCACCCTCTGAATAAACATCCGGACCAGTTGCACCGGTTCCTGCATTTGCACCAGGACCATTTTGCTCATACAGTTTTGCAAACAGATTCTGGGCACTTGTCATCAAAGTTTCCTTTGCATTCTTTAACTGCTCTACATCATACTCACTCATGTTCTCTGGATCCGTGCTGTCCACTAAGCTCTTTAATGCTGCAAGGTCTGCCTCCACCTTGGTTTTATCCTCAGAAGGAAGCTTATCTCCCACATCCTGCAATGCTTTTTCTGTCTGGAATACCATCGCATCTGCATCATTTCTTGCTTCAATCGCTTCTTTTCTCTTCTTATCCTGTGCTTCATATTCTGCTGCTTCTTTAATTGCCTTTTCGATATCATCATCAGACATATTAGAGCCTGCCGTAATCGTAATATGCTGCTCTCTTCCGGTTCCCAAATCCTTTGCAGATACATTAACAATACCGTTTGCATCAATATCAAAGGTAACTTCAATCTGTGGAACACCTCGTCTTGCAGGTGCGATACCATCCAAGCGGAAACGTCCCAATGATTTGTTGTCTCTTGCAAACTGTCTTTCACCCTGACAGATGTTAATATCAACCGCATCCTGATTATCCTGTGCCGTCGAGAAAATTTGGCTCTTCTTTGTAGGTATCGTTGTATTTCTCTCAATCAATCTGGTTGCAACACCACCCATTGTCTCAATAGAAAGGGAGAGCGGAGTAACATCCAAAAGTAAGATTTCACCGGCACCGGCATCACCAGCTAATTTACCACCCTGAACAGAAGCACCGATTGCCACACATTCATCCGGATTAATTCCCTTAAACGGATCCTTACCTGTCAACTGTTTTACCTTATCCTGAACAGCTATGATACGAGTAGAACCACCAACCAGTAATACCTTATCAAGCTCTGAAGGAGTAAGACCTGCATCCTTTAAAGCAGTCTGAACAGGTGTTGCAGTTCTTTCTACTAAATGCGCTGTCAGCTCATCAAATTTTGCCCTCGACAGATTCATATCAAAATGCTTCGGTCCCTCAGCAGTTGCTGTGATGAACGGAAGGTTGATGTTGGTTGTAGTAGAAGAAGAAAGCTCTTTCTTAGCCTTCTCTGCGGCTTCCTTCAATCTCTGCATAGCCATCTTATCCGTGGATAAGTCAACACCCTCCTGATTCTTAAATTCACTTAACATATAATCTGTAACGACATTATCAAAATCATCACCACCAAGCTGGTTATCACCTGCAGTTGCCAATACTTCAATGACACCATCACCAATTTCAATAATGGATACATCAAATGTACCACCACCAAGGTCATACACCATGATCTTCTGCTCATTTTCATTGTCAAGACCATAAGAAAGTGCAGCCGCAGTCGGCTCATTGATAATGCGCTTTACATCCATGCCTGCAATACGTCCTGCATCCTTTGTTGCCTGTCTTTGTGCATCTGAGAAGTAAGCAGGAACGGTAATAACAGCTTCTGTTACTTTCTCTCCCAAATAACTTTCTGCATCTGCTTTTAACTTTTGAAGCACCATGGCAGAAATCTCCTGAGGAGAATATTTTTTGTCATCAATTGCCACTTTATAATCAGAACCCATATGTCTCTTAATAGAAGAAATCGTTTTATCTGCATTCGTTACTGCCTGACGCTTTGCAGGCTCACCAACCACTCTTTCTCCTGTCTTTGTAAATGCTACAACGGATGGTGTTGTTCTTGCACCTTCTGCATTATTAATAACAACCGGCTTACCACCTTCCATTACAGCTACACATGAATTTGTTGTACCTAAGTCAATACCAATAATTTTTCCCATGATTTTTTCCTCCTAAAATTCTAAATGTTTATATTAGTTTAAATTTTATATTAGTTTGCTACTTTTACCATGCTATGACGCAAAACTTCTTCCTTGTACATATAACCCTTTTGCAGTTCTTCTGCCACTACATTCTCTTCCAATTCCTCATCCTCTATATGCAGCACGGCATTATGAAAATCCGGGTTAAACTCACTACCTTCAGCATTCATTGGTTTCACGCCTACTTCTTCCAAAGTTACGATCAACTGCTTGTAAATCTTGTCAACACCCTGCTCAAAAGCACGCTCTTTATCCTCTTCCGGAATTGCCTGTAATGCCCTTTCAAAATTGTCGACAACCGGCAGTAATTTTTCCAGAACCTCTTTTGCACCAACATCATACATACGTCTGGACTCTTTCTCATTACGGTTACGTGCATTCTCAAATTCTGCAAGAAGTCTTTTGTATTTATCATTTGCTTCTTCTGTCAGTTCCTTCTGTTTCTCTAACTCCAGCTCCATGGCTTTATTATTGCCGCCGCTTCGCCGGCCGCCTTTCTTACCCTTTACAGGTTTTTTCTCTGCATCCTCTGAAACTTCATTTGCCTCTACTTCTGTCTCCTCAGTGGATTCTACCGCTACTTCTTCTACACTCTCTTGTGCATCATTGCCGGCAGGCTTACTCTTCTTTCCTGCACTTCCTTTTGCATTACCCTTTTTCTTTTCTTCCACTTTGACACCTCTAATCTTTCTTCTTAAATATTGTATCCAACTCACCCGTAAGATTCTTAAGGGTGCTGACTACTTTTTGATAATCCATCCTCTTCGGCCCTATGATACCAATCGTTCCTTTGGCTCCTTCCGCCAGTTCGTAGGTAGCAGTTACAATACTACAATCCTTCATATTAGAAACCGGTGACTCTTCACCGATATACACCTGAATACCGTTTGAATTATCGCTGTTAATCGTCTCATCAATCAGCTCATCCAATCCCTGTCTGTCCTCTAACGCCTCAAGAAGCTTTGTTGTCTGTTCTATATTGCCAAGTTCCGGATATTTCAGCATATTCGTGGTTCCGCTGGTATAAATCTCCACCTCATCCGCCTCATGAATCGCTTCTGCAATCCCCTGAAAAATCTTTTCCATGACATCTGCAAACTCACCTGCCTGTGACTTGATGGTCTGTATCATCTCAAGATTGATATCCTGCAAGGATGCCCCCTGTAGAAACGTGTTCAGCAAAACATTAAGCTTTAACAGCTCATCATTTCCGAGAAGACGTTCCACTTGCATAAGCTTATTCTTAATCACATTCCCATCTACTACGATAACTGCCAGCAGCTGGTTCTCATCCACCTGCGACAGCTGTATAAACTTAAGTTTTGAATTCTGGTACTGTGGAGCTGTAACCAATGTTGCATAGTTCGTGTTATATGCCAGCACTTTTGCAACCTGTTTCAAAAGAGATTCCATCTTATCCACACGCTCTAAAAGCTGTGTCTTCATCTCCTCCATCTCAGTGTCCTTCTCTGCCATCATATTATCCACATAAAGGCGGTATCCCGCATCAGTGGGAATTCTTCCAGCAGACGTATGAGGCTGCATAATCAGTCCAAGCTCCTCTAGATCAGCCATCTCATTGCGAATTGTCGCAGAACTAAGGTTCAAATCAGTATATTTGGATATTGTTCTTGAACCAACCGGTTCTCCGGTTTCCAGATAATTAGAAATGATTGCCTTTAATATCTTCCGTTTGCGCTCGTCTAATTCCATGCATCAAACCCCTTTCCTGCCCTTTCGCCATTCGTTATTAGCACTCATTGTTTTCGAGTGCTAATATCTGAATATAGAGTAACACCAGCTTACACATTTGTCAAGAAAAAAACAAGAAAAATTGTAAAGTTTTATCACTGTTTAGGCTATCAGACTGGATGACAGTAATATTTTACTCATTTCCATATCCCCTCTATTTTATCAGGATTTTCCAACAGTGTCTGCGTCTGTTTTTTCAGATCCAGTGCCCTCGTGTAATATTCGTTCTGCTCTTCCCTGCTAAAATCCTGATAACGCCTTCCTTTGTAATCTTCTATCACATATCTCGTATCAATGGGATAATCAGACCTTACACCTATATTATAATAACACTGTGTTGTAAGCGGCATCCCAATCTTCATTAGGAGACTGGTAGTGAGAAAAGAAACATTCATATCTGTCCCCTTTTCCTTATCCATATTAAAATTGTCCCATATGATATATGGAGTAGAATAAGCCAGAGTCTCTTCCTGATTTCCTGCTCTCAATAGTTCCAGTGCATAGCTTGGGGCATGATCTCCAAAAAAAACAATTACAGTAGGCTCTTTTTGCTTTTTAAAATAATCTGTCAGTTTTTTAAGTGCCTCCCCGCTCTTTGAGATTCCGCTTATATACTCCTCAAACCACTTCCTCTTATTTGCTCCATATCCGGTTTCCTTGCCATTGAATGTAACTTTAATATCATCCGGCACATTTTCCTTTTCTTCTCCGTTAATAATGGCAATGTGGTTTGCAACAGACACGCCGAAACAAAAAAATGGTTTTTCCCTTTCTTCATTTTCCTCATACTGATATATAATCTCATTTGTCAGCGAATCATCCGATATATAACCGCACATATCTGTATACTTCATTTGGGAACGGTCTATAAATTTGTCAAATCCCATTCGCGGATATGCCCTGTAACGGTCCCAGAACGTTCCGTTATATGGATGAACTGCCATGGTATGATATCCTTTTTCCTTTAAATACCACGCAAAAGCCGGCTGTTCTTTTGAAAAATAGTCTTTATAAGGACAGGAACCGGAACGCATACCCTTTGTATTCCATCCTGTCAGAAATTCAAATTCGGAAAAATGTGTACTCCCGCCATAGACATTAACCATGACATTACCATAACTGCTTTCTTCCTTTACTTCCTCGAAAGCAGACATGGGATTCTCACTGTAAGATACTGTTCCTTCGAACCGGTTTACATCATAAAATGCCTCACTCATGATCACAATGATATTCGGATACTGTTCTTTCAAACCGGAAGCATTTTTATTCATGGCAGTATTCCCACTCTCCCCCATTATACGCCTGCCTTTGTCTACGTACTGGTAATAGGATGCCCCTGCTTCTTCCACCGTATACGGCTTTTGCAATCTAGCCGTCAGTACACTCTCCACAAAATATACTAATGGTCCTGTTTTATCGGCAGTCCTTACCTCCGTCAGCATCGCCATCTCACTTTTTTTCATATCCAGGGCAAGAAATGGAATCAAGACAACACTAAGACCGGCCAAAAATATTCTCGTCATATAGACATTCTTTTTATTATGATCGCCTGTACGAAACCGGATCACATCAAAATAAATCCAAATAAAAATACAGAGTATTCCTGTACCCATACAAATCCACGTACCCGAATATATACGAATCTCTGCTTTGCCTGCAACTTTGGCAGCCTCTGATAATTTTGAAAAATCTGATATCGTTATACATTCATCAAGACCTGCCCATTTCATATTATTAACAATGGAAAACAGTGCCAGAAACACACATGGTATCAGATAAGATACTAAAACCCTCTTAAATGGGAGATAACATAACAAAACCAAAAACAGGCATAACAGGAAATTGTATATCAGAAAATAAAGGTTATCTATCCTGAACCATTCCGAAAAGACATAAGAATCCGCAAAAGTAATGCACTGCATCATGACCATCAGAAAAAAAGTCTGTAATATAAATATAACAGACAGCATCCAGCTATTTTTATTTTGCAATTTACATAAATTTCTATCCGTTGTTCTCTTTTTTGATAAACCAGTCATTTTCTAATACTTCCTTTGAATATATATGATATCTATCTCTTTTAAAAAAAGAAAGTCCGGGGAGCTGCCTCGGACTCTCTTTATCATGTTCTATTTGACCTGAATCTTAATGCTTGCTTTCTTTCCACTGCCATCCTTGGCTTTCGCCGTAATCTTTACCTTGCCCTTTGCCTTTGCTGTTACCTTACCTTTAGAATTAACCTCTGCAATCTTTTTATTACTTGATGTCCATGTCAATTCCTTGCTGATTCCTTTGGATGGGGTAAACCTTACCTTTATCTTCATGGATTTACCAACTTTCAGTGTCTTCTTTCCGGTCAACTTGATTTTCTTTACCGCCTGTTTCATAACAGTAATTTTATATACTGCCTTAATGCTGTTGTTTTCTGCCGAAACTGCTGTAACCGTTATCTTTTTCCCTTTAGCAGCTTTTTTGACCGTTACAATGCCTTTGCTGTTGACAGATGCATATTTACTGTTGCTTACTTTCCATACAATCTGCTTATTTGCTGCATTTTCAGGATAAACATTACAAGTCAGTGCAATCTTTTTACCCGGTGCAACCTTTTTGGTCTGACCGGTAATTTTAAGACTGATCACTTTTATATCTCCTGTTCCTGGCGGTATTACGTCCGGATCTTTTACTGGAGGTGTTATGTCCGGATCTTTTCCCGAACCTTCTTCCTTCACTGTGACCATACAGGAAGCATCTGTACCGCTTCCATCCTTTGCAACCGCTCTGATCACTGCATTCCCTGCCATTATACCAGTTACATTTCCGTTCTCATCCACTGTTGCAACCAATGGATTACTGCTGATCCACTCCACTTCCTTATTATCTGCCGTTTCAGGTTCTATTCCTATAATCTTTATCTGGAATGTTCCGTTTTTATCTATGGTCTTCTGTGCTGAATCCAACACGATTTTGCTGACAAATACCGGTTCAGCAGACTGGTGAACTGTAACAGTACAGCTTCTGGAGTTTCCATTGATTTCTGCCGTAATCACTGCTATTCCCTCTGATCTGGCTTCCACCTCTCCGTTTTCGTTTACACTTGCGATATCCGGGTTATTACTCTTCCATCTTACAGTATAAGAATCCGCCTCTTCCGGCACAGAAGGAATAATAGATATTCTTTCCTTCTCTCCGATTTTCATTGTCATGGAAGTTTTATCCAGTTCAAAATTGATAACCGGATTGTTTACTATTACCTTGCAGGAAGCAGATATACCACTCTCATCCTTTGCCATCGCCATGATCACTGCCTGCCCTGCTGCTATACCTGTCACGTTTCCATTCTCATCTACTGTTGCAACCAATGGATCACTGCTGATCCACTCCACTTCTTTATTATCTGCCGTTTCAGGCTCTATTCCCATAATCTTTATCTGGAATGTTTCGTTTCTATCTATGGTTTTTTCTTCGGTATCCAATACGATTTTGCTTACCAATATCGGTTCAGGCTTTTCAACCATAACGGTACAGCTTCTGGAAAGACCATTAATTACCGCCGTAATCACTGCCGTCCCCCCTGCTTTGGCCTCTACTTCGCCACTTTCATTCACACTCGCAATATCCTGATTGTCGCTCTCCCACTTAACGGTATAAGGATCTGCATTTTCCGGTACAATGGAGATAACAGATAAACTTTCCCTGTTTCCAATCTGCATTGACACAGCTGTCTTATTCAGAGCAAAACCTGTCACTGGGTTTGAAACCGTTACCGTACATGTTTTTTCAAAGCCACCCGCTTTTACCGCTATCTCTACTGTTCCTGTCTTTTTTGCTGTTACAATTCCTGTATCAGCATTTACTTCCACAATTCCTTCCTGATTGCTTAAACTATATTCTATATTACCAATTACCGCTCCTGACGGTTCAGGCATTACTGTAATTGCTTCTTGTTGCCCCGCCTTCAAATCCATATGCTCTGGTATAATCTGAATCCCTGTTAAATTCTCCGAAGTAGGAGCTGTCACAGTAACCTGGCATGTATTTATAATCTCTTCCGTCCCATTATGAATCTTAACCGAAATGGTAGCCATTCCCGCATTTTTTGCCGTAATCTTTCCGTTCAAAACATCCGCAACCGAAGAATCACTGCTGCTATACGTTACAGTATAAGCATCCGGATTTGCCGGTGTTGTAGATGCAATATAGATTGTCTCCGAATTACCCTCTGTCAGCGTTACATTCTCCTTATTCAAGGTAAATCCAGTAAGCGGGTTTGTCACTGCTACCGTACAGGTTCTCGAAATACCATTAATAACCGCTGTGATTGTAGCTGTCCCTGTTCCTGCCGCTTTTACAATACCTGAATTATCTACCATTGCAACACCTGAATCACTGCTGCTCCACATTACAGTATAGGCATCCGGATTTGCTGGTGTCGTAACAGGAGTCAAAATCTGGGTCTCACCGCCTTTTAATGACAACTCCTCTTTATTCAGGTGGAAATCTGTCACAGGATTCGTCACCTTCACCGTACAGGTTCTGGAAATGCTGTTAATCTTCGCCGTAATCACCGCCGTTCCGGTTGATACTGCTTTTACATTACCATCTTTATCAACCGTAGCAACTTTTGTATCATTACTGCTCCATATATTCTGCCAGTTCACGGAAAATTCTTCCGCATCTGAAGGCGTTATGCTGGAAATTTCAAGCTTAAAACCTTCACCTGCTTTAAGAGCCTTATTGGATTCATTTAAAGTAAAATCAGTGATTACCACAGATTTTCTCATGATATCTATAGAAACAGTAATTGTAGTGTAATTAGCCTTGTCTGAACCTGTATATTCTGCCATAGCCGTAACCGTCTCTTCAGAAACCAGAGCCTTTGTTCTGTCCGCCTCCTGCCAGATCCATCCGTCGGGCAGTGTCACATCTCCAACCGTTTTTACATTATAATCAGCCTCCATATATGTATTCGGTGTATTGGATGGTTTCGCTGCCTTCGTAATCCAAAAATATTTCGTAAAGGAACCTGTATAATCGGAACTGTCTATTGCCTGAATAGTTACAGCAGCCTTATTTGCAGCCGTGCTGACATTAATATTATTTTTATATACCAGTTTATAATCCTTGCCCTCTGTCAAAGTCTTATCCCCGTCTTTAACCGTTATCTTTTCTGACGGTATAATCTCACTTCCGGTATATACATGATTAGACAGGGTATCTGGCGTTATGGTTAACTTATTAATCTCTTTCTTGGGCACAGATGTTGTAACAGCCTGAAACGTTATAGGTGTATTCCATTCCGTTGCTTTACTACTTGCCGAAGGTACAAACCAGAGACTCCAGTAGTATGTTTTGCCTGCCTCTAATTCTCCTTCCCAATATTTAGCAGTTTTCCCTTCTGCCCCTGCATTCTCCACATAATTCTCACCAAAAAACTGATAACGAATAGCACTGGCATTAAATGCAAATTTGTATTTATCAGTTACCTCTGGTGTAAACTTAAAATATACTTTCTCATCTCTTACACTAGCATTTAACTTTTTCAACAATATAGTATCTGAATAACCATCTGTTAAAGTTATTGTATTTGCATCTGTTCTTTCTACCCAATAATTCGCATATAACATTAAATCACTTGTTACAGGCTGATTCAGATCATACGGTTCACCAGATTGATAAGACCATGGTTTTGCCTCACTTTTATACCACCCTAAAAAATGATATCCTTCTATATAAGGTTCCTCCAGCTTTGGCAATTCGGAACCCTCATCCATCATCTCCGTAAAATGACAATACCGGTTGTTAATCTCATGACCTTCCTCTGGATCTTTTTTTATTGAATCATAAAACGTAACCCTGTATGTCGATACATTAGCAGCAAAAGATTCCAACGGCTGTACCAGTACCATTAATGCCACCAGTACCATACTTAGAATCCTATACGCCTTTGACCTCCTGCCCTTATGAAGTCCCGGCAAAACACTATTGCCAGTTCCCCACCTTCTTACCTCATCATCCATAAACTACTCCTCCTTATATTTTTTATATATCGTTTCCCTTCCATCAGGAAATAGATTTCATAATAAACTTCACGTCCGTTTAATAAATGTCTGGCTGCACTTTGGGCAGCGGATATTGACTTTATTTTTTCCCTTTGGTATACGGATTATCTGCTTACAGGTACTGCATACAAAATATGCATACTCTGTATCCCGCAAAGTCTTTATCTTCATCTTCACACATAATTTTAAATACTGACAATACACCACAACATTTCCCATATACCGCATATAAAAAGCATTTTCTCTGCTCCTCTTATCCAGTTTTTTAGAAAATACCCGCAAATAGCAAAGCACCACAAAAGCTGCTCCTACCAATGTAAAAATCCAGTTTCTTGTAAACAGGGCAATCACAATAAAAATAAAACCTACCAGCATCAGCAGATTATTCAGTTCATCCAGTCCACATCTTTTTGACATGGCATTGCCAATATCTTCCCTTAACATTGTTAAATATTTGTTTAACATGACAATATCCTCTCTTGACTTCCAGTTTTAAAACCAATGCCGAAACAGCTCTGTTTTCCTATATAGCCTGTATCCATATGATACATCTAATAAACACTACCATCAACAAAAATATCTATAGCATAAATTCTGCCATTATCACATTGCTGACATCAATCCCTGCATCACTTAAATATATACGGTCTTCCTGTTCTATAATCATACCCATATCAATATATTTATCTATCACTTTTCCATAAACACTTTCTGCCGCAACTCCAAACCGTTCCTTAAATTCTGTCTTTGAAATCCCTTTTAACATTCTAAAACCCAAAAACATGAATTCTTCCATGTTCTCTTTCCGCTTAAGGATATGCAGGTCTTTGTAATAATCTCTGATAAACTCTGAAAGGATGTTTGCTCCATATATATCTTCTTCATATATATCCTCCTCTGCTTTTCCGAACATCCTGAACATTTCCGTATATTCATCTTCCTGCATGCTGCCGCACTGTGAAAAACGTCCGATATATTCTGCCAAATTTTCTACTCCATGAAATCTCACTTTCTGATACCGGTTATCTGGAAACCTTACATTCAGATAAGAGGAAGCCCCCAGTCCCACTCCCAGATACTCCCCACCAGTCCAATATACAATATTATGCCGGCATTCAAAACCAGTCCTTGCATAATTAGAAATCTCATAGCGGGAATATCCACTGTTTTGCAAAAGTGTTTTCGTCCTTGCATACAAAAGCCTGTCCACTTCTTCTGATGGAAGTTCTTTTAACAATTCCTCATCCACGCTAAAAGGTGTCCCTTCTTCTATGATCAGACTGTATGCCGAAATATGCTCTGGCTGCATTTTTACCACTTTTGCCAGCGTATGAATATAGGATTCCACGTTCTCTTTCGGGAGTCCTGACATCAAATCAACATTGATATTATTAAATCCTGCCTGTCTTGCACTATTATATGCAGCTATAAACTGGTCATAATTATGCACTCTTCCAAGTATCTTTAACATATCATCATTGGTACTCTGTAATCCGATACTCAGTCGGTTAATCCCCAGCCGGCGGTACTCCTCAAGTTTTTCCCTTGTCAGGCTGTCCGGATTACCCTCAATTGTAATTTCCGCCCTTTTGTCTATCACAAAAACCTTATCAATCGTCTGAATAATCTGCTCTATCAGTGAGACATCCATATAAGATGGTGTACCTCCCCCAATAAAAACAGTCTGTAACACATATTCCCCGGCAATTGAACTGTAAGCCTCTATCTCTTTACAAAGTGCAGACACATATTGTTTTTGTCTGTCATATCCATATCCACTAAAAGACAGGAAATCACAATACAGACATTTTGATTTACAAAATGGAATATGTACATATAAACTTAAATCCCTTATTTCCGGCTCCATTTTCATTCCCCTGTCTCTTGCAACTAATTTCACCTTAGTAATACTTCATATGCTGTGATAATGCCAAATGCATTCATAGAAACAGCTCCTGACCCTTTATCCACACAAATATTACCCTAATCGTAATTTCTCATAAAAATATTTTAAACAACAGTTACTGCCCGCTATTCGTCATCCAGTTTTAGTACACTCATAAATGCTTTCTGAGGAATCTCTACGTTCCCGATTTGGCGCATACGCTTTTTGCCCTCTTTTTGTTTTTCAAGAAGCTTCTTCTTTCTGGAAATATCACCACCATAACACTTAGCAAGAACATCTTTGCGCAAAGCCTTTACGGTTTCTCTGGCAATGATCTTGCTTCCGATGGCCGCCTGAATCGGTATTTCAAATAAATGTCTCGGTATTTCTCCTTTCAGCTTTTCACACATCTTCCGCCCTCTCTCATAAGCAGTATCCGCATGTACGATAAAAGAAAGTGCATCTACCTCTTCTTTGTTGATCAAAATATCCAGTTTTACAAGATTAGACCTTACATAACCATTTAATTCATAATCAAAAGACGCATACCCCCTTGAACGGGATTTTAACGCGTCAAAGAAATCATAAATAATCTCGTTAAGCGGCAGGTCATATTTCAAAAGTGCCCTGCTCTCCTCCATATATTCCATACTCTTATACACACCACGCCGTTCCTGGCAAAGCTGCATAATCGCACCCACATAATCTTTTGTCACCATAATCTCTGCCGCAACAAAAGGTTCTTCCATATAGTCAATCTGAGAAGGGTCCGGAAGATTAGACGGATTGGTTAATTCTATCATCTCTTTGTCCGTCTTGTAAACACGATACACAACGCCTGGTGCCGTCGTTACTAAATCCAGATTATATTCTCTCTCCAGACGTTCCTGAATGATCTCTAAATGCAGCAGACCCAGAAAACCACATCGGAACCCAAATCCCAACGCAATGGAAGTCTCTGCTTCATAACTAAGTGCGGCATCATTTAACTGAAGCTTTTCTAACGCATCCCTGAGATCCGGATATTTTGCTCCATCTGCCGGATAAAGTCCGCAATACACCATTGGATTTGCTTTCTTATAACCGGATAGTGCCTCGGCACAGGGATTCCCTGCATCCGTCACCGTATCTCCTACCTGCGTATCTTTCACATCTTTTAAACTTGCCGTAATATAACCTACCATCCCCGCAGATAACTCATCCTGTGGAATAAACTGACCTGCACCGAAAATCCCAACCTCCACGACCTCAACTGTTGCCCCAGTGGCCATCATTTTGATAGTACTTCCCTTCTTTACAGAACCGTCAAACAAACGGCAAAAAATTATAACTCCCTTATATGCATCATACTTGCTGTCGAAAATAAGTGCTTTAAGCGGCGCTTCCGCATCACCGGAAGGAGCAGGAATCTTTGTCACAATCTGTTCCAATACCTCATCAATATTAAGTCCTGTCTTTGCAGAAATCCTCGGGGCATCCTGTGCCTCGATTCCAATCACATCCTCTATTTCATTCATTACCCGATCCGGATCTGCACTTGGTAAATCTATCTTATTGATCACCGGCATAACATCCAGATCATTATCTATTGCCAGATATACATTTGCCAAAGTCTGTGCCTCAATACCCTGGGCAGCATCCACTACCAGTATTGCCCCCTCACAGGCCGCAAGACTTCTGGATACCTCATAATTAAAATCCACATGTCCCGGAGTATCAATCAGATTAAAGATATATTCTTCTCCATCCTGTGCCTTATATACAATACGTACCGCCTGTGCCTTAATGGTAATACCGCGTTCTCTTTCCAGTTCCATATTGTCAAGAACCTGTGCCTGCATCTCCCGGTCGGTCAATAATCCTGTTCTCTCAATGATCCTGTCCGCCAGGGTCGATTTTCCATGGTCAATATGGGCGATAATACAAAAATTGCGAATCTTACTCTGGTCTAAATGTGCCATCTTTTTTCTCCTGTTCTGTGTATCCTCAAGTGTATATAGTATACCACATTATTCCTTTTTACTCAACACTTTATCAAGGATTGCAGCCAGCGGTTCCATCGCATTTTTCTCCTCCTGCACCGTGTTATTTTGTGCCCCAGCTTCAATCAGAGCAGCTCTCGGCATTAAATGAAGATTATACCGCAGACTTCTCACATATATCTTTCTTATGTAATCGCCATAATGCTCTTTCCCTGCCAGATACATTTGAAAGCTAAAGGAAAGATTTGTCAGCTTATTGGGATTTTTCAAATATTCGATTTCTCCGTTCATGTTCGACCGGCTCACCCCATTTAGAAACATAATTTTGGCAGTGGGTTTTCCGTTCACCTCTGTTACCAGATGTGTTTCTTCATTCACTCCGTCCCTATGTAAATCAATGACCACTTCAATCGAAGGATTTTCCTGTAAAATTTTTGTTACGTTTACATACGCATTTTCATAGGCCTTACTTCGGTCAAGCACTCCGTCTATCATGTCATATGCCGTTTCATCATGGTATACTGAGATACCATACTCTTTTCTAAGAATCTCGGCAAGATAACTTCCTACACCTATGATCGTGTCCTCCTTTACCCCCTCCCTGCTGTCGGCAAAACTCTCTGAGCCATGGGTATGGTATATTAAAACTTTATATTCATTATTACCCTCCGCTCCTCCGTTTTTTATACCTTCAACCGATAAATCCACATCCAGCAGATTCTTAATATCCAGCTCCTCTGCCGTCATACTCGTATTGCTATCCACCACAAAAATTTTATTCAATAAAAATTCCGGTTTTTCCAGTTGTTCCCTGCTATATGTTGTCCCATTTGTTCCATCTGCCAAGGTTGTCACAGGGTCAGGGGGGACTGCCTCCTGTTCCTGCTCTGCCATGACACTGTCACCACCTACCGGTTCCTCATTCTCATCCTCAAAAAACCAGTCCGGCACTTCATAACCGGCAGCATAATCCACAGACGGATTTCCGTATTGTGTCTCAAAAGCCAGAAGTGGTATTATTTGTGCAGTAGCTCTCAAAAACCAGTCCGACTCCTTAGAAAACGGTTCCATAAATAAAAACCATACAATCATAACGGCTGCCACTGCCAGTCTCTTTCTATTCAGTTTTTTTGCGGAATCCAGATAATGATAATTTTTCATACTAACATTCTATTCCGCATTTTCATTTCTATGCTAATGCTGCCTGATTGATTGCTTCCGAAATTGTATAACTGATCCTCTTTACGGCTTCATCTATATCTTTTGGTGTTACAAACATATTTTCCAGATAGGGGGTAACCATTTCGCAGGCAAGCTGATATCTCTCCTCCTCATTAAATTTTTTCAGCACATTTTTAGTAGCCTGTTTTCCGATAGCCGCAACCATAACTTCCATTGCATCATTTACAATGGTAGGCACTGCTATCACAGTCGGCACACCAATTGCCAGAACGGGCACACCAACATTTTCTTCATTTATCGCCTTTCTGTGATTTCCTACTCCCGAACCCGGAGTAATTCCGGTATCTGCCAGCTGAATAGTCTTATTTAAGCGATCAGATTCCCTTGCTGCCAACGCATCGATTACAATTAAAAGTTCCGGTTTTATCTCTTTGACCAGTGCATTTAAAATCGTTAAAGACTCCATCCCTGTCTGTGCCATTACCCCCGGTGCAATCGCACTAATTTCCACACTCTTGGAAATAATTCCTTCTTTTAATAAATGCCTTGTCACATACAGATTATCAATCACAAAAGGTCCCAGTGCATCAGGAGTCACTTCTCTATTTCCAAGTCCTGCCACCATAATCTTTTTTTTGTTCCCGATAAACTGTCTTAAATGTCTTGAAAGCACCTCCATCATTGGCTGATGAAATCCCTCATCATGCTGTCTTAACTGCTCGCTTTCCAACGTAATATAAGTTCCGATCGGTTTTCCCAAATTCATGGCTCCCTCATCATTTTCCACTACGATGCGCACTTCTTTTATATCTGTATCTCCATTATTTTTTGTCATTACATGTACGCCTCTTATCGGTTCATCACTTTGTAAATCTTCTTTCATCTCCACCGCAAGATCTGTTCTGCCACGCATATAGATATCTCCTTCCACTTGCATCCCATTAAAATTTTCTTACCACAATAAGGTATTTTTATATCTATAAATATTGACCGTTTTCCCCCTCCTTATACACTATCTTCTTTATTAAATTCTTGTTTATCGTACTAGAGGACGCTTTCAACATGAGGGGCTGGTGGGGGTCGCTGTGGAGATATCACAGGATTCACGTTCCGTCCCCGCTTCCGCTCCATCTCA